>JBPOFN010000049.1:0-29410 GCA_051251725.1 Thalassotalea sp. | reverse complement strand
TGGCTGGGTAAAATTAATGTTTTTAGTCGAGTCCTATGCTTTTATGAAGGAACTCGACTTGTGATCAAGAGACAGGCCTCTAGCCTCTAGCCTCTAGCCTCTAGCCTCTAGCTTCTAGCCACTAGCCACTAGCCACTAGCCTCTAGCCTCTAGCTTCTAGCCACTAGCCACTAGCCTCTAGCCTCTAGCCTCTAGCCTCTAGCCTCTAGCTTCTAGCTTCTAGCTTCTAGCCTCTAGCTTCTAGCTTCTAGCCTCTAGCTTCTAGCTTCTAGCCTCTAGCTTCTAGCCTCTAGCTTCTAGCTTCTAGCCTCTAGCTTCTAGCTTCTAGCCTCTAGCCTCTAGCTTCTAATTATTTTACGATTATATTTTCTACTGGCTTTGCCAGAAAAATATCCTTGCCATTAGATGACGTAAAAACCGCATTTACCGCATAATAATGCCCTAATGCTAGCTTATGCGATGGCATTACCCCCGCTAATGGAATCGATACATTAAGCTTGCCGGCATATTTATGCGCTTCAAGCGCTGCGCTTTCATCATTAACGGAGCGTACAACACGAACCAAGCCATCCTTGTTTTTTTCTAACAAGTTCACTTTAATTCCTCGATGTTTAGCCAATACGACATGGTCATTACTACCGCCGTGATAACTCAACTGAAGCTTAAGGTCTTCAGACGTTTGATACTGGTTTTGTTGCAGTGCTTGCCTGTTATCTAGCCACATCGACGGTAAAGCTTGCCATGTTTTAATATAATCAACTTGCATGGTCGCATTTTCAGGAAAGCCTTCGCTGGTTACCTGACTTGGATTCGGATCGGCGCGCTGGCACTGAGCATTGTAGTTAATAAACTGGCGTCTTAACCCCATCGAAAAAATCACATGCATTGGCCGGTGCCAAAACAAGTTCGGTTTTTCACCAATCAACTTACCATCAACATACCAAGAAATTTTGTCTTTTCGGTTTTCAACTGCATAGGTATGAAAACCTTCTGAAGGATCAAAAGGTGCGTCATATCTAAGTAGTTGCGCTTCAGGAAATGGCTTTGGACGCCGCCATTGTACCTTGCCATTTTTGCCGATAACACGGGCATGAAGGTTATGATCCATGACATTAATGGCATCAGCATCATCTTTACCTGGGCCATGCCAATCCGCTTGTTGTAACTCAACAATATCAATTTCGCTGTAATCAACCGAGCCTTCAATATTTCTATCCGAATATGGATGCCCATCACTAAATAACCAAAAGGCAGGGCTCAAACCAGGAAAAATCTTAACCCCTTTCATTCGCGCTTCATAAAAACCATAAACGCCATCGGCAAAGCTTTTTACCGCACCGGATTTATAATATATTTCTCGGTCGACTTTTTTACCGCCTTGACAAATATCAGGGAATTGACGGCTATGAGTTTCTTGTGTGACTTTAATATTCAGCTTGCCATCTTGTACATAACTATTGTTTTGATCAAAGGTCCACGCTCCGACAACTAAGCTTTTAGGTGCACTCTCCCACTTTTTCTCGTCAAGGGCTTGGCCATTAAACTCATCCGACCGATTACCTTTTAATTGCCAGCGCAGCTGACCCGCTTCAAAACCATTAGGAATATTGGCGTAAACATTTTGACCTACGGCGCCAATCGCCGCTAACAACAAAGCTAATTTATAAGTATTCATGTAATTACCTCTACCACTTTTTACAATAAGTGATGATAGGGTGAAAAAGTAAGTATTAAGCGAAACAACCAAGGCTTAATGAATTGGTACAATCTTATATTTAACTCATCCAGCATAATTATTAACTGCTAACACAGCGCTTAGTGTTTTTGCTTAATACTCAAAATTTTTAAGATAAAAAGCCACCTTGGTGGTGGCTTTTATCTAGATTCAGTCGTTAGTTACTGTTTATTCAATGATTGAATATTCATCAATTAACACTTCATCGCCTGCAGATAAGCCATCAAAGTAAAACTCTGGCACTACTGTTGAATCAGCATTTGGATTGCCATTTTTGTGTAGCCAAGTAATAGGGATAGTGAATGAATCTTCAGCTACACCGCCACTCCATCCAATATTTTTGAACTCAATGTAAACCCATTCGCCATTTGCCGAAGCTGGAATTGTACCTTTAAAGTTTGGACCAATTTGACGTTTTGGTGGTCTATCTCCGCCATCAATAACAAGCCAAGGTAAAACATGGTGGGTGATAGTTACATCGCCTGTGTTACTAGGATCTGCTTTAATCACCTTAGCCCAAATGGCTGTTTTATAAGTTTTTCCATGAACTTCTGGGAACTCTCCAAAATGTCTTGCAAAAAAGCTGCGTGCCGTGGGTCCTGACGTCCAATCCATAAGATTAACACCGGCAACAGCATCAGCAGGTAATGCATTTGCATTTCGAGTAAATGATATTGCACCGCTACCATTTATACCTGCAGTAGCTTTATGCTCTGTAGGACCATATCCTGGGTTTATTGATACAAAAATAAATCGATCATCTGCTACACCTGATGTATCAAAGGTATTATCAAAGGTACTGGCAGGCAAAGGTGCATTTGCCATAACAGAGTTACAAGCAACATTAGGTTTAACGGTTACTTCGATTGATTTATCAGCGGTATCTGCTGAGTCATTACTACCCGTATCCCCCGTTAAATAACCAACAGTTAAATCAGCTGTTGGTAAATTATCAACGTCTGCAGGGTTTGACATACCGGTACTAAACATACCTGTCGCGCCAAAACCGTTTGCATGTTCACTATCAAAAGCCACATCAGTACTACTTGATGTCCAGTTGTAAGTATAATCACCTGTTAATGGACCAGCAGCGTTTGAAGGCTCAACCGCAATACCTGTCATGGTACAAGCAGGCACTTCTTTCATTTGTGTTGGTGAACCTAGATTATCTTTTGGCTGATTAGTAATTGCCAAGGTAAAACCAGAAGTAACCGTGATATCAGCAGTAGTTGACATACCGGTACCAACATGAGTAATCGTAACTTCTGTTGTTCCTTGGCCAACACCGGTGACTTCACCTGTACTTGCGTCAACAGTGGCAACCGCTTCATCAGCCACTGCGTAGCTCAGTGATAAATCACCACAAGCGAAACTCGGTGTCGTTTGGGCAACTAATTGCGCCGTACCACCCGCAGGTAATTCAATATTAGCGGCGGCAACAGCCGTAACTAAATCATCCGCAGCATTAATAGTTAATGACAACATTCTACGTGCCGGTGCTTCACCTGGCGCTAAAGCAAAACCAGTATCAACAACATACTCAATGTTATAAGTAACTGAAGCTGGATTATCAATGAGTCCGTCAGGCGTAGGAATAATTGCTCGGTCTTGTCCGTTAGTAAAACCACTATTATTATCTGAGGCATCACACTCATGGAGACTGCTGCGCCATGCATTGTTATGTACTGATGCACTTGGGTAATCAAAAGCGTCGGTATTAACAATTAATTTAGTGCTATCCGCTGATAGTTTAAATGGTGAAATAGTTTGGTTACCAACACCTACTGACGGTGATTGATAAGTATAAAACTTAGCTGGTACTGTCTCATCTTCAGATGGGAAAACCATTTCAGAAATATACACTGTCATATTAGAGCCAGATAGCGGTGTATCACCGACCATAGCTCCTGCTAATAAGTCAACTTCAACAGCGCCACTGCCTTCCATAAGCGTGGCTTGAATACTTTCAGTTGTAAAGCTAACTTGTTCTTCACTTGAAAAGTTATAATCTTTACCTTTGTCTGCACTGCCACAAGCAGTTAATACACTTGATAACGTTGCAGCAATTATTGTCATTTTTAGTAAGTGGGTTTTCATCTTACTTCTCCAAAATTTCTTTTGTATTTGGCTACCTTTATTAGGTAACCAAATTAATATGGGTTTAGGTTTGTATTGATCAGCTCTTAGAAATTAACGCGAACACCAAAACGGAACTGGCGACCTGTGCGGTAGACTGCCGTGGTTCTGTCACGTGTAATTGAGTCGTTATCAAGCGCATTACCTTCATCAAGCACTATGTCAGTACAATCACTACATGCTCTAGATTCTTTCGCGGTATAAAAAATACGACGCGTTTCATCAGTTAAGTTAGTCGCTTGGAACGTAAACATAATATTTTTGCTATATTCATAACTTGAGCTGATATCAAAACGGCCTGAGCTGTCTTGCCATGTTGCACCACCAATTAAGCCGTCATCAACAAGTTGCTCGTCGGTCCAGCGATGAGCTAAACGCACCATAAAGCCGTCTTGTTCCCAAAATAAGGTAGTATTCGCTGAGTGCATTGGTGTATATGGCATTGGTAATGGCTGAGTAAAAAAGCCTGTTGTACCTATAGCTTCAACATCTTGCTCAGATTTTTGGTAGGTATAGTTAATACTTGCACCTAAACCTGATAATGCGCCCGGTAAAAAGTCATAGTTTTGCGTATACGCTAACTCTAAGCCTTTAATCGATGAACCCGCACCATTTTTAATTACATCAATATTAACGGTGTCACAAGCGATGATAAATTCGCGGAAGAAACCGGCAGATTGACGATGTGGCATACATTGATCGGCATCACCCACCTCACGGCTCGCATCGTAATCAAGTAATAAATCCGCAGAGTCTAAGTCATATTCGGTACGTACATCCTTATAGTGAAAAGGGGTTGTAATTTCACGTTCAAAGTTTTTCATATCTTTAAAGAATAACGCTGCTGACACTAAACCTGATTCGCTAAAGTACCATTCATATGAAAGATCAAGATTTTTCGACTCAAGCGGTTGCAAGTTAGTATTACCTGCTGAACCCACTGAAGGGCCCCACTGAATTTCACGAATTTGCGTACGTGGATTTAATGAGTCAAATTGTGGACGCGTCATGGTTTTTGAAACAGCAAAACGACCAATCATTTCATCATTAATAGCATAATTTAAGTTGAAGCTTGGTAACCAAATATCGGCGCCGCCGGTATTGGTAACAATCGCTTCACGAATATTCGATCTAAAATCATCTCGTGAAATGACACCGTTAGCAAAGGATGTTGAACGGTCAATAAACGGCCAAAAGTGACCACTTGTTGAAAAGTCACGGTTTTGACGTTGTGATGTAGAATAATAGGTACCATCAGCGCCTAATACATCTGCAGGTAAAGGTAACTGGGTAATACTGCCGGCTGTAGCGCCGCCCCAAACTAAACGGTTAACATCTGGGCCAAACGAGCCATCAGGGCCTTCAATAATCCAGTTACCATTAGCATCTACTGGCGTTGTGGCATCTTCCGTGTAGTTATAAGCATGCGATACTTGCCAAGCGTAACAACCACTTAGGTCACCATCATTAGCTGCAACATTTTGACGGTTTTGAGTATCTGTACCAAAGTCATTACCCGCAATCGCTTGCGGACATGCGTCTTGGCCTTCAATAGTTGCTAATTGACGAGTAACTAATAAGTCATATGCATCAATAACTTGTGGAAAACGAATAAAGTTGATACCACCAACGCCGGTAGCGATTGATTCGTCTTTAACATAGCGGGTACCAATATTACCAGTTAAGCTGCCATCAAGAAATTCAAAACTAACTTTCGCATAAGCAGCTTTTGTTTCAGTTTCCATTTCACGTGAACCTGCGGCTGCTTCTCTAAAGCCAACAGTACCTGGTGCTCGGTTTGAAATCGCTTGTAAGGTTTTTTCACCATCAAGCATTGGCCAGCCTTGGAAAAACTCATTACTTCTATCGTTAGTAACACCTTTACCAAAGTCATTAAATAAGAAAGCGTCACCAGACATCATATCGTTTAGGTTAATTGAACCAAAACCTTCTAATTGGAAGTTCTCGTTACCATTATTTTCATCAACTAACGAAGCCGCCGTGGTCGCAATATGGTTTTGAATATTCACTTCTTTTTTACGGAAGTAATATTTAGCGCCAAATTCCACCTTGGTAATATTGTAAGACTCAACCGCCCAATCAAAGTCTAAAAACACCGATCTGTTGACATCAGATTGTTTGTTATCACGCAGGGTTAATGACCCTAAGTGGTTACCCGTTAAATCAAGAGGATTAAATCGGCTGGTCGCGTTATTAACCGTACCGTCAATCGCATCAATCTCTGCAAAAGTAGTACCCGAGAACATTGAACATTCAGCTAAACTGCCTTGAGAGCAATCAAAACCTACCGGCTCAATAGTAACATCAGGGTTAGATGCATCTAAACCTTCAACAATCGCTCTGGTTGTGCCGCCCCAAGTATTGGTAGATAAGGCAATAAAACGGCCTGCTTCATTAGCATCTGGCGTTTCATCCGTTGTTTTTGAATAGCCAACTAAAAGATTTGCAGTAAAATCATCCGTGATATTATGTTCAATCGATAAGGTTGCAACATTAGTTTCAACTTCACGTTCACCGCTATAACGCTGTAACGAACCAGTATGTGAACGGCTTAATGACTTTTGTAACGTATTCGTAGTTAAATCAACAGCGTTCCACTCGATTGGATCTGTTTCATGCAGTAATGGCACGTCAGGACCATAGTTGAAAGCAATAGTATGGTTATCAGAGTCTACTTTTTGGCTACTGTGCGTTAAATCTAATTGAATATCTAAATCATCTGTTGGTCTAAATTGAATACCTGATGAAATTGAAATTCTTTCACGTTTATTTAAGTTAGTACCTAACTGGTGACCTTCACGGCCTAAAACAAATAATTCACCATCGTGAGCGATTTGTGTATCAGGATCCCAATCGGCTAAATCTGCCGTGGTTTGGCCTTCACCTAGAATACGAATAGCTTTACCGGTCGCAACATCTACTGCTCTACGACCGCTTGGGTCTGTATCCATAGCATCTGCAATTGGACGAGCAAATTCATAAAAACTTGAATTTATACGATCACTACGACTCGCTGAAGTATCTTTAGTGGCAGTAAAAATCAAACCGACACTGTCATCAAGAAATTTTTCAGAAAAACTACCCGATACACGGTAAGAATTTTCACCGGCATAATCGTCAAAACGCTGCTCTAAAGAAAAAACACGGCGATTTGAATTAAGATTTAGTGGTCTAACGGTACGTAATACAATGTTAGCACCTAATGAACCTTCATCTTGATCAGCCGCGGCTGTTTTTAATACGTCAATAGAAGATAAAATATCAGATGAGAACGTACTTAAATCAACACTGTTATCAGCGGTTGTACCATCATTAGAGCCGTCACCATTTAAACCACCAGTTAACGCAACACCGTTCATCGAAATTTGGTTCATGCTTGAGTTAGTACCACGTACTGAAATACGTGAACCTTCTCCGCCACTACCTTCTTGAACAGTAACACCGGTAACACGAGAAAGCGCATCGGCAATATTTTGGTCAGTGGATTTACCCACATCTTCGGCGTGAATAGAATCGCTAACACCGTCAGCAAAACGTTTTGCGTTCATCGCTTTTCGTAAACTGCCTTTAAAGCCAGTAACTTCGATGATTTCGATTTCTTTTTTATCTGGTTCTTTTTCTGATTCTGCAGCCATTAGCGCCGTAGAAGCAAAAGATGCCATTACAGCGGCTGATATTGCTGTTAATTTAAAGTTGTATCTCATGTGATCCCCACTTTTTTTTATCGTTAATTAGGTTTTCAGTAATTCTGAACCTGCTAACCTAGTCGTATTAGTATTAGTCTTTTTTCTTTAATCAGTGACTATTTAAAATAAGTATCCTTACTCTTTCGATTAAATAGCCGCTGCTAAAATTCTTGTCTACCACCTAAACGTCCCGATTGGTGAATTATTATTTTTCTAGGTTTTTCCAGTGATATCTATCCATACGGTCAATATCATAATTTTCAAATTTTCGCTCTAGTAACCAACGCGGGCGTTCTAACGTAGATTCCCATTCAAACAATTTTTTAAACATTGCTTTTACGCGCTCTGGTTGTTGGGCTGCTAGGTTATTTAATTCTTGTACATCTGCTGGCACAAAATACAACTCAGCTGGACGGTCTGGGTAACGGATAAGTTTCCAGTCACCTTGACGAATAGTTGCGCGGGTGTCTTTTTTCCAATATAAAAATTCATGTGGACGCTCTGCGTTATCACCTTGTAAATAGGGTAATAAATCGACACCATCAATATCGGTAAGCTTAGTAGCGTCGCCACCTGCTGCTGCATAAAACGTTGGTAATAAGTCAAGTAAGCTGATTGGCTGTTGGTATTTAGCATTAGCAGCAATTTTACCGGGCCACTTCATAATGAAAGGCACGCGAATACCGCCTTCTAAATGGTTTGATTTAGTGCCGCTAAATGGTGAATTACTTGAAGCATTTTTATCTGACGGACCGCCATTATCATTGGTATAAACCACGATGGTATTGTCATCAATACCCAATGCTTTTAGTTTTGCCATAATCCGGCCTGAAGCTCTATCAAGGGCTAATGTCATTGCTGCTAAGGTTTTTAAATTACCGTCTAACTGTGGAAATTGCGCTAAGTCTTCTGGTGTAGCATCCATTGGGGTATGCACAGCATTAAATGAAACAAAGGCAAAAAAAGGTTTTTGTCGCTTAGCATTTTTTTCTATAAAAGCTAAGGTTTCATCCGCTAGAACATCAGTGTAATAACCTTCATGTTCAACAAGTTCACCAAAACCGCGTTCATTTAAATCTAGTTCACTTGGTGGTATTTTCGAATAAGGGAAATAACTTCTTGCGCCGCCTCGAAAGCCATAAAACTCATCAAAGCCGCGTTTAGTTGGGTGGAATTTGTCCGCGCCACCTAAATGCCATTTACCGTAAAAGCCGGTCGAGTAACCTTGCTGTTGTAGGTATTGGCCCATGGTAACTTCATCAACAGGCACACCCATTTCAACACCATCGTTGGCTGAATTTTTACTCATATAACCCGGCACGTTATTTTCTTCAAAACCAAATCGTTGCTGGTATTTACCGGTAATTAATCCTGCACGTGATGGACCACACGTAGGATCAGAAACATAAGCTTGAGTGAATAAAGTCGCTTGGCTAGCAAGTTTATCTAAGTTGGGGGTTTTCATTATTTTACTACCGTGAAAGCCAAAGTCTGCGTAACCCGCATCATCAGAAAATAGTAAAATAATATTAGGCTGTTTTTTAGCCGCAGCACTAGGTACAAAACACCAGACAATGGTTTGGCAAATAAACACCAATAACCAGGTTAATTTTTTAGGTGTGTATGTCCAGTTTTTACAATTCATTATTAGCACCGTTTTAAGTTGTTTATTACTAGCTTTAAACTTTTATTAACGTAAAGTTCTGCTGCTCAGCTCTTTAGTTCATTTACTTAATTGCGACAGCAACTAGTCATATTTATGTGTTCACTAAGTGTAGCCTTTAATCAAGATTCTAACAATATAAACATCATATGTTTATATTCATCATTAAAGCATGTGCCGTTTTAATAATCAAGTGCTTTTGTAAAGTTATTTATAGATGCTTACACAAGCTTTAAAATCAATAAGTTAAGAATTAATTACAGTGTTTGAATGGTGGTGTTAATTAATGAGGTTTAGCTTAAAAAGCGACGAGATGATCTAAAATTAAGCAGCTGGCTCGGCTAAAGTTAGATTTTCAGGCATAAAAAAAGGCCTTCTCATGAAGACCTTTTTACCGAAAAAATATTAATATTGGCGGTTATAATGGTTTGAAATTTTTCTCTTTTAAACGGCGAGTTACATCACCTAATAACTTTTCAGTCATTTGTTCAGCAAGATCACCATCACGAGCAGCAATGGCTTCATACAATTCACGATGAAATGGCACGGAAGTATCATTCTCCCTAGGATCTTGGTTAGTAATGCGAATACTAACTAATAATGCAGAATAGATAACCCCTTCCATTGCGGTCAAAAATTCATTATTGGCGGCACGTAAAACTGCTTTATGAAACAAAGCGTCAGCAATAACGAATTTTTCAACATTGCCTTTTTCTTCTTCCATATTGATACATGCTTGTTCAATAGCAGCTAGATCTTCATCACTCGCACGCTCTGCCGCCCATCTTGACGCTTTAGGTTCAAAGCATAAACGGATATCCATTAATTTAGTTAAAAACTCAGGATTTGGCGGCGCAGTAATATGCCACGCTAAAACATCATCATCTAATAATATCCAGTCACTTCTTGGTCTTACTCGCGTACCTATACCTCGGCGAACATCTAACATGCCCTTACTAACCAGAATTTTAACAGCATCGCGGATAACTACTCGGCTAACTTTATAACGATCGGATAAGGCATTTTCATCATCAATTAACGAGTTTGGCTCGAAAGCGCCAGCAACAATTCGTCGCCCTAATTCTCGAGCAATCTGGACAGAAAGACTATGTCCCATTGTCGAAGAAGACTTTAAATCATAATAAACTAATTCGCTCATAGCATTTCCATAGCTGGGTGTGACAAAAAAACGTTGCATAATATAAACATAATATGTTTATTTCTTCAATTGAATTTTACTTTTCAATAGTAAAAACATAGCTTTTCATGTAAATAGCTCGCATAACGAGCGATATTTAAACAAGTTTAATCACTGTTCATGACTTCATTAATAAAGAAAGCTTAATACTAAATAACCAGAGCTGAGGTTAAATAAAAAGCCCAATAACAAAAATGTTATTGGGCTTTTTTAATTTTATATGGTGCTAAGCTTAGTGAGTAACACTATTGCAGCGCTTAATTTAGCCGCTCATATTTACGCTTACCGCTTCACTTAAACCTTGTAACTGTTGTCCGTTATTGCCAAACAACCGGGACAAATACTGTCATTTCAGCTAAACCTCGGTTACTCCATGCATAATATGGCACAAAGTTAGTTTTGTGTGCTTGCCAGTCTGGTTTTTTAACCGCGCTGTACATTTCATGCGCTGTTTCTCCGTCAATAGTCCGTAGGAAGGTATCGGCTTGAATAGTTGCCGTACCGCCTAAGAAGTTTTCTTGATAGCTAACTTCTAACGCGCTATCACCTTGAATATAAACATCAAGTACACTTGAACCTGCTGGTAAATCAGGTGTTTCAACACAATAAACCACAGGCCCGCGTTTAACAGCAACTTGGTTACGTACTTCTTCAATACGGCGGTTGCCTTCAATAAAGGTCGCTTCCATTGGAATGTCGATAATGATGACATCACCGGCTTGCCATTGACGATTTAATATCGCGTAAGTTGCCGGTACTGTGGCAACATCAAGCTTCTCTCCATTAATGGTAATTTCAGCGCCTGTCGCCCAACCAGGAATACGTAATGCAATATCAAAAGCCTCGGTTTTACATGCTTCAACCGTTAATTTAACTAATCCTTGCCACGGATATTCTGTGTCTTGAGTTAATTTAAGGCTTGCACCGTCTAACATTTGAGTGTCTAAGTTATTGCTACCGTATAGGTTCACGTAAACACCATTATCGGCAAGGCTGTAAGCCCAACCAGACAGGTTAGAAATAGTACGTACTAGATTAGGTGGACAACAGAAACACGCTAAATAAGGTTCACGATTTGGCGTTTCAGTGACATCATCGTGAGAGTCGTAATCACGAGTATTATGAAGCATTCTTAATGGGTTAGCGTAAAAGTAATCTTTACCTTCAATACTAATACCTGAAAGCCCTGAGTTGTGCATCACTAATTCAATAATATCAGCGTACTTAGCTTCACCATGAATACCTAACATGCGATAACTAAACATAGCGTTACATAAGTTGGCACACGTTTCGTTATAAGCGGTTAAGTTCGGCATCATGTAATCGTCGATAAAACCTTCTTCAATCATATCGCGGTTAGCTGATGCGCCGTAGTGAGTTTGACCAACAGCGCCGGTTGCATACATTTTCTTCTGGGTAACACTTTCCCATAAACGGTCTAAGGCAGTGATCAGCGCCTTTTCACCAGTTTCTGCATAAACATCTGCAGCGCCAGCATAATAATATAATGCTAAAACCGCATGCCCTACTGGCTCAGTCGCTTCTCTTAAAGCGGTACGCTCTTGTACCATATCACCAATTGGATAACCAACCGTTGTTGAGTCATGAACGATTTCAGATTGGCCGCGACGGTCAATAAATTTCTGTGCCAGCAATAAATATTTTTTCTCGCCAACGGTGCGATAAAGCTCTACCAAACCCATAATTTGGGTTTGATTAAAACCAAAACGGCTATAATGCTTAGTATCTGGAAAGAAAATGGTATAAAGCAATTCCGCGTGTTTAAGTGCTAAATCTAAAAAGTTACGTTGGCCGGTAATACGGTAATGAACACAAGCACTGATAAAAAAGTGACCGGTGTTATACATTTCGTGATATTTACGGTTTTCGTAACGATCAGCTTCTGGATTTAATTGAATTTGCGTCTGTAAATAACCGTCTGGCTCTTGCGCTTTGGCGATAATATCAATGTATTCATCAAGCTCTTTTAATAACGCGTCATCTTTGGTTAAACCATAAGCATAAGTTTTTGCTTCGATAAATTTATAGAAGTCACCGTCATGCCAGTACATACCTTTATGCTCGCCTTCTTTCATACCAGCTGCAATTTTAAAGTTATTTAAAGCGTGACCAACATCACCACATAAAACGTCGCCCATATACGGGACCATAACATCAATGGCTTTTTTAGTTTTTTCCGCCCAAAAACCGGTTGTCCACTGACAATCGCCAAAGTTGATGCTTTTTAGCTTAACATTTGGGCTTTCTGAGTTCGCAATAATTGCTTTAGAATGTGCATTCACGGTAGTCATAATTATACCTCTGTTCCTATACTTTCTGTGCGCTGGCACAGGCTTAAATTGATAACCGAATTAACAATCAGCTAGCGCTTTCACAAATGCTTTCGCATTAGCGCTAACGTCATCATCTGACATATTAGGTTTAAATAGTGATGAACCTAATCCAAAGCCTTGTGCGCCGGCATCGGTAAATGGTTTCATGCTTTCTACGGTTGGGTTTATGCCACCAACAGGAAAACATAAAGTGTTTGCTGGTAACACTGATTTAAGAGCTTTAAAGCCCTCTAAACCCAGTGCTGACACAGGGAATATCTTTAGTCCAGTTGCTCCGGCGGCAAGCGCATTAAAAGCTTCGGTTGGCGTAACAACCCCCGGAAAAGTCGCGCAACCGGCACTAATAGCTAAACGAATAACCGCTTCATTCATATTGGGGGTAACAACTAAATTAGCGCCGGTAGCAATCACCGCTTTTGCTTGCTCAACCGTTGTCACTGTGCCCGCGCCAATATATAAATCTTTGCCAAAATGCTCGACCAAGTTTTTAATACTCACTAATGCATCAGGGCTATTAAGTGGTACTTCCAACATAGTGAAGCCTTCTTCTACTAAAATAGTAGCAATACGAATAACATCACTTGGTAAGACGCCACGGATAATGGCGATTAATGGTAATTGTTTATTAAATTCAAAGTTTGCGTTGTTCATTATTTTTATAACCTGTTTGTTAAGCTTGCATCGTTTAAGCGCGAAATTATTTCTGCCATACCGGTTAAGAAGCACTCATCACCACTGACAATGCTTGATGAGATATTTAACGCATTACAAGCACTTTGATAGCGTTTTGATAAGCTCTGACCACCAATTAAATAAACATCTTGATCGGCAAGATCTTTTAGCTCATTACCAATTAATAGCCCTGACAGATAATCAAATACTGAGCTTTCTGCTATGTTTTTAAATAAGCGATGAGTACGAGCACTAAATAACACACTGGTTAAATTGCTGGTATCACCCGCTAAAACCCCTTTAAGAAAGGCGCTTTCATCGTCTACTTGCGCAGGTAAGCTATTACCTAAAATTGAATATTTGCTAATGATGGAAAATAATTCACCGGTCATATATGACGAAAATGACTGTAAAGCATCATCTTTAAAAAACGCATGTTTACTGTGCGTGCCGGGTAAAATAGCATTGAAGCTTGTTTTATTTACCAAGCGCGCTAAACCAAACAACTGAACCTCTTCACCGCGCATAACATCATAAGTATCATCGCCAGTTTTATGGCTAACACCTGGAATTATCGTCGCGGTTGCTCCCCAAGGAAGCTTGAATTGCAGCACATTTTTTGCCAGAGCATCACAATCAGCAACGGTGGTAATATAGTCAACACTTTTCCAACCCTGCGGTGAACCGACCATACCTGCCATATAAATAGGTAAGCTTTTATAATTATCTAACCACTTTGTTAGTACTTGTTCTAATGACTGAGCAAACTGTTTATCAGGGATTTGTAAAAAACCCATCGCTAACTGCTGCTCCCCCACTAAAGTGCCATCAGTGTCGATAGCAAACACGCGAAAGTTAGTTGTACCCCAATCAATGATCAGGTGGCTAATTGTTAACGCTTGTTTATTTGTAATCTTCATTTGAATCCTTTATCGCCAGATCTTAGTTCTTGGCTGGTCATTAACTATCGTTAAATGTTAACAGTAACTACGCCTTTACTAAATCTTTCTCAATCATTTCAATACTCTTACCTTTAGTCTCAGGCAATATAAATATCATAACGAGAAGCCCGACAAAACCGATACCGCCATAAATGAAAAATGTATTGGCAAAACCAAAATTATCTAGCTGCCATGGGAAGAATTGTTGCACTGACCATGATGAAACGGTTTGCACCAAAGCCGCAAAAGGTAGCGCAACACTTCGTACATTATTTGGGAAGATTTCTGAAAATATCACCCACATAATAGGGCCAATCGACATATTAAAGGCAGCTAAGAAAGCGAAAATTCCGAATAACACCATGGCAACATTAATATTTTTAATTGAGGCATTGATAATAGGCCCGCTCACTAGCGGTAATTCTTTTTTCGTAAATACCTCAGCCAGCGCTTGTTTTAAATCGACATCATTATCAAATGTATTACCAACCAGCTGAGGTAATTTACTTAGCGTTACTTGTTCGATGCCGCCTTTAACAAACTGCTCAGACACTGTTACTAAGGTAGCTTGGTCAAATTCATAACTTGCTTGTTTAAAACCAAACCAAGTTGAAGCATGGGCAATAACCACGAAGCTTAAGCCAGCTAAGGTTAAAAATCGTCGACCAAGCTTCTCAACAAAAGCGATAGCAATAACAGTAGAAATAAGGCCAACCACGCCAATAGTGATGGTTTGCATAAAGGTATCTTCAACGCTCATGCCTACTTGTTCAAAAACCATCGGGGCGAAAAACAATACTGCATTCATCCCGGTAGCACCGTTGACTATGGCATAACAAATAGCGATAGCTAAAACAAACCACATTTTTCTACTGAATAAGTTTTTAAGTTGCTCGGCGGTACTATGTTGGCTGTCTTGTTGAATACTTGCTTTTATTTCATTAATTGTTTTGTCTAGCTCTTGCGCAGGCACTAATAATTTAAAGGTGTCTTGTGCTTCTTGCTCTTTACCTTTTTTAATTAACCAACGCGGTGATTCAGGAATAGAAAATAATAACCAAACCCAAACGGCATTTGCGATAAGTTCTGCCCCTAACATAAAACGCCAAACATTCGAATTATCAAGCCATGGGATGTCATTAAGCATACTAACAAGGCCGTAATTAATCATAAATGCCAGTAACAAACCGAGCGCAATCATTAATTGATTAACCGAAACAAATTTTCCCCGTTGGTTAGCCGGCGCTATTTCGCCAATATACATGGCGGACACTGTGATGGACGCAAATGCGACCCCGCCAATAAATCGGCCGATCACTAACATTTCATAATTAACCGCAAGCGCGGAAATAATAGAAGATAAAGAGTAGGTAAAGGCGATGCCTAATAATACTTTTTTACGGCCTAAACGTTCACATAAAGTACCGGTAAAAAGTAACGCGACAATAACACCGATTAAGGCGCAACCAACGACAGTGCCGGTTTGAATGCTGGTCAGTTCAAACTGTGAACTAACAAAGCGAAGTGCTCCCGAAATATTGGCCGCGTCTAAACCAAAAACAAAACCACCGAACGCGGCAATGAGAGAAAACTTAGCAACATTGGATTTAGTATCGACCATTTTTTATCCTTATAATTATCTAAATTTGAATTTTATTGTTCGTAGTAAAAACTGCTTACTTTTTAGTTGTTTATTCTTAATACTTTATTATGATGACTAATTACTAAAACATCTCTTGAAAAAAAATCGCAGTGCCGAACTATTTATCCTGACACTGCAACAAAGGGAGAGCCTTTAGTTTTCTATTCTGTCAATCAGTAGCGAATGGGGAAATTTATTACCAACATTCGTGACTGAATATTATTCATTTATTATAACAACCTAGGCTCAGATAATTGAGCCAAGGTCTTTAATTCTAGCGTTAATAAATTGACCGAATTATTGTAAGCCGCCTCACCATCTTTTTGACAAAAACTGATATACAATTTTCGATAACAGGTTAATAGCGCTTGATTAATCTGGCAATTTTGTTCGGTTAACTGTGCATTGATTAACAATGCCGCGTAGATAACCCCTTCAATTACATTTAAAAATTCGTTGTCTGACGCTTGTAAAAAAGATTTGTGAAACAAGCAAATTGCGGTCACTAACGCTTCATAACTTTGATGCGGTTTAGTTAACGCATGAAATGCCTGTGCAATTTTATTGATATCACTAGCGTTACCTCGTTCTGCTACCCATTTGGCAACATTGGGCTCAAAGCACAAACGAATATCAATTAACTGCTTTAACAAATTCAAATCTTTTGGCGCGGCGATCATCCAAGATAAAATATCATCATCTAATATTTTCCACTCGCTTTGTGACCGGACGCGAATGCCAACCCCACGGCGCGCTTCTATTAATCCTTTAAAAGCTAAACCTTTCACAGCTTCATGAATAACCCCTTTACTGACTTGAAAGCGTTTAGATAAGGTAATTTCATCATCTAAATACTCATCAGCTTGGTAAGTACCCGAAACTATGCGCAAGCCAAGTTCTTGCATAATTTCATCGGCAAGCGAGGTTTTCACTCGAACATTGCTTTTTAAGTTATCATAAATTAAATTCATAATAACAATATAAACATATGATGTTTAAAGATCAACGACTTTTTACAATTAAATTAAAAATAGTGTGTTCATCTGAAAATAACAGTTATTTACTAGGGCGCGTTGATCTTTGGAGGTTGTTTTTGCAGCAAGTTATGCGCTTTTTGTACAAGGCAGAGCTTATATGGTGTGGTTATTCCACTTAAATAAGCGTTAACGAAGTAGAAAAAGCGCATAAGTGCCGCGATAAAATGCGTTTATAACAAACAAAATTTAACCTTGAAAGATCAGCACGCCCTAATCTAGCTAAAGATAAATTAGTAAATAACATCAATTAGTTACTAACTTAACTGGGAGCATATACGGTAGTTACTAGCACAGTGACGCATTATGTTCGAGATTAAACCCGCTATTTACTATGCTGTTGTCGCTCCGATATAAATAAAAAAGCACTTAACCTTTAGATTAAGTGCCTTTTAGTAAACAAGCTTAATTGATTTAAACCGTCATCGGCTTAAACGGCATATCCCGATAACGCTTACCAGAAGCAGCAAAAATAGCATTACTTAAAGCAGGGGCAAAAGGCCCAACACCAGGCTCACCTAGACCAGTTGCTGGTTTATCCGACTCTATAACATGCATATTCACATTTGGCATATCGCCAATACGTAATACTGGGTAATCATGAAAGTTAGAATTTACCACTGCACCTTCTCTAAAGGTGATCTCGGTACTTAAAGCTAAACCCATACCCATCACAACGGCGCCTTCCATTTGCGCTCTAGCACCGTCTAAGTTAAGCACTTGGCCACAATCAATCGCACAATCTACATTCAATACTTTAATATTATCGCCATCAACTTTAACGTGAACCGCCATAGCTACATAAGACTCAAAACTATAATGAACTGCTATACCAATACCTTCACCTTTTGGCAAAGTTTTCCCGTACGCAGATTTTTCAACCGCTAATGCCAATACGGCTTTCGAACGTTGACAAACCTCTTGCTGCTTTTTGTTTGTGTTCGCGTCATAAAGCTGATTTAACATGGTAAAGGTATCTTTACCGGTTTTCTCTGCCAACTCGTCAGCAAAGGTGCCATAAGCAAAGCCAAGAAATATTGCATAGACCGCACGGTACCAACCAATACGAGTATGAGCCGGCGCTTCACCGCTTTCGCTGATAAAGTTTTTAATAAAAAATGGATGAGAATTGATATCACGAAAAGCCGATTTAGGCGCGCGATCTAATTTAGGATCAAACAATGAATTAATCGCAGGAAACGCCGCTCGATGTAACCAGCCAGTGACATTACCGTCTTTATCTAATGAAGCTTCAAGATGCTGAGCACTAATGGAATGATAAAAACCCGTGCGCATATCTTCTTCGCGCGACCATATTAATTGCACTGGTGCATTAATCGCTTTAGAAACAACCGCAGCTTCATGCACGTAGTCACATTTAAATTTACGACCAAAAGCGCCACCCGAGATCATGACATGCACTGTGATATCTTTTGGCTCTCGGCCTAAATAAGTGGCTAGTACTTTTTGAATATCGGCCGGACTTTGTGTTGACGCCCAAACTTCACAGCTGTCATTTTTAACCCAAACAACACTGGCATTTGGTTCCATCGGTGCATGGCATAAGTGACCACCGGTATAAATAGCAGAAACTTTGCTCGCCGCCTCATCAAATGCCTTAGTTAAATTACCGCGTTTGACAATTTCTTGTGCGGGTTTTTCAACATTTTTCACTAATTGTTGGCGATATTTTTGCGTGTCGTATTCGCCATGTGGGCCTTTATCCCATTCAACTTTTAATAATTTAACCGCTTGTTGGGCTGTCCAGCTATTATCCGCAACAACTGCAACGCCGCCAAGTGAACTAAAAGGTAACTTAATTGGTGTTATCTCAATAACATCAATAACCCCTTTCATCTTCAAAGCTGCTGATTTATCAAGTGATTTAAGCTTACCACCATAAACTGGACAATGCACAATGGCAGCATATTTTAAGCCGGGTAATTTAGTATCAACGCCGTATTTACGCTCGCCTTTTACCACCATCGACAGATCATGGCGCGCTAATTCAGTGCCAATATAGTTAAATTCTGCTTTTGATTTTAACTTAGGGTTTTCTGGCACTGGCATAGCAACAGCGGTTGCGGCTAATTCACCATAACTGAGTTTTTTACCGGTCGGACGATGGATGACAAAATGATTTTCAGCATAACAAGTGTCGCTCGCTACTTGCCATGTTTTCGCTGCAGCAGCAATTAACATTAATTTAGCAGCTGCACCTGCTTCTCGCATCGGCTGTAACATAACCCGCGCACTTTGCGAGCCGCCAGTATTTTGCTTACCGTATTTTTCTTCGTTGCCATCGGCTTGTTTCACCGTAACACGCGACCAATCAGCGTCCATTTCATCAGCAATAGCTGAAGTTAATGCCGTACTGATCCCTTGCCCCATTTCACAGCGACCGCAATATAAAGTCATATCGCCATTTTCAAATAAATGAATAAAAGCACTCGGATTAAATGCGGTTGCTGATTTACCGTCAACCAAATCACCAGAAAAACTAGGTAATGAAACTCCTAAGGCAAAACCACCCGAAGTAGCAGCAAGTACTTTGATAAAACTGCGGCGAGTTAAACCTTTTGGTGATTTAGGCGCTGCGACACCGTCGGCTTGCATTAATGCCTCTAAAACATGTTTATCCATTTTATTTGACCTCCGTCGCGAGTTCATAAGCTGCAGATTTGATCGCTTTTTTGATTCGTTGGTAGGTACCACAGCGACAAATATTGCCTGACATAGCCGTGTCAATTTCTGCTTCAGTTGGCGTTGTATTGGTGGCTAAAAATCCTGCAGCATTCATTATTTGACCCGCTTGGCAATAACCACATTGCGGCACTTTGTTTTCTATCCAAGCTTTTTGCAGTGGATGATCGCCGTTCTCTGACAAGCCTTCAATAGTGGTGATTTTTTTATCAACCAAAGCAGACATCGGCATAATACATGAGCGCATAGCAACACCATCCACTAATACCGTACAGGCGCCACACAAGCCCGAGCCGCAACCAAATTTTGTCCCTGTGTATTCCAGTTGGTCTCTTAAAAACCACAGCAGTGGCATGGCTTCATCCACATCAATTGGGTAATCCACATTATTTACAGTGATATTTTTATTCATAGTTAGTGCACTCAAGAATTACATTTTGTTAAGGCTAATTTAGATAAATATAACCATACCTTAAATTATGATATTTACACAAACATATTATGTTTAAATTTGTTACTATCATTTACTTATCGCAATATAAGGATACATTTCAAGCTGGCTTGTTTAACTTATAAGTTAAACAAGCCAGAAAAATAGGTATTCATTTGCCAATAAGCCCCTAGTAAAAATATTTGCCAGCGCTAAATGTTTAATTAATAAGGAGATACAGTGAATTTAAATATAAGAAATTGTAAAATAATAGAATTATTAACTTCTTTAGCTTTTATAATTGCCTTTTCATCTACGGCTAAACAAGTCATCACACTATCCCCGTCAACATCACCTACGATTGTTGATATGACCCCAATATTAAGAGCCAAGCTGGATAAAATTGACGACAGTGATATAAAAATTGTCTTTGCCAAAGGTCAGTATAAATTTTTACCTGACTATGCAACTCAGCGTTATAGCCAGATCACCAATCATGGCAATGGCATAAAAAATGTTATTTTTGCGCTCGATAAGTTTTCATCGGTTGAGATTGAAGGTAATGGTTCAGAATTTATTTTTCACGGTCAAACAGCCCCGTTTCAGCTTTACCACAATAAAAAAATTACCATTAGCAATTTAATTATTGATTGGGATATACCGTTTACTTTTGTTAGTGAAATTATTGCGATTAATAAAGCCCAAGGTTGGCGAGATGTGAAGCCTTTTACCGGCAGCCATAATTGGAAACTTAAAAATGGCCAAATATTGTTTCCTGATATTGACGGTTTTAATTACCCTATTTTAGGTAGTAACTTAGAGTTTGAAGCCGAAACCAAGCGAGTCGCACATGGGGCTTGGGATCGCCATAGTCACCCAACAAAAGTTGAACAAAAAGCCAATGGTATTTTAAGAATTCACGAAAAATTGAAACATTATCCTGCCGTCGGCACGTTAAATACCTCAAAAGGTGACAGAGCTAACGATCGTTATGCACCGGCTTTTCAAGTTAAAAACTCCAAGAATGTAACTTTCAATAATATCGTTATACATCATGCATTAGGAATGGGTTTTTTATTCGAACGAACAGAGAATATTACGATAATAAACTCCGGCGTATATTTACGAGACGGCGCACCTAGAGTTATTTCATCAACAGCAGATGCAACACATTTTGCCAGCTGTAAAGGCGATATTTTGATTGAAAACAGTCGTTTTGAAAACATGTTAGATGACGGCACTAATGTTCATGGGACTTATACCATAATTGATAAAATCATCGATAAACATTCCTTAAGAGTAAAATTTGGCCACTTTGAGCAAATGGGATTTGAATTTGCTAAGCCTGAAGACGATATTTGGTTTATTAAACAACCTACCACACATCGAACTGTCGCAAACACTGTCGCTAATGTGCGGGTAATTAATGAAAAATATACTGACATTGTATTTAAAAATCCACTTGATGAGGATTTAAAGGCAGGTGATTTATTAGAAAATAAAACTTGGAATCCAACATTTACCATGCGTGGTAGTACGGTTCGTGATCATCGAGCCCGTAATATTGTGTTAAAAACACCTCTAAAAACCGTTATCGAAAATAATCATTTTTCATCGATGATGTCTTCAATATTTTTCCGTGGTGAATCACACTTTTGGTATGAGTCAGGTGCTGTTGAAGATGTAGTCATTCGCCACAATACTTTTGATTATTTTGCCTATTCAGGTATGGATCACGCGCTACTGTCGATCACACCAAGATTAGGTAAAGCCTATAACCAAGATGAAATTTATGATCGTAATATTCGATTTGAAAACAATACAATTAATACGTTTGATAGTCGAATTATCTGGGCAGATCGCGTTGATGGCTTAACAATTAAAAATAACCTTATTTATCAATCCATTGATAAACCGGCCATTTATCCTAACACGCCATTATTTGAATTTAAAAACAGTAAACACATTACCCTTGAAAATAACCAATTTAATGGCCCCACGAAAAAGCTTATGGTGATTGATGAGGTTAGTAAAGCAACATTACGTTACGATAACTCAATTCATTAACGCCTTGCAGACTATGAAGCTGTGAGTTAAGCATGGCGCTTGGGGCTGTTGAACTTTCGAAATTATTTTTGCAGCAAATTGTAGGGAATTTATACAAGGTAAAGGTTTTTTCATGTGGTTCTTCCATATCAAAAGGCGATAAAGATTTTATGCTGCTGCAAAGTCACCTTACTCCACATTCATGGGTAATTCTCCATTAACGCGAATTTAAGTCTTAAACAATGATTGTTAAAGACTTATACCCATGCTACTTGAAAGGTGCCTACTTCCTTCTTTAACACGCCTTGCATTGAAAGCCCTGTGATAGGTCTGAAACATGTATCTTCAAGTAGCATGGGATAGTATTCCTATAATAAAAATATTAAGCCGTATACCTACATAAGCAACTCAATGGTTTGTCCGCAAGTTAATCCATAAGTTAATCCGACGATCATTCAGTTTATCCTTGTCTGTAAACAAACGCTTACAAGCCACTTTCCTATATTAGAGAAGTTTCGTATGAGGTTTGGCTTAACTTTGTGGTACTTTTGCTGCCGCTCGTTTAAATGCCGAGCGCTGAATCATATTATTACGATAAGTAATTAACGCTGGTGCCACTTCAAATTCAAACCTCTCAGCCCAACTAATAGTATGCGCTAATAACACATCAGCCATAGTAAACGACTCGCCGATTGCATAGGTATTTGTACCTTTTAAAGCCAATAACGTCTTTTGCGCTTTAGCAAATTCAAACGGCGCTGTTTTAGTCAACACTTCAGGTACCCGCCACTCTTCCGGTAAGGCAAAGCGATGTTTACCATTGGTCCATAAACCTTGTTCAAGTTCAGATAAAATAAAGAAACTCATTTCATCATATTTTGCTCTTTTTTCAGTACCATCTAAAGGCAATAAACGCTTCTCGGTACTTTTATTACCAAGATAATTTACGATCGCAGCACTTTCGGTCAAAACAAAATCACCATCAAGCATAGTCGGCACTTTTCCTTGACCATTTAAGCTTTGGTAAAGCTCACTTAAACTACCGTGTTCATCTTTACTGCCAAAATTGACATTGATAAATTCGTAATCAACACCTGCTTCTTCCGCAGCCCAAAGTGTTCTAAATGAACGAGAAAAACCGACACCGTATAACTTTATCATTTCATTATTCCCTTATTGTTGCAGTTTATTTACCCGATGTAACAAGCGTTAAAGTTAGCCGGGGTTTACATAATTGCCTAAAACATTGCTTGTTAACGTTAATGAATCTCTCCGCTTTTTAGCTAAGTGTTCATCACGATACAAACAGCCACCGATTAAAGAACGATCATTCTTAAATAGGTTAAAAAATTACGCGTCATAGTTAATTCATTTAATTTAACCATGACGCGTAAGTTTTCGACTATTTTATTGTAAGCTATCCAAGCGCATTAACAGCTCAGCTAAATAACTTTTTGCCAAATTTCGGCCAACCGGCGATCGAGATAAATTCGATAACGATAATATATTGGCAACAAAGTATTGCGCTAGCTGCCTATCGGTTGACGCATCATTAAATTCACCTGCCGCTCGTGAGCGTTTCAATGCCTGGTAAAAGCACTCTTCAAGTCGACTAAATTGCTGCTCAATAAGCGTATTTACATATTGTGCTTCTTTCGCGTCTGATGAGGCAGTATTACAAACAAAACAACCATGAACAGAAACGGCACCAATCGACATATCTGTAAATTTATTAAAAAACGCCTTAATATCAACGAGTTTGGCATCAGGTTTCTGAAGCTCAATAAAGTTTTGCGCTAGCTTGTTTTTCATATAAAGCATCAGTGCGCTTTTAAAGAGCTCATCTTTACTGCCAAAAACATTATACAAACCAGAGCGTTGAACACCTGTTGCCGCAACCAGATCGCTAATCGAGGTGTGCTCTACCCCCTTTTGCCAGAAAACATCCATGGCTTTAACTAATACGATTTCAGGATCAAATTCTAACGCTCTTACCATTTTTATTTCACTTTAACTTATTTGAATTTAATTTAGCCTAAAGAACGACCGTTCCAGAATAGTAAATAATAATAATTTTATCAAGAATAATTTAGGCTTGTATCTCGCTGCAGTTATTAGATAATTATAACAATATGATAAAACAGCCTAAAATGATGACAAAATCGTGATTAAACCATGACAATTCACCAGTAATTAGTCTTTACCATTATTTACTATCAAGTATGCAATTTAAGCAGCTATTAACAAGGACTACACAATGAAACGTCATAATTTTGCTTTATCTATATTAGCCTCGGGGATATTACTAACTATCATCAGTTGCTCGACCCAAGATCATGTTGCCGCTGAACAAGAAATCGCGAAAGCGAAACAACAGGCAAGCCAGCAAAAACGTAAAAGCAGTGAAACAGTCGAAGTAATTGAAGTACAAGGCATTAGAAAAAGTCCGCTTAATGCAATGCAGGCAAAGCGCGCTGAGACCAATGAGAAAATAGCGTCAATATTTGCAGAAGATATAGGTAAAACGAGTGATAATAATATTGCACAGGCGTTATCACGAGTCACTGGTATTACCGTAGAAGAATCAGATGGTGAAGGCACAACAATAATGCTTCAAGGTGCCGGTACAAGCTTAAATGATGTCACGTTAAGTGAACTTCAAATGACAGAGCTTAAAACTATTCTTCATCAAACGCGGCCGGACTATGCTAATCAAATATTCAAAAAATATGGCGTAAACCCAACGATAGAAACAAAAAACAAAGCAACCTCAACCTTTTCAATGGATGTCGATACCGCTTCTTATAAACTTGCCAGCGATATGTTAAACAGAAATCGCCTACCCAATACCGACGGTATTCGTATTGAAGAATTTATCAATGCGATGACCTATCAATATGCGCAAAGTAATGAAACTTTTGGTATTAGCGCTCAAATACTGCCCTCACCTTATAGAAAAGGCTACCACGTACTTCATTTAGGCTTACAGACCAAACAGATTACAGAAAATGAACGTAAGCCAAGTAATTTGGTGTTAGTGGCTGATGTTTCCGGTTCAATGCAGGGTAATAATTTGGCGATGTTAAAAAATGCCTTTACCACCTTAGTGTCTCAATTAAATAGCGACGATACCGTATCTATTGTTACTTACAGTGACAACGCGACTGTGTTATTACCGGCAACTCGGGTCAATAATAAGCGTAAAATTGTTGACGCCATTAACAGCCTTTATACCCAAGGCAGCACCAACGCTGCAGCAGGAATTAAATTGGCTTATCAACAAGCTGAACAAATGTTTGTTCCAGGCTTTAATAATCGCGTTATTTTAACTTCTGATGGCATGGCTAACATTGGATCAACATCACCTGAAGCGATATTAAATACCATCTCAAAAAGTAAAGACAAAGGCGTTTTCTTAACAACCGTAGGGGTTGGCACCGGTAACTATAACGACCATTTACTGGAGCAATTAGCCAATCAAGGCAATGGTAATTATTTGTATATTGGTGATCACAATGACATTCAAGAGAACTTTGTTGATGGCTTAAGTAAATCACTGCAAACCGTGGCTAAAGACGCTAAGGTGCAAATAAAATTTAACCCACAAGCGATCACTGAATACCGTTTATTAGGTTACGAAAACAGACATTTAGCCAAAGACGACTTTACTAATCCAGATAAAGATGGCGGTGAAATTGGTGCTGGTCATAGCGTAACCGTATTATACGAAGTAAAACTAAATAATACTGAACTTGAAAACCTAACACAAAATAACTTGGCAACCGTCGCTATTGCCTACAAAAAAGCTGACGGTATTAAACAGCATTATTTAGAAAAGCATATTCCAGCAAAAATTATTGCCGACACCATTAGCCAAGCATCACCTGATAGTAAATTATCAATCGCTGCCGCTGCCTTTGCTGAAAAATTAAGACAAACGTATTGGGCAAGAGCATATCAGTATCAAGATATCATTAACTTAATTAACCAATTACCGCTGCAATATAAACAGCAAACACAGGTGAAAGAGCTTTTAAATAATATTCAGCGCGCACAGCAACTTGATAATAGAGGTGATAATTTTGAGGCAACCACCCCGCTACTTGGCATGAACTTTAGTCGAGTACCTTTACTTGATTAACCTCAGCCTACAAAAACTTACCGTATCGATATACGTAATGATTATTTTAGTTAGCCTATCTATTACTAGTTTATTTTGGTGGGAATCAACACAAAATACGCTACTGCTAACAGACAATAAAAAATTACTTATCGATACGGTGCGTAAAACGCTAAAAGCACAATTAGATGAAAAAGTTGCTAGCTACCCTCATTCATCAGCCGACCTTGATAAAATATGGCAATCAAGACAAAGTCGCTTTTATCTTTCTGATAATGGTCAGCCTTTATATCCTTTTCCTTTTTTAGGAACAACAAGCACTAAGCTCTCGGAACAGTGGCAAGCATTTGAAAATATTATCGATAACACCCCGTATGACAAGCTAAATAATAAGTTAAGTACCAAGTTAAGTACGGCTGAACTACAACGAATAAAAGCGTTAAAAGCCATAGGAACAGCGATTAAACAAGGTGATAACGCGCTCATAAATACAAGCGTGCAAGCATATTTCACCCAGGTACAAAGCTATCAACTGTCGCCATTAGTTGAAACGATATCAGCGCTTATGTTTTTAACTATTGATCCGAAAAACCAATGGAATAGCGCATTAACCGAAAAAATCGTCTTGTCTGGCTCCTCGCTGTTTAAGCCGATAAGTTTTTATCTGTTAAGGGATAATATTGACTTTACCAAAGCTGACTTGTTAAAAAGCACGACTTTACTTAAAGCCATTTTAGAAAAATCGAACATCTCTTCAACATGGCTGGCATTTAATGTTGAACAAATGCTGTCAGCTCGAATATCAAAGCCAGTAAGCCTGCTTGGGGCTAACAATAATGCTGTTATAATCAACAACCAGTGGCTGTCAGTACAGCTCAACCAAGCTATTAATTTAATTGTCCCGTTCAATATTGAAAATGAATTAACATTAGCGGTTAATTCATTAAAAAAACAAGGGGTATTATCAATATTAGATCAGGTTACCACTGATAAAAAAAGTGAGTTAGAAACATTTACCAGCTTACAAACATTAGCACTTAATTTACAAAAACCCGCTTGGCATAAACTTGCCAATGAACAATATTATTTTTATCTCTTCAAACTGGTTTTATTATTAATTTTCACCTTTGCTTTATTAACCGTCAGTTATTTACTGATTAATCAACAAAAGAAAAAACAGCAATACATTGCCATGCGGGAAGATTTTCTTAACTTAGTCAGCCATGAATTAAAAACACCACTTGCCGCCATTAGAGTGATGGCTGAAACGATTGAAAAAAGAAAAATGAAATCAATGCCGTTAAAAGATTACCCCGCAAGAATAGTTTCTGAGGCTGATAATTTAACTTTAATGATTGAAAACTTACTTTCCATGAACCAACTAAAAACGGAACAATTAACGCTAAATAAACAGCCGGTTTACCTAGCCAACCTCATTAAGCATTGCCTCGAAAAATTTCATCATAATGTTGATAAACCTTTCAAAGCAGTTATTAATGTCAGCGAACAAACACAATGTTTTGTCGATGAAACTTTGTTTGAATTAGTGATCGTTAATTTAATCGCTAACGCTATAAAATATAACGACAAAACAGCAATCGATTTAAGTTTCAAAGTAGCACAAAGCCAGTTATTCATTCAAGATAATAGCTGCGGCATCGCGCAGCCGATGTGGCCGGTAGTTTTTGAAGAATTTAAACGCTTGCCGCAACAAAAAGCGATTAATGGTAACGGCTTGGGGTTAGCTATTTGTAAACGTATTCTGCATTTACATCAGGCAGACATCACCATCGTAAGCTCAAATAATAACGGCACCTGTTGGCAAATATCATGTCAGCTGTTAAAGGACAAAGAACATGGGTAATCACATACTTATCGTAGAAGATGATGAAAATTTGCGTCATTCATTAGCCGATAACTTAGAAATGGAAGGCTATCAAGTTACCAGCTTTGCGCTCGTTAAAGACAGCAAAGCCTGGTTTAACGATAACTCTGTCGACTTAGCAATCATTGATATTATGTTGCCTGATGGCGACGGCTATGAGCTATCTCGTTGGCTACGATTAAAACATGATTTATTGATATTAATGCTGACAGCAAGAAGTTTAGAAAAAGATGTAATCGAAGGTTTTATTTCAGGCGCTGATGATTATGTCAGTAAGCCTTATCGCTTAAATGAATTATTGTTAAGAATAAAAGCATTACTGCGACGAAGACAACCGATGATCCAAGGTAATTATAGCCAACTAAACAAACTAGTGATTAACTGGCAATTACGAGAAATAAAAAATGGTCAGCACTGTATTCATCTAACTAAAACGGCGTTTGATATATTAAGTTATCTGTTTAAAAAAATGAATAACACCTGCAGCCGAGAAGAAATATTAGATGAAGTATGGGGAAAAGATATCTATGTTGATAACCGCACCATAGATAATTTTATTTCGAACTTAAAAAAACAACTGTGCTTTACTGCTGAGTCCGAATACCAAATAAAAACAGTGCGCGGTATTGGTTATAGCTTAGTTAAAGCTAATAGGGTTTAGGCTTGAAGCTTCAAGCTTCAAGCTTCAAGCTTCAAGCTTCAAGCTTCAGGCTTCAGGCTTCAAGCTTCAAGCTTCAAACTTCAGGCTTCAGGCTTCAAACTTCAGGCTTCAAGCTTCAGGCTTCAAGCTTCAGGCTTCAAGCTTCAGGCTTCAAGCTTCAGGCTTCAAGCTTCAGGCTTCAGGCTTCAAGCTTCAGGCTTCAAGCTTCAGGCTTCAAGCTTCAGGCTTCAAACTTCAAACTTCAGGCTTCAAACTTCAAACTTCAGGCTTCAAACTTCAGGCTTCAAACTACAGGCTTCAGGCTTCAAGCTTCAAACTTCAGGCTTCAGGCTACAGGCTTCCAGCTTCCAGCTTCAGGCTTCAGGCTTCAAACTTCGAACTTCAGGCTTCAGGCTTCAGGCTTCAAGCTTCAGGCTTCAAGCTTCAGGCTTCAAGCTTCAGGCTTCAAGCTTCAGGCTTCAAACTTCAAACTTCAGGCTTCAA
>JBPOFN010000048.1:0-29707 GCA_051251725.1 Thalassotalea sp. | reverse complement strand
TACTTGAATTAGCGCTACGAACCTAGTTCGTTATCTCAGGAGTGAGATGTAAATAAAGACTTAGCGTAGATGTTTAGCACAGTTGAATAGACTGTACTTGAATTAGCGCTACGAACTTAGTTCGTTATCTCAGGAGTGAGATATAAAATAATAACTTAGCGTAGATGTTTAGCACAGTTGAATAGACTGTACTTGAATTAGCGCTACGAACCTAGTTCGTTATCTCAGGAGTGAGATGTAAATAAAGACTTAGCGTAGATGTTTAGTTCAGTTGAATAGACTGTACTTGAATTAGCGCTACGAACTTAGTTCGTTATCTCAGGAGTGAGATGTAAATAAAGACTGACCGCGGACGCGTAGCTCAGCTGGATAGAGTACCTGGCTACGAACCAGGCGGTCGCAGGTTCGACTCCTGCCGCGTCCGCCACATTAAAAAACCAGTCAACAGACTGGTTTTTTTTCGTCTAGGATTTAATCCTGACATTATCATCACACACGTGAGATAAATGCTAAAATAGTGTGCAGGGCAATCGCTGATTATTTATTGAAAATAAGAAGTGGCTTTAGGTTCATTCCTTTCTTTATTCTATTTATTTCTTAAAAAGAATAAATAGGTTAAAAAAAGCGCCTTTTTGCCCGTTGACAGCAAATTATTTTTCTGAAATTTATAAATCATTCTTGCATAAAAAAAGTCGAGTGATTATTCTAATAACCAAATTATCAATTGAGATTATATTATGGAACAGCTATTGCAATTATTTACTGAAGCCGGCACGTTAATGCTTGCTGGTATGGTATTTGTTTTTGCCTTTCTTGGCCTCCTTGTTGTGTTTATCAACTTCGTACTTGCGCCATTAGCTAAAAAGTTTCCTGATCCTAAACCTGCTGCCAGAAAGCCTGCAAGAAACGTTGCAAAAAAATCTGGTATCGAGTCAGGTACGGTCGCCGCCATTGGCGCCGCCGTTTCTCAATATCGTAAACAACGCCAACATTAATAGGAGCCAACCATGACTAAGCCGCTAGGTATTACTGAAGTCGTCTTAAGAGATGGCCATCAATCACTTCTTGCCACTCGTTTACGTTTAGAAGACATGTTACCGATAGCACCGGTTTTAGATGAAATTGGCTATTGGTCAATTGAATCATGGGGCGGGGCTACTTTTGATTCTTGTATTCGTTATTTAGGTGAAGATCCTTGGGAGCGCATTCGTGCCCTTAAAAAAGCGATGCCGAAAACCAAACAGCAAATGTTATTCCGTGGTCAAAATATTTTAGGCTACCGCCATTATGCTGATGACGTTGTGGAAAAGTTTGTTGAGCGTGCACATGTCAACGGTGTTGATGTTTTCCGTATTTTTGATGCGATGAATGATGTTCGTAATTTAGAAACTTCAATCAAAGCAGCGGTTAGAGTAGGTGCACATGCACAAGGGACTTTAAGTTACACAGAAAGTCCTGTTCATACGCTTCAAGGTTGGTTAACTATGGCCAAAAAACTTGAAGATATGGGCGCACATTCTTTGTGTATTAAAGATATGTCTGGTTTGTTAAAACCTTACGACGCAGCAGAGTTAATTGGTAAATTAAAAGAAACTGTGGCGTTACCTATCGCGCTTCATTGTCATGCGACTACAGGTTTAAGCATTGCTACGCACATGAAAGCAATTGATGCCGATATTGATGTCATTGATACATCAATCTCTTCAATGAGTATGACCTACGGCCATTCACCAACAGAAACGATTGCTTCTATTGTGGAAGGGACACCACGTGACAGTGGTTTGAATTTAGAAAAAATGGCAGAAGTCGCGGCTTATTTCCGTGATGTTCGTGAAAAATACGCTAAATTCGAAGGCAGCTTAAAAGGCGTTGATGCGCGTATTTTATTAGCACAAGTGCCAGGTGGCATGTTGACTAATATGGAAAGCCAGTTAAAAGAACAAGGTGCGTCAGACAAGTTTGACGAAGTATTAAAAGAAATTCCTCGGGTGCGTAAAGACCTTGGTAATATTCCTTTAGTAACACCAACATCACAAATTGTTGGCACCCAAGCGGTTTTGAATGTATTAACGGGTGAGCGTTACAAATCAATCACCAAAGAAACCGCGGGCGTGTTAAAAGGTGAATATGGCGCGACAGCATCACCGGTTGATGCGGCGTTACAAGCGAAAGTATTAGATGGTGCAGAGCCTATTACTTGCCGCCCAGCGGATTTAATTAAGCCTGAAATGGATGCGTTATCCATTGAATTAGCGGCGCTTGCCAAAGAAAAATCGATTGAACTCGCGGAAGATGTGATTGATGACGTATTAACGTACGCGTTATTTCCACAAATCGGGTTGAAATTTTTAGAAAATCGTAACAATCCAGATGCTTTTGAGCCAGTACCAACCGTTGAGCAAGCTAAGTCAGTGGCGAACAATGGTTCAACCGACGGCCCTGAAAGTTTCTCCGTCAGTGTTGACGGTAAAGTATATGAAGTGGTTGTTGCACCAGGTGGCAGTATTTCAGATATTAAGCCAAGTGTTGCAGCGGGTGATACGGCATTAAAGCAATCAGCATCAGTGCAAGCGGAAGAAACATTAAATGCACCGTTAGCGGGTAATATTTTTAAAGTATTAGTCAATGAAGGTGATGAAGTGAACTCTGGTGATGTTGTTATCATCATGGAAGCGATGAAAATGGAAACCGAAATTCGTGCGGCTTCTACGGGTTCTATCGTCGGTATTCATGTTAAAGAAGGTGATGCTGTCTCGGTAGGCGATGCATTACTTAGCTTAGCTTAGGTGAAATAATGGAACAATTAAATACTTTATGGCTTTCTACTGGCTTAGCAAACTTTGAGCTTGGTCAAGTTGTCATGATGTTAGTCGGTTGTGGTTTACTTTTTTTAGCCATCGCTAAAAAGTTTGAGCCGTTATTACTACTTCCTATGGGATTTGGTGCGATATTAACGAATATTCCTGTTGCAGGGATGTCGGAAGTTGGCGGCTTATTACATTATATTTATTATGCCGGTATCGATACTGGTATTTTCCCACTGCTTATCTTTATGGGCGTAGGGGCGATGACGGATTTTGGTGCCTTAATTGCTAATCCTAAAATGTTATTTTTAGGCGCTGCCGCTCAGTTTGGTATTTTTGCTACTTTATTTGGGGCTGTTGCGCTAAATGCGGTACCTGGATTTGAATTTAGTATGGCGGATGCTTCAGCCATTGCTATTATTGGTGGTGCTGATGGCCCGACGGCTATCTTTTTAGCCTCGAAGTTAGCCCCTGAATTATTAGGCGCTATTGCGGTGGCCGCATACTCGTATATGGCGTTGGTACCAATTATTCAACCGCCTATTATGAAAGCACTAACTTCGGTAGAAGAACGTAAAATTGAAATGGCACAGTTACGCCATGTTACAAAAGTTGAGAAGATTATCTTCCCGCTAGGTGTTGTTCTAATGGCAATTTTGTTTTTACCGTCAGCAACGCCATTAGTCGGTATGTTCTGTCTAGGTAATTTAATGCGTGAAAGTGGTGTAGTTGATCGTTTAAGTTCAACCGCGCAAAACGAATTAATTAACATTGTGACTATTTTCTTAGGCTTAGGTGTTGGCTCTAAGCTAAGTGCTGATGCATTTTTAAATGTTGAAACATTGGGCATTTTAGCCTTGGGTGCTGTCGCTTTTTCTATTGGTACCGCATCAGGTGTTTTAATGGCTAAGCTGATGAATAGGTTATCTAAAGATCCGATTAACCCATTAATTGGTGCTGCCGGTGTTTCAGCTGTACCAATGGCCGCAAGGGTCGCTAATAAGGTTGGCTTAGAAGCTAATCCGCATAACTTCTTATTAATGCATGCGATGGGACCTAACGTTGCCGGTGTATTAGGCTCAGCAGTAGCTGCGGGTATTTTACTTGCACTCGTTGGCGTACCTGCATAAAGCTTTAAGCTAGTTACTCGGGTAATCAACCTGAAAAATAAAAGGCCGTTAAGTTTACTTAACGGCCTTTTTTAACATCTGAAACTTGAAGCTGGAAGCTAAAAGCTTGAAGCTGGAAGCTTGAAGCTTGAAGCTGGAAGCTTGAAGTTAAACACTGAGCTGGCAGGAATGGTGTCTTGCCTCCAGCCTTCGGCATAAAGCAGTTTATCGCTTGAAGCTGGAAGTCAAACACTAAGCTTGCAGTAATGGTGTCTTGCCTCCAGCCTTCGGCATAAAGCAGTTTATCGCTTGAAGCTGGAAGTTAAACACTGAGCTGGCAGGAATGGTGTCTTGCCTCCAGCCTTCGGCATAAAGCAGTTTATCGCTTGAAGCTGGAAGTTAAACACTGAGCTGGCAGGAATGGTGTCTTGCATCCGGCATTTAGCCTAAAGCCTATACGAGCTTGAAGCCTCCGACATCCAGCACAAAGCCTTAATGAATTTAAGGTTGACGCTTAAAGGCTTGCCACTGCTTATCATTGTTGAGACTAAAACATAAACGGTCATGTAAACGGCTTGCACGACCTTGCCAAAATTCAAAGTAATTCGGCTTTACTCGCCATCCGCCCCAAAATTCTGGTAACGGCACTGTTTGACCTTTAAATTTGTTTTCGTAAAACTTTACTTGTTCTTTTAACTGTTCATCAGATAATACGGTTTTACTTTGATGTGAAGCCCATGCGCCTATTTGACTGCCGCGATCACGGCTATGGAAATAAGCGGCGGATGTCGCACTATCAACTTTCTCTACCGAGCCTTCAATACGTATTTGACGTTGTAATACGCCCCAATGAAATAACAGCGCTATTTTTTGATTTTCAGCTAACTGTTGTGATTTATCACTGCCGTAGTTAGTGTAAAAAATAAAGCCATCTTGATCATAAGCTTTTAACAATACCATTCTTGATTTCGGCTGGCCGTCAGTGCCACAGGTACTAACAGCTACAGATTCAGGTAATAAAATTCCTGATTGTTTGGCATCATTAAACCATTGCTCGAACAGAGATGTCGGTGTGGTTGTTTCATCAATTATAGGGAGTGGCAGTGCTACACCTTGGCCAAAAGAAAATAAGCACCTGAGCTTTTCGATCAATGTCATTGGAATACTTTACAGTGAAGTGAGATAAATAATTTGCCGGCGATAATAACATTTATCACTATAAATCATAGTGATAAATCGAGCTAAAGATAAGTTAAGTTTGTTTTATACTTCCCAATCTTCCTCATCGTCTAATAATTCTTTTAGACGTTTTTGTTCCAGTAAATCGTCAATACGTTTACGGGCTAATGAGTTACGTTTACTTTGCTCATCGCATTCAATTTCTTCTTCTTCTTCCTCATCAATATCATCTACATCATCGATATTTTCTGTCGACTCATTAACAATGGCATTATCATTATCGTCGTAGCTCATCACTGCACTCCAATATACTTACAACTAAATAGTGTTAAGTTGAAAATAGGCAAGAAGATGGTTTTTTTCAAATAAAAAAGCTAAAAAATGTGAGAATTAACCATGAATATTTACATCAAGGATTACGTTTATTAAGTAAATTTTTTCGCCATGAAATTAGGTCGATGATAAGTCATAACTTTTTAGGTTTTGTTAATGTTTTTGCAAGATATTAATAATATTTCACTGGGCTGATGTGTTTTTCTTTAGTATTTGATACTGCAATAATTTTATTAATCTTGTCGAAGTAATGCTGCTTGAAAGTAAAAAGTTTATTGTCGGTTTTAGTCGCAGCTTGATAAACTAATGAAATATTTATAAAAAGGTTGTTTTGCATGTTATTAAATGAATATCAACAGTGCCTAATGCAATGTGCTTTTAGAGGGCAAGTGGTATTGGTTGGGGATATAGCTTGGCGTGCACAGCAAATTAACTATTTTTATAACGCGGCGATAAACTTAACTGATCCTGACAAGCAAGCAACAAAAGTTTTAACTTACTGCCGCGAGCCTGCATTTTATCGTGCGGCTTTTGAACATTTAACCGAGCTGTATGTTGAGGTAGATGAACGCAGTTATCGTCATTATTTAGGCACGGAAAGCGCGGGTGTTATTTATTTTGATGATGATATTAACCCTGATATTTACGCCGCGCTATCAGGAACCATTCAGGCCGGAGGTATCTTCTTGCTTGGCTGTGAACAGTTGCCCAACGAGCAAGATAATCTTTATTTACAGCGTTTTTATCGCACGCTACATCAAGCAAAAACCTGCATTTATATTTTTCAAAATGCGCAGCAGCAACTGGCGACAAATAGCCACAATCAAGCGGTAATTGCTAACTTAAATGAAACGCTACTGACTGCTAAGGTTGACAGTAATTCAGCTGAACCATTACCGGATCACTGTTTAACCTATGAGCAAGTACAGGCTGTGACAGCAATCATTAAGGTTGCAAAAGGTCATCGGAAACGCCCGTTAACAATTACCGCAGATCGCGGCCGAGGTAAGTCATCGGCACTTGCTTTAGCATGTATCGCGTTAATTAACCGTTCACAAGCTGCGATTGATATCATTATTACCGCGCCGCAACTGAGTGCGTTAACTAGTTTTTTCAAGCTATTAAAAATACATTTTCCTGACGCAAAAATAAATAAAAGTTCGATCACAGTTAATAACGCTAGTATTCAGTTTTTACCGCTCGATGTGCTGTTAAAAGAATTACCTAAAACGCATTTATTATTGGTTGATGAAGCAGCTGCCTTGCCTCTATATTTAGTCGATAAATTATTTAGCCATTATCATCGTCTGGTATTTTCATCGACGTTACATGGTTATGAAGGTGCAGGGCGAGGCTTTGCCATTAAGCATCAAGCGCTGCATCAAAAGCATCAATTACCATTACAGCATTTAGTACTTAATACGCCGATCCGCTGGTCTGAAAATGATCCATTAGAAGCATTAACCTTCGCTACCTGTTTATTAAATGCAGAATTAGATGAGATCTCAGCTGATACTATAGTGCAGCTGAGCCAGTTGCCAGCCAAGTTAAGTTATTTAACGTTAACGCCAGCACAGTTATTTAATGATGAAGGGTTATTAAGGCAAGTGTTTGCAGTGTTAGTAACAGCACACTATCAAACGTCTCCTGCCGATTTAAAATTGCTGCTTACCAATGATAAAATTATTATCCGCGCTGTCTCAGTGGCGAACAAGATTGTTGCTGTCGCGGTAATTCTGGCAGAAGGCGATGTTGCTGCTGATGTTGTTAACGGTATTAAAGCAGGTAAACGCCGTATTAAAGACCATTTTCTACCACAATCTTTACTGGTGCATTGTGGTTTAACCCAGTCGTTTGATTATAGCTATTGGCGAGTGATGAGAATTGCCGTGCATCCGGGATTACAAAACCGAAAAATAGGCCAGTTTTTACTGAAGAAAATAACACAAGACGCAAAACATCAGGACATTGATATGCTCGGGACGAGTTTTGGCCTAAGCACTTCTTTATTTAATTTTTGGTCGCGCGCACAGTGGAATATAGCGCGTATTGGATTCAGCCAAGATCATACCAGCGGTGAGCATTCAGGTTTATTAGTCAAAGCGCTGAACGAACAAGCAAGATCGTTTGTTGATGTTATCAGTATACGTTTTTATCAAAGTTTTACTTATTTATTATCCGAGCAGTACCAAAACTTGTCTGCAGCGTTGGTCTTGCAAGTATTAACTCAGATGCCCAAAAACAATGTGCCAGCAATAACAAGCATGGATCAGCAAGCAGTTAATGATTTCGCCCAAGGTATAAAACAATATGATCAAGCGGCTTATAGCTTACATTTATGGCTATTACATCAGTGCATGATTAAAAAAGAGCATGAAGGTCAAGGAATCGCTACAGCTAATGACGAGTTGTGGCAGCAACAAGGAAAAGCTGTGCTGATCAAACGATTATTACAAAAACAGCCACTGAATCATGTGATTAGTGAATTTAACTTTGCCGGAAAAAAAGCGTTCAATACTTATCTAAAAGAACTTGTCGACCAGCTCAAGTAAAGATCTTATTTGCCGCCGAAGAGGATCTTTTGTCGGAATTTCCTGCCGAAACTGAGTAAATACCAAACGCATAGCTAATTAATTATAGCTAATCGCCTGTTTGTCATAAAAGTGTCATCATATCTTTATAAAATTCGCGGCATGTTTGTATAATGGAAAATCGTCTTGCTGCCACTTCTTGAAAAAATATTAAAAACCCGAGATATTACTTGTGTCTTTCAGCCGATTTTTAACGTCGAAAAAAATAACATCCTTGGTTATGAAGCCTTATCTCGCGGCCCGATTAACAGCGAATTATATCGTCCGGATGTTTTATTCAGCACCGCAGCAAAGTTTGGTTTGTTATCAGAGCTGGAATTACTATGCCGAGAAATCGCCATCTGCTGTTTTGCGGAATTAAAATTAGTCGGTAAGTTATTTATTAATATCAGCCCTATGGTGATTTTAGAAAGCAAACACCCACAAGGTGAAACTAAAAAGCTGGTAGAAAAAGTTGGCTTAACCTGTCAGCAAGTAGTGATTGAATTAAGTGAAAAATTTCCCGCCTCATCGAGTGAGTTATTAACCGAAGCATTATATAAATATCGTGAATATGGTTTTAATGTTGCGATTGATGATCTTGGCGCTGGTTATTCAGGTTTGAAACAATGGAGTGAGTTACGTCCTGATATTGTAAAAATAGATCGCTACTTTATTGAAAATTGCCATCAAGACAGTTTTAAGCGTAAATTTTTAAAAGCCATATTTGATCTGGCTGAATCAGCCAATGCAGAAGTGATCGCTGAAGGGATTGAATGCCAAGAAGAGCTCGCCTTGTTACGTCAGTTGGGGATGGTTTATGCACAGGGCTTCTATTTAGCGAGACCTGCGAAAAATCCGGTTAGGCATTTTCCATTTAACGAGCAGTTTATGCCGTTAGTACGAGACAAAGAGGCTTTTAAAGTACACCATATTCCAAGCCAGTACGCGTTAGCTATGCCTTAAGGTGTTGTTTTTATTTTTTAGTTACGCAGATTATTAATTAAACCAACCAGCTGAGTAATTTTAATATTTGAAAGCTGACGATAGTCAAAATAAGGGCAGATAATCAGTTTACGCTGCTCGTCAATTGCAAAAAATTCGTTCAGCCAAGTCAGCTGCTCAGCAATTCCTAATTTAGTCGCATAGCCTTTTCCCATAATCACATGCACAGCCGAGTTATCTGTTGGTGTTTGAGGCCAATTAGGCGGGGAAAATGCTAAAGCTTGAGCTGAGTTGTGCTGTAACAAGTGCTGTTCCCGTAAGGTTTGCCAGTCAGGAAAACCATAAGGATTTAATTCAAAGCAAAGCTTAGCGTAAACATTAAAAATTTTGCGCCAATGATTACCTGTTTTATCGGCAATAAGCTTAATTTCACCTTTATTGATTGGATTGAGCATGCTTAAATCTTGATAACATTCGAGCGGCGGTTTATTTTCGATATAAACTATTAATTGCGCCTGTTTATCGCCTAAACCTATCATTTATCGCTAATGTTTTTAGAAACTAAATTTTGTCTAATTTACGACTTAATTAGCAGCTTTACAAATGCTTAAGTAATATTTATCGATGACTTTTTCTTACTTGGCAATAATCTTGTCCTAGGTATTACCTAAAGTGCACCATAGTCATTCAGCTAATATTACAGCTTGTAACATTACTGTAATAATTCTGTCTTATAATTTCTCTCGTTCTTTTTAAATTGAATAAAATAGGTTATTTGAGTGACTATAACGTCTAAATCAGCAGACCCGCGTCAGCTGAAAAATAAACTAGCGCAGTATTTGATCACCCTTGGCGGTATCAGTGTGCTATTCACCTTAGTATTAATATTTCTTTATTTACTTTATGTAATAAAGCCAATCTTTGAGTCTGCTCATATTGAGCAAATTCAGTCGATCCCAACGCCAGCTGCTGACAATTTGCTTGATAGCGGACTTGATGAATTAAAAGAAGTTGCTTACCAACTTGATAGCTCAGGTAGTTTATCTTTTTATCAATTATCAAAAAGTGATTTTCGTGAGGCCGGCAGCTTATTATTAACACAAACTTTAACTGACTCTCCTATTATTGTGGCTGCGGCCGGCAATAACGGTAAAAAAGTGATCGCTGATAGCCAAGGTTACGTTAAAGTATATACACCAGTATTTGTTGCCAGTTATTCTGATCAAGGGCGCGATATCACCCCTAAGGTTAACTTTCCACTTGGTGAAGAAGCGATTGTGGTTGATGAGCAAGAAGCGGTATTAAATAATATTGATTTTGCCATGGATGACGAAAAAGCGGTTTTTGTTGCTTTCACCAAAGACAAGCGTTTAATTAAAACGACGTTAATGGCTGAAGATGACTTCAGTTATGATCCGGCTTACGAAATTGCCTATCAAACGATTGATATTGCTTTTGATAAAGTTGATGATTTGCTTGTTGCTCCCGATTTATCGATGGTTTTTGTTCGCGCCAATAACATTATCAAAGTTTTTGATATTTCAGATGAATACAGCGTTGATTTAAAAGCCACGATTATCCCTTCAGTGAAAGGACAAAACTTTACCAGTATGGCGCTTCTTTCAGGAGGTAGTTCATTATTAATTGGTGATAGTAACGGCAAAGTAAATCAGTGGTTTGAAGTGGCGACAGATCAAGGCCGTCAATTCAAAGAAATTCGCCAATTTGAAGTCAGCGAATTTGAAGCGATCAGCCAAATATTTACGGAACAATTTCGAAAAAGCTTTTATACCATGACCACGTCTGGCGAAATGGGGGTGTTTTACACCACCAGCGAAGCTGATTTATGGCGTGGTAAGATCACCACGGGTTTGCCAACAACGTTTGCGATTGCTCCTCGTGCTGACGGTTTATTAATTGCCGAAAACAACCAGCTGAAATTATTTTCTGTTGAAAATGAGCACCCAGAAGTTACGTGGCAAGCTTTATGGCAAGAAGTTTGGTACGAAGGTTACCCCGAGCCAGATTATATTTGGCAGTCAACTTCTGGTTCAGATGATTTTGAAGCTAAGTTTTCATTAGTACCGATTTCCTTTGGTACGATAAAAGCCGCTTTATATGCCATGTTATTCGCCGTACCAATTGCTTTAAGCGCTGCAATTTATACCGCCTACTTTATGCCGACGTCTTTACGTAAAAAAGTGAAGCCAACGATTGAGCTAATGGAAGCGTTACCAACGGTAATTCTTGGTTTCTTAGCTGGCCTATGGCTAGCACCGCTGATTGAAGATTATTTACCCGGTGTATTTTTGTTGTTGCTGTTTTTACCGCTCACTACTTTTGCTGTTGCTTTTGCTTGGTACAACTTACCGAAAAAATATAAAAGCATGATCCCAGAAAGTTGGGCACCGATTATTTTAATTCCTTTTTTATTAATTGCGGGTTACGGCGCTTTTGCTATTTCACCTGTACTTGAAGGTTTGTTATTTGGCGGTGATATTCGTCAGTATATTACCAACGAATTGGGCGTTAATTTTGATCAACGTAATGCATTAGTGGTCGGTATTGCCATGGGCTTTGCCGTTATTCCAACCATTTTCTCAATGGCGGAAGATGCAATATTCAGTGTTCCTAAACACTTAACAAGTGGTTCTTTGGCATTAGGTGCGACACCTTGGCAAACCTTAGTGAAAGTTGTTTTGTTAACGGCAAGCCCTGGGATTTTCTCAGCGGTAATGATGGGCTTAGGCCGCGCTGTTGGCGAAACGATGATCGTCTTAATGGCAACCGGTAATACCCCGATTGTTGATTGGAGTATTTTCCAAGGGATGCGGACTTTGGCCGCTAATATTGCGGTTGAAATGCCTGAGTCAGAAGTGGGCAGTTCACATTACCGAATTTTATTCCTTGCAGCCTTTGTGTTGTTTGTATTCACTTTTATTTTTAACACTGTAGCTGAGTTTGTTCGTCAACGACTCAGAGAAAAGTACAGCTCGTTGTAAGGGTAGGACGTTTTTATTATGAAAAATTGGTTTAAAACAGGTTCCCCCTGGGTTTGGTTATCTGCAGGCGGTGTTACTGTCAGTTTGATCTCTGTTATTGGCTTATTATGGTTGATTGCATCAAACGGTTTATCTTATTTTTGGCCTTCAAAAATCTATCAATTTGATTTGATGGATGAACAAGGTAAAAACAGTGTCGTGATTGGTGAAATATATGACCGCGAACGCATTCCTGTTGCGCAATTGGTTCACTTAAATCTAACCTTAGATGAAGGCCAAGAAACGATTGAACGTTTTTTGATTAAAACCGGTAACCGTGAATTGGTTAGTCTTGATTTCAGATGGTTACTTGAAACCGAAATACAAGCACGTTCAGAACCTGAAAATGTGGTGGTTATTGAACGGCGAACGCATGGTAACTTTTATGGTTTTATTGAAGAATTAGTGCTTGATGGTGAATCAGTTGATGTTGCGCGCTTGCCTGAGTTAATTGAGCGAGTTACTGAATTTCAAGATGAAATGGAAGAGCTGCAAAAAGTTGATATTGGTGCCATTAATTATCAGTTGGAGCGTTTAAGATTAAAAGAGCGACGTTATGAGCTAGATAATAAACTAACGCCGGAGCGTAAAGCCGATATTGATAACGAAGCCGCTAAATATAAAGCAGAATATGCGGAATTAGAAAAATCGTTATTGGCCCTACGTGAAGAAGTTGCCCGCGACCAATTAGTAATGCGCGCGATGGATGGTCAAATTGTTAAAGTAAACTTTGAACATATTTTAAAAGTAACCTTTAATAACCAGCTCAATATTTTTGGCAAAATATCCGTATTCTTTCATCAGTTAAGTGGCTTTATTGTTGACGATCCACGTGAGGCAAATACTGAAGGCGGGGTTTTTCCAGCAATTTTCGGCACTGTCTTGATGGTGTTATTGATGACAGTTATTGTGTCGCCATTTGGCGTAATTGCTGCGATTTATTTACATGAATATGCGGGAAAAAATGCCTTAACTAAATTATTACGTATTGCGGTCATTAATTTAGCGGGCGTACCGTCAATTGTTTATGGGGTGTTTGGCTTAGGTTTCTTTGTTTATATGGTAGGTGGAAGCTTAGATCAATTGTTTTATTCTGAAACGCTACCTAGCCCAACTTTTGGTACGCCAGGGGTGTTATGGTCGGCTATTACCTTAGCGATATTAACTTTACCTGTGGTGATCGTTTCTACCGAAGAAGGGTTAGCGCGTATTCCTGCGTCTATGCGTCACGGTAGCTTGGCCTTAGGGGCAACTAAAGCGGAAACCTTATGGCGAATTATTTTACCCATTGCTAGCCCTGCAATTATGACGGGGATTATTTTAGCCATTGCTCGTGCCGCTGGCGAAGTAGCACCGCTAATGTTGGTTGGTGTGGTCAAAATGGCGCCGACGTTACCGCTTGATGGTAACTTTCCGTTTCTACATTTAGACCGCAAGTTTATGCATTTAGGTTTCCATATTTACGATGTTGGCTTTCAAAGCCCGAACGTTGAGGCTGCGCGCCCACTCGTTTATGCCACGGCCTTATTACTTGTATCTATAATCGTTGCGCTCAATATGACTGCGGTTTCGATTCGAAATAGATTGCGTGAAAAATATAAAGCACTAGAGCATTAGTACGTCATTACCGTACTTGATTGAGCGCTAGGGTTGATCATAATTACCCTAGAAAAGCATAACAGGCGTGTTGAGCAAGGGTTCAACACGCAAGAATTTAAAGAGAAAGAGCATAAAATGATTTCTGTTACTCCAAGAATAATTTCAGGCGTTGATCACAAGCTTGATTTAAACAATTTAACTGATGAACAAAAAGCATTAGAAATTAAAAACTTGAATTTATACTACGGTGACAAACAAGCACTGCAGAATATTTCAATGGCGATCCCAAAAGGTCAGGTTACCGCTTTTATCGGTCCGTCAGGTTGTGGTAAATCAACTTTATTGCGCTGTATCAACCGGATGAACGATTTGGTTGATATTTGTCGTGTTGAAGGTGCTATTGATTTACATGGCGAGAATATTTATGACAAACATATTGATGTAGCTGCGCTTCGTCGTCGTGTTGGTATGGTATTTCAACGTCCAAATCCATTTCCAAAAACAATTTATGAAAATGTTATTTATGGTTTGCGCATTACCGGCGAAAATAATCGTCGAGTACTTGATGAAGTAGTAGAAACCTCATTAAAAAGTGCCGCTTTATGGAATGAAGTTAAAGACCGTTTACATGATAGTGCTTTAGGTTTATCGGGTGGTCAGCAGCAGCGTTTAGTTATTGCTCGTGCGATTGCGATTCAGCCAGAAGTATTATTATTAGATGAGCCAACTTCAGCACTTGACCCTATTTCAACGTTAACGATTGAAGAGTTAATTAACGATCTAAAAAATCAATTTACCGTGGTGATAGTGACACATAATATGCAGCAAGCCGCACGAGTGTCAGATCAAACGGCATTTATGTATATGGGCGATTTAATCGAATATAGTGACACTAACACGTTATTTACCACGCCTGCGAAAAAACAAACAGAAGACTATATTACTGGCCGTTACGGTTAATAGAGGTTAAGGAATTCAATATGGATAATTTAAATATTGGCCGTCATATTTCAGGTCAGTTTAATGAAGATTTAGAAAATGTTATTAACCATGTGATGCACATGGGAGGTTTGGTTGAGAAACAACTCGGCGATGCGTTAAAAGCAGTTTACGAAAATGACTCAGAGCTCGCTCAGCAAGTGCTGGTTAATGATTATCAAATTAATGACTTGGAAGTTAGCATTGATGATGAATGCACCCGAATTATTGCTAAGCGCCAACCAGCGGCGGGTGACTTACGCTTAATTATGGCGATTGTTAAAACTATCGCTGATCTTGAGCGAATTGGTGATGAAGCTGAAAAAATTGCCAAAGTAGCCGAAGAAAGTTTTTCGTCTAAGCAAAAAGATTTTTTAATGAATTTAGACAATCTTGGCCATCATGTTTTATCGCTATTACAAGAAACATTAGACGCCTTTACTCGTATGGATGTTGAAGCTGCGCTTAAAACTCACCAAAAAGATGACAATATTGATCGTAATTATGAAGCCTTAATGCGTCAATTAATGACTTATATGATGGAAGATCCGCGTTCAATTCCACAAATTATGACGGTTATTTGGTCAGCACGTGCGTTAGAGCGTATTGGCGATCGCTGTAAAAATATTTGTGAGTACATTATTTATTTTGTTAAAGGTAAAGTTGTACGCCATACAAGACCTGAAGACATGGAATTATAAGTATAAGAATAACAAAATTTTATCAGTATTTATTTAGCATAATCAAAATCTTACTTCTATAGTTATCGGGATAAGAAATTGCTTATGCTTTTATTGTTTAAAGATGTTAAGTTTTTGTGACAAAAAAATTTTTAATCAGCAGTCAGATCGGGTAATATCCGCCACGAATAATAACCAAGACAATATAATGTCTACAGGAAAATATTATGCCTGGAAATTCAATACTTGGTGTATTTGCAAAATCACCAATTAAGCCGTTAGAAAAACATATTCGAATTGTTACTAAATGCGCTAACCAATTAGTTCCTTTCTTTGAATCTTGTTCTCAAGATGATTGGGTTGAAGCCACAGAAGTTCGTAAGCAAATCTCTAAAATAGAAAAAGATGCAGATGCCTTAAAACGTAAATTACGTTTAGAGTTACCTGGCGGTCTATTTATGCCGGTGGGGCGCGCTGATATCTTAGAGTTATTAACTCAACAAGATAAAATTGCGAACCGCTCAAAAGATATTGCTGGGCGTGTGTTGGGTCGAAAATTAAAAATCCCAACAGAATTACAAGCAAACTTTTCAAAATATTTGCGTCGTTGTATTGAAGCTACAGAAAAAGCAGCTGATGCAATTAATGAATTGGATGACTTACTAGAAACTGGATTTCGTGGTCGTGAAGTACAATTGGTTGAAAAAATGATCAATCAATTAGATGCTATCGAAGATGATACAGATACTATGCAAATTGCTTTGCGTGGCGATCTGTTAAAAATAGAAAACGATTTGAACCCGGTGGATGTGATGTTTTTATATCAAATTATCGAGTGGGTTGGTGATTTAGCTGATTTAGCTGAGCGTGTTGGTTCTCGCTTAGAAATCATGCTTGCTAGATAATTTAGGATATATCAATGGAAACTATAGCTAATTACGGTTCTATTCTCGTTATTTTGGCCGCTGTTGTCGGCTTTTTTATGGCGTGGGGTATTGGTGCAAATGACGTTGCAAACGCAATGGGCACTTCAGTTGGTTCAAAAGCATTAACCATTAAACAAGCGATTATCATTGCGATGATTTTTGAATTTGCCGGCGCTTATTTAGCGGGTGGCGAAGTTACCTCAACAATACGTAAAGGTATTATTGATGCTAACTATTTTGTAAATACACCTGATCTACTTGTTTTTGGTATGATCTCGGCATTATTTGCTGCTGCCACTTGGTTGCTGATAGCTTCAGCATTAGGCTGGCCGGTTTCGACTACACATTCAATTGTTGGTGCCATTATTGGTTTCGCCGCGGTTGGTGTTAGTGTTGATACTGTTGCTTGGGGTAAAGTATTAGGCATTGTTGGCAGTTGGGTTATAACCCCATTAATTGCCGGCACAATCGCTTTTATTATTTTTAACAGTGCGCAAAAACTTATTTTCGATACTGATAAACCCTTAGATCAGGCTCGCAAGTATGTTCCTATTTACATGTTCTTAGCGGGTTTTGTTTTGTCGTTAGTGACAATTAAAAAAGGCTTAAAGCATGTTGGTTTAGATATTGGTGCTACTGAAGGTTATATCTATGCAGTGCTGGTCGCGTTACTTGTCGCTTTTGTTGGTAAGTTATTTATTGCCCGCATGAAATTCGATGAAAAAGCAGATAAAAGAACTCATTATGCTAACGTCGAAAAAGTATTTGCGATCTTAATGATAGTAACTGCTTGTTGTATGGCATTTGCACATGGTTCAAATGATGTTGCCAACGCGATTGGGCCATTAGCTGCGGTAGCAAGTATTGTTAGTAATGAAGGCCAAATTGTTGGTAAAGCTGCGTTAGAATGGTGGATATTACCATTAGGTGGTTTTGGTATTGTTGCAGGCCTTGCCTTATTTGGTCATCGAGTTATTGCGACTATAGGTAAAGGCATCACGCATTTAACACCAAGTCGTGGTTTTGCTGCTGAACTAGCTGCTGCCTGTACTGTTGTTATTTCATCAGGTGCTGGTTTACCTATCTCAACCACTCAAACCTTAGTTGGTGCGGTGTTGGGTGTGGGCATGGCTCGAGGCATTGCTGCGATTAACCTAGGTGTAGTTAGAAATATTGTTATTTCTTGGGTTATTACCTTACCGGTTGGTGCAGGCTTATCAATTGTATTCTTCTGGATTTTAACCGCTATCTTCTAAAAATTAGTTAGCTGGTAAAATTCTAAATCCCTAACAAGTTTTCTTGTTAGGGATTTTTTTGTTTATAACGACTAACCTTTAAATACCTCAATGACGAATTTGTGTGGATACCAAGGGATGTTAGAGAACCAATAACGGGTTATTGGGAGCCAAAATCACGGTTTTTTATTTCCGATAAAAACCAAGTGCCATTATCCATGCAGGCAACGCAGATAGACACGTAAATAGCTTTATTGAGTAAAACAGTTTAAGCCGAGCTGAGGTTATTTAGTCGAAAATGCTCATAGTTATCGGTAATACTGATAGTTCTAACCTGAACTCGGTTTAATGGGTTTTATAACAGTTTAATTTATAATAAATAATTTAAATAATTCACGTATTTATCTTTTTCACCTAGGGTCTGTTGATCTTTGTATTATTTTTATGCAATAGGCTATTTGAGACATTAACAAAGCAGAATGAGTGTCGTTTAGTTGTTCTAAATAAACGAATTCTAATGCCGTTAAGGGTTTAAATAGTCATTGCCCTTCGGGCTGAGGCTAAAATTGTCTAAGACAATTTTAGCCTCAGCATAAATGATAAACAAAGATCAACAGACCCTAGTTTATCTTAGACTCGATAATGAAATTTAAGTGGATATCAAGGCGTTTTTCGCACTAATAGCAGGCTATTAGTAGGAAAAACAACGCAGATAGGCGCTAAAATAGCATTATTGAGTAAAATAGCTTAAACCGAATTCAGGTTATCTAGGAAATATCGCTTTTTACACAGGCTATGCCCTGATAGAATAGCGCCCTAAAAAATTCTAATTGTTAGTCGGAATACATACCGTAATGCGTACCAGTCAATATTTATTATCTACTTTAAAAGAAACCCCTGCGAACGCAGAAGTTATTAGTCATCAGCTTATGCTGAGAGCGGGTTTAGTAAGAAATTTAGCGTCGGGCTTATATACTTGGTTACCGACAGGTTTAAGAGTATTACGAAAAGTAGAAAATATTGTTCGGCAAGAAATGGAACGTGCCGGTGCTATTGAAGCATTGATGCCAGTTGTTCAACCTGCCGATTTATGGGAAGAGTCAGGCCGTTGGGATGACTATGGTCCGGAATTATTACGTATTAAAGACCGTAACGATCGCGCTTTTGTTTTAGGTCCAACTCACGAAGAAGTTGTTACTAAACTTATTGCGAATGAAGTCAGTAGCTATAAACAGTTACCGCTGAATATTTTCCAAGTGCAAACTAAATTCAGAGATGAGATCAGACCGCGCTTTGGTATTATGCGTGGCCGTGAATTTTTGATGAAAGACGGTTATTCATTCCATTTAGATGACGCTTGTTTACAAAGCACTTATCAAAAAATGTTTGATGCCTATTGCCGTATCTTTGAACGTTTAGGATTAAACTTTCGCCCGGTAATTGCCGATACTGGCTCAATTGGTGGCGAAGCGTCACATGAATTTCATGTGTTAGCTGATTCTGGCGAAGATGATATTGCCTTTAGTGATGGTAGTGACTACGCCGCTAATATTGAAAAAGCTGAAGCTTTAGCGCCAGTAGGCGAACGTCCTGGAGCTGGTCAAACATTGACAAAAGTAGCAACGCCAAATGTTAAAACGATTGAAGACGTTGCAAAGTTTTTATCAGTTGACGTTAAACAAACGGTTAAAACCTTATTAGTTTTAGGTAAAACAACAGACGAAGCAACGGCTCCTGTAGTTGCTTTAGTACTGCGCGGAGATCATCAATTAAATGAAGTCAAAGCTGAAAAAATAGCGTCAGTAGCCGCTCCGTTAACCTTTGCTACCGATGAGCAAGTATTAGCAGCAACCGGTGCTAATGTTGGTTCAGTTGGGCCACAAGGTTTAACTATTCCCGTTATTGTTGACCGTAGTGCTGCACATTTAGCTGATTTTGTTTGTGGTGCTAATGAAAATGACAATCACTTTACCGGCGCTAATTGGGATAGAGATATCACTGATTACCAAGTTGCTGATTTACGTAATGTAGTTGAAGGTGATCCGAGCCCGTGTGGTTCAGGTAACATCGAGATAAAACGCGGTATTGAAGTTGGCCATATTTTCCAATTAGGTAAAAAATATGCACAAGCAATGAACTGTGGTGTGTTAAATGAATCTGGTAAGTTTGAAATATTAACTATGGGTTGTTATGGCATTGGTGTTTCTCGTATTGTTGCCGCGGCAATTGAACAAAATCATGATGAAAATGGTATCAAATGGCCAAAAGCAATTGCACCATATCAAGTGGTGATCGTGCCAATGAACATGCAAAAATCAGCACGGGTGCAAGAAGTTGCAGAAAAGCTTTATGCTCAGTTAAAAGAAAATAACATTGAAGTATTATTTGATGATCGTAAAGAGCGTCCTGGTGTGATGTTTAAAGATCATGAATTAATTGGTACGCCATTAATGTTAGTGATTGGCGAGCGTAATTTAGATAATCAAGAAATTGAAGTGAAAGACCGAGCATCGGGTGAAAAGTCAATGATCGCGATAGACGCGGTGATGTCATTATTCGAATAAGCCTAGCCGAATAAGATAAAAGGGGCTTAAATGCTCCTTTTTTGTATTTATATTTCCATTTATATTCAATGGCATTAAATATTATGATACAACACAGAAAGAGGCGCTTTAGCTAAAGCTAATTGCTTTAGTTCAAGCGTAAAAAATTAACTATTAATTATATAAAAGTCGGTACAAGTCCATGTATGAAGTAAAGAAGTCATCAAAATTAAATAATGTTTGTTATGAGATCCGTGGACAGATCGCCGCAGCCGCCCGTCGTCTTGAAGATGAAGGCCACAAGGTCTTAAAACTTAATATTGGTAATCCAGCGACATTTGGTTTTGAAGCGCCGGAAGATATTTTAAAAGATGTTATTCATAATCTACCTAACTCACAAGGCTATAGCGATTCAAAAGGCATCTATTCTGCACGGGTTGCTATTACGCAATATTTCCAGCAGCAAGGTATTTTAGGCATTAGTGTTGATGATATTTATGTTGGTAATGGTGTTAGTGAATTAATCGTTATGGCGATGCAAGGGTTGTTAGACAATGGCGACGAAGTGCTTATTCCAGCACCTGATTATCCGCTGTGGACAGCTTCTGTGTCACTAGGTGGTGGCACGCCGGTGCATTATCGCTGTGAAGAAGAACTTAACTGGTTTCCGAATGTTGAAGATATAGCCAGTAAAATTAATGAAAAAACCAAAGCGATTGTTTTAATCAATCCTAATAACCCAACCGGTGCGGTTTATTCAAAAGAAGTATTATTAGATATTTTAGCGTTAGCGAGAAAACACAGCTTAATTGTGTTCAGTGACGAGATTTACGATAAGATTTTATATGATGGTGCTAAGCACATTCCGACAGCAAGTTTAGCGGATGATGTTTTAATCGCGACCTTTGGCGGTTTATCTAAAAACTACCGCGTTGCCGGCTTTAGAGCGGGTTGGATGGTATTAACTGGGCCGAAACTGCACGCTGCTGATTATATTGAAGGTCTCAATATTTTATCGTCGATGCGCTTATGCTCTAATGTGCCGAGCCAACATGCGATACAAACCGCCTTAGGTGGTTATCAAAGTATTAACGAGTTGATCAGTGGCGACGGACGATTAAAGAAACAACGTGATTTAGCGTTTAAAGAATTAAATGCGATTGACGGCATTTCTTGTAAACAAGCTATGGGGGCACTGTATTTATTTGTGAAAGTAGATATGGAAAAATTTAATATCGAAGATGATGAAAAAATGGTGCTCGATATTCTTAAACAAGAAAAGATTTTATTAGTACATGGCCGAGCATTTAATATTCAAGAAAAAGGTTATTTCCGCTTAGTGTTTTTACCACATGTTGATGAATTAGGACCGGCGCTGAGAAAACTTAAACGCTTTTTTGCAAGCTATCGTCAGTAGTCAATAACAGCGACTCAGCCTAGAATTTATTAGGCATATTAATTTTTAATATGCCTAATAATTACTAAAGCTATTCAGTGCGATTTGTTACTTCAACTAAATGGTAACCAAATTGGGTTTTTACTGGCCCTTGTACTTTATTTAATTCAGCAGAAAAAACTACCTCTTCAAACTCTTTTACCATTTGGCCTTTACCGAATGAGCCTAACGCACCACCACTTGCCTTTGACGGACAATTTGAATGGGACATCGCAATATCGGTGAACGCTTCACCACTTTCGATTTTGGCCTTTAATTCAAGGCATAACTCTTGTGTATCAACTAATATGTGTCTTGCTGAAGCTCTTAACATTTTCTACTACTTAATGAATGATAAAAATTAGCAGCAAGATAGCGTAAATAAATAAACTTTTGTAGGAAAATTTTGGAAGATTTATTTATTTGAATATTTAACATACAATCTTATTACTCACCACCAGCGGGAAGTCATTACGTGTCATTGGTTTTACCCAATCTTAAGCATTTACACTATTTAGTTATTTTACATCAGTACCAGCATTTTAATCGCGCGGCACAAGCATGTTTTATTAGCCAGTCGACCTTAAGCAGTGCCATTTTAAAATTAGAAGAGCAGCTTAATTGCCAATTAATTGAGCGTGATCACAAGGCTTTTATTTTTACCGCTCAAGGAGATCAAGTGGTCTTGATGGCGCAGCAGCTAATTAACAATGCTGCCGACCTTGTTAGTTATGGCCAGGCACAAGGAGAAGTTGAGCAAGGCAGTATTACCATCGGCTGTATTCCAACGATTGCCCCTTATTTGTTACAAGACTTAGCGAGAGCCGCGCAAGCAAGCTTGCCCAATTTAACCTTATATTTTGTTGAAGCGACAACGGACAATTTATTGGCGCAATTACAGCAAGGTAAAATAGACTTTGCCTTATTAGCACTGCCCATCAAAAATCATGCTTTTAAAGCTAAAAAGTTAGGCATTGATAACTTCTATATTGCCGGCAATAAAAACCTAGTTGAGCGCTTTAAAGCTGCTTACGACTATCAAAGCTTACCTGAGCACAGTGTCTTTTTATTAACCCAGGAAAATTGTATCACTGAGCATGCTTTGTCAGCCTGTAAACTTGCCGATCCCAGTAAGATCCACCAATTTTCAGCATCGAGTTTACCAACCCTAGTGCAAATGACGGCTTTCCATCAAGGGTTTACGTTTTTACCTGAAATGGCAGTTAAAAAAGGTTTAGGCAAAGAACAAGACTTAGTGATTGAAAAGCTTGGTGATGATGTTTTTCGCGAGATAGGGATGTTATGGCGTCCGACATCTATGCGTCAGCAAAGTTATTTACGTGTTGGTGAGGTTATTGAACGAATTTTAAATAACTCGGATAAAGGTTAAATTTAAAGCAGTTAAACTTTAACCTTAATGTAACCAACTTTGTAATTTATCATTAAAGAAGGTCGCTTTTTCAAAAAAGGTAGTCATTCTTCGAGGCGAAAATTGTTGGTTTTCATCAACAAAGTTTTGATCAATTAAAACATAGTTTTCTTGATGAGTACCAAGAGCATGTACTTTCTGACGACCATATTGCTCATGAAAAGGAATAATGGTCATATAGGTCATCTGGGTATTAATGATGATCTTTTGATCTTTGGCTGCTGATACTTTAGCGACGTCAACTTGTGCCGTTTTTGCATAACAAAACAGCGACATAGACATGAATATAAATACGATAGCGAGTATTGCATTGAATAAATATTTCATGATCTGATGCTTGATCCCTTAATTAATTTTAGTAACAGATTGTGTAAGCCCGTAATGATAAGCTGTTGTTCGTTTTTTTACCAGTGCTTTGAGCTTTATTCTCAGTAAAATGAATAAATAAAAGGCAATAACACCGGGGCGATAATCGCAGTAATTAATGCTGACAGAGCTAAGGCAAGTGAAGCAAAAGCGCTATGCTGAACACTAACTCTACTGATACTGGCTGTTGCTAAAGCATGACTGGCACAGCCAATCGCTAACCCTTGTGCTCGTGGACAAGTAACTTTTATTGCGTTTAACCAGCTTTGCCCAAAAATAGCACCTGTTAGGCCGGCAATAGTAATCGTCAGTGCTGTTAATGACGGGATCCCCGCTAACTTTTCGGTTAATGATAACCCTATCGGGGTGGTGATTGCTTTTAGGGCGATAGGTATCGAAATTTCATAATTTTCTATTACTAACATTGCTAGGATAAAACTAATTGCCAAAACAATAGTAATAGCGCCAGTAAGCAGCATTAATATTTTGTTTAAGTTTTTTTTTATTACTTGAATTTGTTGATACAACGGAAAGCCTAAAGCGACAATTGCAGGCTCTAATAACATACTTAATAATTCACTATGACGATTGAATGACTCGATAGAATAGTCAAATAACTGCATGCTAGGAATGATAATTGCCATCGAAATCAGCATCGGATTTAACCATACTTTATCGCCTACTTGCTGAATTTTCATCGCGAATTTGTAGCAAATAGTAATTAAAATAGATAACAGCAGTGAGTAGGCTAAATATTCAGTCATTATTTTTAGCCTTTTGCTTTATTTGAGATAAAGGTTTGATAGGCAAAACCAACAATAGCGATTAAGAGTAAAGTCGTCAGCACCACAATAATGGTAATGCTGACACCATAACTTTTGATCAAGGCGATATATTCAACAATGCCAACAGCTGCCGGGACAAAACATATCCCCATATTTGCGATTGACCATTTTATGGTCGCGGTCAACTTTTGTGCTTCTACTAGACGTGTAGAAAGCCCGACGGTAAGTATTAACATGCCATATAAACTGGCGGGAATTACCGCCACAAAATAATAACAAACGTGGCCTAACGCTAAAGACAAAAGAATAGCGCCAATACTATAAAGGGTATTTTGCATGGCGATTATAAATCTGCAACCGTTTCAATAACTAATTGTCTAAACCAAATATGGCTAGCATCGTGATGTAGCAGCGGACTCCAGATCATTTTCAATTCCATTTCTGGGATCTCAAATGGTGGAGGTAATATTTTGTAGTTTAAATCGTTCTTATGCAACATCGCACATTTAGTTGGTAAAGTGGCAACTAAGCCGCCTTCTAAAGCTAGCTGCATGGCAACATGGTAATTACGGGTAAATGCTTGAATATTTCGTTTTCTGCCAAGTTTCGCTAATGCTTCATCAACCCAGCCCAAATTACTGACATTCGAGATATCCATACCAACGCCAACACCAAAACCGGTTTTAGCAACCCAGACGTGTTTCGCGGCTAAATAGTTATTAATATTAAAGTCTTTTACTAGCGGATTATCTTGTCCGACGATACAAGAAAAGCTGTCTTTCCAGACGGTTTTTTGATGAAAAGATTGCGGTAACTCCTCAAAGCGGTTGATCGCCATATCGATTTTACCCGCTTCAACATCATGAAAAGTCACGTCACTAGGTGTCATAACATCGATGATAATATTTGGCGCGCGTTCATTTAATCTTTTAATCAACGGCGGAAGTAACGTGGAAGCAGCATAATCACTCGCCATAATGCGGAAAACTCGGCGGCTATTTGCTTCGTCAAAGTCTTCTTCATTTTGCAAGGTTTCTTCAAGTTGCAAAAGAATTTTTCGGATCGATGGGGCTAACGAACGTGCTCTTTCAGTTGGTACCATACCGTCAGAAGTACGCACTAAAATAGGATCATTAAAAAGAGCTCTTAATCGCTTTAAGCCATTACTCATCGCGGGCTGCGTGATATTTAGCTGACTAGCGGCTCGGGTAACGTTTTTCTCACGTAATAATACGTCGAGATAAATAAGCAGATTTAAATCGATTTTAGAGATATTCATAATTTTAATGACTAAACGGTTTGATATAATTTAAGTGGATAATACTATCATATATTTAGGAAAGATGATTTGATTTTAAATAAAAATGCAGACAAAAAAACGGCTGTTTTTTGGTCTGCATTTGATATCAAGGTTATGGCTTAGAAGCTATAAACTAAAGTAATACCTGTTTGTGTTAAGGTGTTGTCTTTACCGTCATCAACTTCAGTATTATGGTCGATTTTGAAAGAAAATTTCAGCTGTAGCGTTTCAATTAACTTAGTAGTTATTGAAGTTTCAGCTTTAAATTGACTATTCTCGCCACTTTTTGTTGCCCATTTAGCGACTGCAAATTGCTTAAACTCTACGAATTTATTTAATTTACGGGTGTATTTCATTTGTGCTTGCACAATAAATGAATCACGATTTTCGCTTGGCACAGCTTCATAGTCTCCGTTGCCTAAATCTTTTTGATAAGGTGAGATAACGTCGCGCTTAAAACCAGGACCAAAATCGGCGTCAAAAGTAGATACTTTCGTTTCATACCAACGACGACCCCAACCGGTAGATACCGACCATTGATTGTCGAAACCACTGAAGCGGTTATCTTCATAAGTAGCGTTACCGTACAAATAGTTACGCATGTTAGAATTTAACGTATGGTTGACTTGTAAGCCCACGTTCCATTTTTGGTCAGTAGTGACTAAATCTTCTTTGCCTTCGCTATCTACTTTTTCAGTTTTACGTACTAAAAGATCAAAACGAAGGGCAGCACGCCAAACATCTTTTTCATAGTCTGCATCAAAACCAGCAAGAATATCAGCCGTTGTTTTATTACCGGTTTTATATAAAGCACCTAACTCAGCTGATGCTTTGTAAGGTGATTTTTCTTCTTTTTCTGCTTCAGCAGAGATTGCACTAAACGGTAATAATATTAGGGCTGCAAGAACTAACTTATGCTTCATTTTTTTCCTCTTGATTTACATGTACAGATAACTGTGGGTATGGAATTTCGATACCAGCTTCATCTAATGCAACTTTGATATCTTCTAATAATTTAAAATGGGTTGGCCAATAATCTGCTGATTTCACCCAAGGACGGACTACTAAGTTAACTGAAGAGTCAGCTAATGCGCTAACACCAATAGTAACCGCAGGCTCTTTCAAAACTAATTCATTGTTAGCTACTACGGTCGCTAAAACTTGTTTAGTCTTTGCTAAATCAGCGTCATAACTAACACCAATAACTAAGTCGATACGACGTGTTGGTTTGGTTGAGAAATTAGTAATAGTGCCACCCGTGATCGCATTATTTGGGATGATAACGGTTTTGTTGTCACCGGTGCGTAATTTAGTTGAAAAAATTAACACTTCTTCAACAATGCCGGAAACGCCGCCTACTTCAACAAAATCACCTGCTTTAAAAGGGCGAAATGAGATTAATAAGACGCCTGAGGCAAAGTTAGACAGTGAACCTTGTAACGCTAAACCAATAGCTAAACCCGCGGCACCAATAACAGCAACCAGTGAAGTTGTGTTAAAGCCAATATGTGAAATAGCGGCAATAAGGGTGAAAGTCATGGCTAAGCCATAAACGATACTTTTGACAAAAGAAACGACAGTCGGATCGACATTCTTATGACTTAATAGTTTGCCAACGCCTTTGCTGACTAAACGAGAGATAATTTTACCAATAACAAAGATTGCTACTGCAACGATCAATTTAACACCAAAATCAATGAGCATTTGTTGATTGTTTGTAAACCAGGTTGATATCATTTCCATGTTATATCCTTATTTTTAAAGAGGGATTATTATAAAGCAAAGAATAAATGAAAACATCGAAAAGTATTGATATGGAGGTGAAAAAATTGAACTTATAGGATATTTGTTGTCAACTACGCGTTATTTGGTAAAACCAAAACATATTTAAAACAAAACTGCCATCTGTTTGAAACAAAAAAGCAGTAACAACTGGTTAGCTGTTACTGCTTAATAAACGTTACTTAAAAAGTGTTATTTACACTTCTTTAGCGCGCTCTTCTAAAATAGCAACTGCTGGTAAAACTTTACCTTCAACGAATTCTAAGAATGCGCCGCCGCCGGTTGAAATATAAGAGATTTGCTCAGCTAGGTCGAACTTGTCGATAGCCGCTAAAGTATCACCGCCACCGGCGATTGAAAAACCATCACTTTCAGCAATCGCACGAGCAACAACTTCAGTGCCTTTAGCAAAAGCATCAATTTCAAAAACACCACAAGGGCCATTCCATAAAATAGTTTTAGCACCTTTAATGATTTCAGCAGCGCGATCAGCAGATGCTGGGCCGAAATCGATAATTTCTTCGTCGCTGGTAATCTCACTTGGCATTTTAATTGTTACAACCGAATCGTGGCTCCAGTCACTAAAGCCGTCTTTAGTTGTGCGAACATCTTCAGCGTAAATAACCTCAGTGGTTGCACATAAACGCTTAGCTTCAGGAATTAGGTCTGCTTCGTATAAAGAGTTACCTACTTCATGGCCTGCTGCAGCGACGAAAGTATTAGAAATACCGCCACCAACAATTAAGACATCAGCAATTTTTGATAATGAGTCAAGTACAGTTAATTTTGTCGAAACTTTAGAGCCACCAACAATCGCTACTAATGGACGCGCTGGGTTATCTAATGCTTTACCTAAAGCGGCTAATTCCGTTGATAATAACGGGCCAGCACAAGCTGTTGGCGCAAATTTAGCTACGCCGTGAGTTGATGCGTGGGCACGATGTGAAGTACCAAAAGCATCCATAACAAAAATATCACATAAAGCGGCCAATTTTTTTGATAACGCTTCATCGTTAGCTTTTTCGCCAACGTTATAACGGATGTTTTCAAAAACAACTAATTCACCTTCAGCAACTTCAACGCCGTCTAGGTAGTCTGTTGATAAACTTACTGGGAAGTCTAATGCTTCTTTTAAATAGTCTACTACTGGTTGTAATGAAGTTTCAGCGCTTGCTTCGCCTTCAGTAGGACGACCTAAGTGTGACATTACCATTACTTTTGCGCCGGCTTCTAAAGCAAGCTTTAATGTTGGTAATGCTGCACGTAAACGAGCATCTGAAGTGATTTCACCATTTTCTAATGGTACGTTTAAATCTTCACGAATTAATACTCTTTTACCCGCTAGTGCTAGGTCCGACATTTTAATTACAGACATAAGGTGTTCCTTAATATTTTAAAGTTTATTGCTGCTTGCTTTCTTTGATTAGAAAACGCTTAAGCATGTGTTGTTTGTGCCATCGCCTGTGCTGTATCTATCATGCGATTAGCAAATCCCCATTCGTTGTCGCACCAAACTAACATTTTTACCAGTCGCTTATGACTCACTCTGGTTTGGTTGCCGTCAACAATACATGAATGCGGATCGTGGTTGAAATCTGCTGAAACTAGGGGCTCTTCAGTGTAACCTAAAATTCCAGCTAAGCCATTATTTTGAGCAGCGATTATCGCTTGATTAATCGCTTCTATCGTGACATCTACATTGACTGTCACACTTAAATCCATTGCTGTTACGTTGATTGTTGGTACTCTGACCGCAATCGCCTCAAATCGTCCTTTAAAGTGAGGTAAAATTCTTTCAATGCCAACCGCTAATTTGGTATCTACTGGGATAATAGAATGTCCTGCAGCTCTACTTAGTCTTAAGTCATTATGGTAAGCGTCTATCACTTGTTGATCATTCATTGACGCATGAATGGTCGTAATAGTGCCACTTTCAACGCCAAAAGCATCATCGATAACTTTGATCACAGGTACAATACAATTGGTGGTACATGAACCGTTGGAAACGATAGTATCTGCAGCGGTTAATTGCTGGTGATTAACCCCGTAAATAATGGTGTTGTCGACATTTTTAGATGCAGGATGTGAATAAAGTACTTTTTTTACGCCATGCTTAAAATACTGCTTGGCATGGGCTCTTGAGTGAAATATACCAGTACAGTCAAGTACGATATCAATATCATGGTTATGCCATGGTAATGCTTCTATTGATGACTCATGACTGATGTGAATATTATCACCGGCAATATTCATTAAGTTATCTTGCTGGCTTACTGCAAAAGGAAAACGACCGTGGGTGGTATCATATTTGAGTAAATGTGCTATGCCTTCAATTGAAGCAACTTCATTAATAGCGACTATTTTAAATTGCTGTTGCCGACCGTGTTCATAAAGTGCTCTAACCACACTACGTCCGATCCGACCAAAACCATTGATTGCAATATTAATTGTCATTTACTAAAAGATGCCTAACTTAAGTGAAATAAAGAATAAAAAGGTTTAACAAAAAAGCGTCGACATTTTACCTTGAAAAGAGATAAAAGACATCGACGCTTTTGCTTATTCACAATATAAGTGAAACTTATAAGCTATTTACTTTCGCTACCACGTTTTCAACAGTGAAACCGAAGTGCTTGTATAAGTCAGCGCCCGGTGCAGATTCACCAAA
>JBPOFN010000047.1:0-29947 GCA_051251725.1 Thalassotalea sp. | reverse complement strand
AGCACCACAAGCGCTGAACTTTATTTTTTGTCAGCTAAGTCAGCCCAAACTTTTTTAGCCTGTTCTTGCTCAGGAAAGCTTTTATCAATAATTTGTTTAAGCTCTATTTTAGCTTGTTCAAGCTGACCAAGGCTACTAAGTGCTGTCGCAATATGAAATTTAGTGGTTGGGTTGTTAACATCTCTCGCTGAGCTTTCGCGTAAATACGATAAACCTTCAGCTGGCTTACCGCTTAATACTAATATCCAACCTAAAGTATCATTAACAACTGCGTCTAAAGGGCTTAACTCTACCGCTTTTTGTGCTAATTTTTGTGCCGCTTTATAATCGGCTTCTTTGAGTAATAACATCGCGAGATTATTTAAACTAAAAACATCATCAGGTTTGTTTTTGAGTATTAATTGGTATTGTATTTTTGCTTTGGCGCTATCACCAAACTGGGATAATAAGTTAGCGTATATTTGTCTGCTAGCATGATCATAGGGCTGTTTTTCTAACCAGGCCGCTAATAACGCTAATGCCTTTTCTTCTTGTTTATCTAGCCAATAAAGTTTGGTTAATATTTGCAATGCTTGTAAATTTTCAGCTGTTTTATATGATAGTTCGGCATACTCAGTCGCTTTATCGAAACGCTTTAGTTTGATATGAAAATTAGCTAAATGATAATAAGAAAGATAAGTTTTATCTTTGAGTTTATCTAATGTAGCGACTGCTGAAGTAACATCTAATTGGCCATAAAATGCCAGAGACTTTAATATAGCGACTTGTTCAGCATTTCCTTTGTGCGTTATTATTTGCTTGATTGTGCGGTCGAGGTAGTGCCAATCTTGGGCTTTAATTTGTAATTCAGCAATTTTAATTAATTTTTCAGGTAATTCTAAGTTTAAACCAAAGGCAATATTTAAAGCTTTAGCTGACTTGGCATATTGTTTCAGGATTAAATAAGCTTTCGCTTCGGCAATTAATGAAGCAGAAGATAGTGATTCAAGTTTTTTAACTTTAGCTATTTCATCTAAAGCTAATTCTGGCTTTTGTGCTTTAAGGTATAAATTAATTAATTGATATTTATGGGATAAATTATCAGGTACAAGATTATTTAACTGTTCGTAAGCAACGATGGCATTAGAGATGTTTTCCATTTTCAATAAACAATCAGCGTGTAAACTTAATATCTTGGTTTCATTTGGGTTTTTACTTAAAAATGTTGAAGTCATCGCCAATGCTTCATCATATAAACCTTCACTGATATAGAGTTGAATAAGATTGGTTGAGGTTAATAAATCAAGCGGTGCTAGTGCGAGCGCTTTTTGGTAATAACTAATCGATAGCTCACTTTGTTCATTGCTTTGATAAGCAACCCCAATATAGTTTAATGCCGCTAGGGGTAAGTTTGCCTTATTCGTTAATTGCTCAGCAATAATCAGTGCCTTGTCGTAAAACTGATATTGCAGGTAGTGATAGCCTAACATTAGCTGTAAATCAGTTGAGTCAGGCTGTTGCTGTGCTTTTTTTTCTATTAAAGCTATCGCCGCTTTCGATTCACCAGTAGCAATTAACGCTACGGTATATAAGCTAATTATCTTACCGTTTTCTTGTAATGTTTCATTGAGTTGTTGGTAAGTATTGATAGCTTGTTTAAAGTTTTTAGTTTCAACGTTCGCAGCCATCAATAACGTGGCTGTTCGTAGGGAATAATAGCGCTTATCGATAGTACTTAATATTTTTAAGGTTTTATCTGGAATATTTTCTTTTAAGGCGATTTCAGCCAATAGTTCTTTTGCTTCGACACTGTTAGGGGATTTTTTTAAATATTGATTAAGGCTTTTTTTAGCAGCTCTTGTATCACCTAATAAATAATGGGTCATACCATCAATAAATAACAGTGGTGAAAATTGGTCGAACTTTTCTAGATCTATCTGGCTGAATAAATAACTGGTTGATTGTAATATATCTTCTGCTTGCTTTTTTTGGTTAGTTCGATTGAGATAAAAAGCTTTAAGTAATAAAGTAAAAGGGTCGTCAGGTGTTGCTGATAAAATCGTTTCAATATCTTGTTCTGCAGCAGGGTAGTTGGCTAAATCAATATTTACTGCTGCTCTACTACGCTTTGCCTCAAGATTGTCATTATTAAGTGTTATCGCTTGATTAAAAGCAGCTAAGGCTTGCTCATTTTGTTTGATACTGCGGTGATACTCACCTTGATAAAACCATACTTGGCTGCTATTCGGCGTAATGCTTTTAGCTAGGTTCAAATAATGTTCGAAGGTTGTTTGATCGTTTTCTGCGTTAGCGGCATTCGCTAAACCAATAATAGCGTCTAATGACGTTTCTTCTAATTCGAATGCTTTGGTAAAACTCAACTTCGCTTCGGAAACTCTTTGTAATTGCAGTAATGCCTTAGCGCGGTAATTATATATAGCAGCGTTAATGTTATCACTAAATTGACCAATTTTAATTTTATCTAATAACTCTTCATATTTACTTTGTAATAATAAGACATTGGCATACGGTAATATTAATAATGTTAAATCGGCTTTAAGCGCTAATGCTCGTTGATATTGTTCTTCTGAGGCGGCTAATTCGCCTTGTTCTAATAAGATTTTTGCAAATAATAATCGTGCTGATAGATTATCATCTTTGATTTGTAGTGCATTTTTTACATGTATCAAGGCGGCATCGACATTACCTAATTGATACTCTGATAATGCATTTTCATAAGGGTTACTTGAAGATGTCTCAGCCAATACAGGTAACGATGACGACAAAAAAATAAGCGGTAAAAAAACTAGCCCAGTAACAAATTTACGATTCATTAAATATCTCATGTATTACAAATAACTCAATAAGTGAAAGTGCGATAACAGCGCTATTATTACTGATTATTATTGTTATCACTACCCTAAAATAACTAATTATTTCAAAGTATAAAAATTTAATAATTAAACTATTCTGATTTCTTATGTATTTAATTTATTAACTAAGCTGTATCCCCCATTCACTGTCTTTTCATTATTCAATTTTAGTAAAACAACAATAAGCAGGTTCGTGTCGGTAATTCAAGAACTGTATATATCTTGACTATTTTATGCGCTATCTTTATTCTAATTCTAAATGTGTTATTAATATAAACATTATATGTTTTGGTTTCGTTGTTCTGGTAAATATAATTTTATCAACGACGCTATCAATAGTTACTTAACGGGTAATTATTGAAGTAAAAATTTTTGGTTTCAAACTTAACAATAAAATTAGTTAAGGCTGCTGTAATTAATAACAGGGTTTAATAAAGGTATTCCATGAACAAATGTAAAGTTTCATATTCATTAGGGTTTTCGGGCCTGTTATTATTAGTTTCAGCTTGTGGTGGTGGCTCACCTACAGCAACTATAGCCGCAGAAACTCCGACTCCGACTCCGACTCCGACTCCGACTCCGACTCCAACGCCTGAACCTGAGTTACCGCCGCCAAATGCCATCGATGGTTTTTATCCAACACTGGAGAATGTTAATCCGAGTGATTGGGATTACATTGATGATTTATCGGATGAATTTGATTATGCCTTGTTAGATAGCAATAAGTGGGATGACGACCTTCCTGACTGGGGGCCATGGTCATGGGAGCCTGAAAATACAAGGATTAATGGCGATGGTCATTTACAATTGACGATGCGCTATTCCCCGCATACAGCATCAAGACAAAATATTATTAATGATATGTTTTATAGCTCAGGGATTATTCGGGCGAAAAAAACGCTGACTTATGGTTATTATGAAGCGCGGATCAAGGGCACACCGACCTTTCCTGGCAATAGTCCGGCCTTTTGGATATACAGTAATAGCATTGATCGTGATGCTGCGGGCATGGCACCGACTGAAGATGAACAAGCTTTTTATTCCGAGGTCGATATTATTGAGTTACAACAGCAAGAGTCGACACGTGATGAAAACGGTGTCTGGACAAAAGACACGGCCGAAGTATTAGACATGAATTTACATGCGGTTATTAAGCAAGGTAATAACCAAGTTCAGGTTCGTCCCGGCTGGCAAAACCCATATACTGAATTAGCTCATAATAAGATGACTGCGACCTTTGATCCGCGAGATGATTTTCATATTTATGCTGCCGAAGTCAGTGCTGACTATGTGGTTTGGTATTTGGATGGTAAAGAAGTCTTCAGAAAAGAAAATAAATATTGGCATTTACCAATGCGAGTAACGTTATCGCTTGGCCTTCGAACCCCGCATGTTACTTATACCTGCACAGGTGAATATGCTGGATTAACTCGTTGTCCGGTTCGAGCACAAGCAACAGCGACTGGCTACCCAACCACTATGGCCGTCGATTGGGTCAGGGTTTATACCCGCAAACCTCAGTAGCTACAGTTTTAGCTAATCTTTATTTTAAGCACCTTAATCTGTCAACTTACTGGCAGATTAAGGTGCTTAAACTGTGTATAAGGCTAAACCTGCCGAAGATTAAATTAATTTAACCCTATTTGTTTTTCTTAAACGTTTTATCACTAAGTAAGCTTTTTACTTATTTACCGTGCGCACACATCGATAAATTGTTTAAGAGGAATACCAAATGAAAAAATTAATCCCGATCACCTTTTTAGCGGCCTTAACTACTTTAAGTCTGTTTGCCTTTATGGCTTATTTAATTTCTAGTGATAAAACTGCGCCAATTGAAGTTAACGACTATCCCCTTGTTGAAGTTTATCAACGGCCTGATGAGTCGAAAGTGGTTGAGCGCGTAAAGCCTGATCTAACTCCGCCGCCAGCACCTGCACCGGCGCCTAAAACCCCGATCACGCCGGTTGATGTTAACGAGGTTTCTGTCGTTGATGTAACTATACCACCTATTGATTTAGACTCTGGCGGTGTTGATACCCTGATACAAGGACCACCTGATAATGAAGCGCGTCCGGTTGTGCGAATTAATCCTAAGTATCCGATAGTAGCGGCGAATAATGGCATTGAAGGTTGGGTTGTTTTATCATTTAACATTAATAAAATCGGACAAGTGATTGATGTTGAAGTTATTGATGCTGAGCCCAAGCGTATTTTTGACAAAGAAGCCAAACGGGCATTGAAAAAATGGAAATATCACGCCAAAGTTGAAAACGGTAAACCTGTAGTGCAGGAGAACTTAACCGTCAGATTAGATTTTAATATTAATCAGCAAAGCTAGGCATCAGTAAAGTTAAGCGATAGCAAAGTAGCTAAAAACCGTAAAGCACAAAAACGTCAGTTAGGTTTTATATTTGGAGTATATATTTGAAGTTACCTTCAATGATCAAAGGTTGGTTTAATCCGCATCGCCAAGATGAAAACCAACCTGACAAGCTACTTGCTCGTTATGTTGCAACCGGAGATTCAGCTGTTCTGAATCTTTTGGTTGCGCAGTTTAATCCTATGTTATTTCATTATTTATTAAGCCAGTCTGATCATCATTTAGCCGAAGATGTGTTGCAAAACACTTGGTTAAAAGTAATAAATTCAGCCGCTAGTTTTGACTTTGCCTTTACGCAGCAAAGATCAAATAGTCATCTGATTAATAAAAACAAAGTCAAAAGTTGGTTGTTTAAAATTGCCAGAAATACCCTGATTGATGAGCTAAGGCGACAAAACCGTTGGCAGTGGCATTCGATAATAGAAGATGACATTGTTGCTGATATTAAATCGATGGATAAAAAATTGATTTTGTTAGATCAGCTAGCTGTTTTTAATCATGCGATAACACAATTATCTTTTCATCAACGCGAAGCCTTTATTTTTCAACAAGAAGGTTTATCGTTAGATGAAATATGTCAATTAACTGAAGCAAGTTTTGAAACGGTTAAAAGCCGAATTCGCTATGCAAAAGTTAATTTAAAAAAACAAATGGAGCAAAGCAATGAGTGCAAATAAAGATGATGAATTGTTGAGTCAACTTTATCAGCAGCGAAAAAGTACCATTGTTGTGCCTAAAATTACGCTTGAAGATAACTTATCAGCAGCGGTAAATACTGCGCCGCCGATAAAAAATCAATCACCAGCCGCTATTTGGGCTCGTGTGCTAATTGCTTTAATTGGCGGCAGTTTTGCCTCTTTTGGCGTGTTAGCTTTGATCACTTATTTAGCACAATCACCAGAGGTGGCTGTAGCGCCAATTGTTAAGGTGAAATCAACAACCGATCTTGAGCTGAAACAAGATGACACTAGCGAACTTGCCACTCAAGCGGTAGCAAGCGCATTAGCTAAAATAGCACGCCAATTGCCGAAAAAAGGCCAAGTGCCAGCACGTGAACAGTTAGTGATTCAAAGTATCAATATTGAGTTGCCAAAAACGTCACATCAACAATTAGCGCAACAATTTATTATGCAAATCAAACAACCTCAGCTTGACGTTAAGTTAGTGCATCAAGTGCTGCCTAAATTTCCTGATGCTGCCATCATTGCTGGTTTGTCGGGTTATGTAAAACTTGCTTATCAGATTAAAGATAATGGCGAAGTTGTTGATATTAAAGTGGTTGATAGCAGTGCCCATCGCGATATTGAAAAAGCAGCGATCAGCGCTTTAGCCCAGTGGCAGTATTTAATGCAAGGTAATGGCGCGCAAGCTGCTGAAATTATTTTTGAATTTAAAAAATCTTGAGCCATGAAGATAAGAACTATGAAGTCATAGTAAGCAGTTTAAGCCGTTAGTAATAAAGCAGCTTGGCTTTATTGTGGTTTATAAAAGTTAAGTGAGTTGATAAACTGCGACTTTATACCTTATTAAGTGAATTGAATGAATATTTGGGTTGATGCTGACGCCTGTCCTGTGGTGATCAAAGAAGTGATCTTTCGTGCGGCCGAGCGGACAAAAATAACCACAACCTTAGTGGCGAATCATTCAATGAGAATTCCTAAATCGGCTTTTATTAAATTTGTGCAAGTGCCATCCGGTTTTGATATTGCCGATGATGAAATAGTCAAACGGGTACAATTAGGTGATTTAGTTATCACCTCAGATATTCCTTTAGCAGCAGAAGTGATTGAAAAACATGCCTTAGCGCTCAGCCCGCGCGGTGAGCTATATACCACCAGTAACATAAAAGCACGGCTTAACATTCGTGATTTTATGGATACCATGCGTGCCAGCGGTGTTGATACCGGTGGGCCACCTAAAATTAGTCAAAGTGATCGCCAGCAATTTGCTAATCACTTAGATACTTTAATTCAAAAACATTTATCAGCATCTTAACGCGAAATAACCACCCGATTAGAATGACATTATGAAAGAAATACTTAGCATTTTTGGCCACTTTTTTTATTTAGGCTGTATTAGTTTTGGCGGCCCTGCGGCGCATTTAGGTTACTTTCAACGTTACTTTATTGAAAAACATCAATGGTTAGATTTACCGACTTACAGTCGTATGGTTGCTTTAAGTCAGTTTTTACCTGGGCCAGCGTCTAGCCAAGTTGGTTTTTCTTTAGGTTATCATCGCGGCGGCTTAATGGGCGCTATCGCGGCATTTTTAGGTTTTACCTTACCCTCGTTTATTTTGTTGTATTTGTTGGCTGTGCTCGGTGTTCATTTTGCCGACTCAGCGATGTTTGTTGGTACTGTTTATGGTTTAAAATTATTAGCGGTAGTGATTGTGGCTGATGCGGTGATTTCAATGAGCAAGGTCTTTTGTCAAACTAAGCTAACTAAGTTAATCGCAGCGGTTAGTTCCGTGGTGATCTTGTCGGTTGGCAGCTTATATAGCCAAATTTTATTATTAGTGCTGGCCGGTTTATTGTCGTTATGGCTGTTAGCGCCAAAGCGAAATAACCAGCAAGCATTATCAGCAAAAGCCGAAACGGCTTTAAAGCCCGAGGCTAATCTCGAAGAGACCTCTAAAGAAAGCGCTAAAGAAAACACTGAAGAAAACCCAACAGCACAGCCAGAGCAAACACTTATGCAAGCATTAAAAATTATGCCGTTATTGCTGTTCTGTGTTTGTTTGTTTATTTTGCCGTTTTTTAGCCAATATGATCCACTCTTGGCTTTATTTAATAGCTTTTATCAAGCAGGCGCTTTTGTCTTTGGTGGTGGCCATGTTGTCTTGCCATTATTACAGCAAACCCTTGATCCTGCGTTGCCGCCTGATACCTTTATTTTAGGATATGCATCAGCACAAGCGGTACCTGGCCCAATGTTTACCATAGCGACATTTTTAGGGGCAAATATTTTATTAGAGTCGCCATTGTTAGGGGCGAGTATTGCAACTGCGGCTATTTTTCTGCCAGGATTCTTACTGGTTTTAGCCGTTCAGCAGCTTTGGCATCGCTTTGCTTTTCAGCCAGCGGTGGCGGGTTTTGTCACTGGCGTAAATGCTGCGGTAGTGGGGTTATTAGCGGCGGCTTTTTATCAGCCGATTGCAATCAATGCAATTTATAGTATTGCTGACGTAGCTTGGGTTATTGCCGGCTTTATTTTATTGAAGTTTTATCGTTTGCCGATATTGGCCATCGTCGCTTGTTTTATCGCGATTGGAATCTTGATGACTTTGTCATGATTAACCGGCGCTTACGTGATTAAGTTATGGATTATTGCTTTAGCTGGTTTATTCTTTTGATGCTTGATGCTTGATGCTTGATGCTTGATGCTTGATGCTTCTAGTTTTACATCAAGCTTTCAGCTTCTAACTTCTCTCCCTCTCTCTGTTTTCTTTTCTCTTTCGGCTGTCGGCTGTCGGCCTCAGGCCTTTAACTGTCAACTCAGGGGTAATCAGTCAACCAAATCATAAGAATAAAAAAGGCTATGATGACGGCATTAAAAATAATAATGTGTTGAAAACCTTTTGACCCTTCTTTTAATGTGTAGCCTTTCGCATATAAATAAATACCCCAAATAGCGCACATAATAATGGGTAGTAAAAAAAATAGTCTGATCATTTTAGTTTCAATTCCTAGCGTTGTTTTGCTTTTGTTTTAATTTTAAATCGTAACTAATAAAGTAGTGATAACCGATAGTTAGCATAGATCACCTAGCTATAAATAACATATATCAAGCGATTAAGCTGAACTATCTACGCTTTACTGTCACCTTGTTCAATTAAACGCGTTAGTGGTTTTCTAATACTATATAAAAATAATAGGCTAGGGATCACCATGAGCGAAGTCATAATGAAAAACATCGCCCAGTTGCCGTCAAGCCAATCAACGACAATACCTGAATAAGAGCCAAGCATGACCCGGCCAAAGGTGCCTAACGAAGCCATTAATGCATACTGACTTGCGGTAAAGCTTTTATTACACAACACTGACAACAGCGCGACAAATGCCACAGAACCCCATGCTGAGGTAAAACCATCAACAAAAACGGTAAAGGCAAATAGGGCTTTATCAGGGCCGACGACTGCCATGGCAGCAAACAGTAAATTACTGGCTGACATTGCGATGCCGCCAATAAATAAGCCTTTTAAAATGCCATAACGAATGGTGAAAACACTACCAATCAAAGAGAAAACAATAGTAACGCCCCAATTGATAAGTTTTGAATAATAAGCAATATCACTATTTGAAAAGCCAACTTCTCGATAAAAGACAATCGACATTCGGCCCAAATAAGCTTCACCTAACTTAAATAAGAAGATAAAAAGTAAAATTGAAAGTGCCAGTCTGACGCCATTACGCTGAAAAAACTCATGAATTGGCGCTACTAATGTCGTTAACAGCCAAGCCGTGATCAGGGTAATTCTGTCGGTGGCGAGTGCTTGCGCGGTATTAGTTTCGCTTAGATGCATTTTTTTATTTAACTTCGACAGCAACTTAATGAAGGTTGTCATTAAAAAGACAATAAAAAGGGAGACTACTAAAAACTGTTGCTCGCTTGCGATTAATGTTTCTGGCCAAGCAGGGTAACCAATGTTGGCATATAACAAGGTTAAAATGGTCAAAGGTAAAATACATAAAATCGTTAGCATTAAGGGTTTGTTATGCTGATTTGATAATTTATCTAGGTATTGAGCTTCAATTAATTTCTGCTCAGCTTCACGATTGCTTTTAGGTTCATTGACGATAAAAACAGTGATGGTTAATAACACCATAATGCCAGCTAAAACCATATAAACTTCTGACCATTGCCAGTTTGGTGAGTCTACTAAAATAAAAGGGATACTGCCTAAACCAGCATAACCTGTCCACCAGCCGGATGTTGCCATGGCGGAGCCTGCGGCCATATAGTGACTGTCGTGTTGATTACCTTGCTGGTTATCTTGTTGATCATTGAGGATATCTATACGGTATGCGTCGATCGCAATATCTTGTGTTGCTCCCGCTATCGCGATCATCAAACCAAACATCGCCATCATGCTAAGCTGGCTGTTTGCTTCTAATAAACTCATTTGCCAAGTGATCAGGGCAATAATAATTTGAGTAAATAAAATCCAACTTCGACGTTGGCCTAGTTTTTTACTGAGCCAGAATATTTTGATGCGATCTAACAGTGGCGACCATAAAAAATTAATACTATAAGCGACAAAAATTAAACCAAATAAGCCAATACTGCTGCGTGATAAGCCTTCATCTTTTAGCCAACCGCTCATGGCAGAGCCGATTAAAACCCAAGGAAAACCACTGGCAAGGCCAAAGCAAAAAACACTTAATAAGCGTTTATCACGAAAATAAGAAATTGATTGTTTTATTGAAAGTTGCTGAGACATGAAAAGTTAACTAGATAAACAATAGCAAGCAGACTAACAGACTATTTACGCTGGCAAAAGTGATAGCTTGAAAGTTTATGGGATCGGACGCCAACCAATACAATCGATAGGGTAACTACCCACGCCTTTAAAAAAGTCTAAACAGGTGTTAATTTCGGCTTTGAAAAATAACTCACTGGTTAATCCTTGAGAGCCGTGTAATTGAATTTCATGAATAACATGCCAGAACACTCGTTCTCTGGCACTGCCTGGAGTTTCGTCAGAAATGTTATAAACCGTCCATTCTTCCATGGTGTCGGTGATAAATTTATCCAGCTCAGTATAGTGTAACGAGTTATCAATAACCGCATTGATATAAGCATCAATCTGGGTGATTTTTTCATTGATAAATTGTTCTACTACCATTGGGTACTCTCAACATTTTTGACAATTATGGAAGAATAAAAACGCGATGTATCAGTTAAGATCACGGAAGAAAAGTAATTGTCTTGTCTTTCTTAGTTATTGTCGAAAAGAGCACAAATGTCAAAAAGTTCAGCGATATTAATTGTTGAACGCTTATAATTTAAGCGTAATTAAACTTGAATTTAACACGCTGAAATTATAATAAAAAGTTTTTTTTACTGGTAAATCAATGTTGAGGGCGCTGACTAATGTTTTATTCAGCAGGTAATAAAGTCGCTTTTACTAATATAACTTTTTCTACCGGTACATCTTCCCAGCCAAGCTCACCATTATAATCAGTTTTTACTTGCGACATTTTTTCAATAACCGCTTCGCCTTCAACGATGGCACCAAAAACTGCATAACCCCACCTGCGGCCTGGGTTTAAGCTGTCGTTATCGCTAACGTTAAAAAAGAATTGGCGATTCGCGGTATGTGGCCGGCTTTGTTTTGCCATCGCAATCGTACCAGCATTATTTTTTAGGCCATTTCCTGCTTCATTGATGATGTCTTCAAACGTCTCTTTTGCGGCATAACTGGCATCATAGCCGCCACCTTGCACCACAAACTCAGGGATAATACGGTGAAAAATTGTATTGTTATATTCACCTTTAACAACATAAGTTAAAAAATTATCAACGGTGAGTGGCGCTTTGATGCGATCAAGTTCAACAATAATTACCCCCATGGTGGTTTCAAGTTTTACCTTGGGGAATAAATTGTCTGGGTCTATCGCCATATTTTTAACGGTAGCCGCGCAGGTAACATTACAGATAAATAAGCAGCATAAAAAAAACGTTTTCATTTATTTCACCAATCGTTGAATATCAGGATCATTAATCAGTTGGTTCATCGCTTTTGTTAACTGCTGATTAAAGTCTCGGCCTAATACGGCTAAGTCAGGTGAAAACGGGCCATTACTTTGGCCTTTGACACGAAAGTTTTTAGTTAAGGTTTCTTGGCCATTTGCCAAAACGGCTGACAGCGTGATCTCAGAGTCAGTTTCGTAATTTAATAAGCTTTGATTAACATTAATTAAGGCTTTTTCAATATTCACTTGCAGTTGATTACTCGACATACTGTTGGTTGATAAGCCTTGTTTAGCCAATGCTGTCGATAAACCGGCCTGAACCACCGCCGCTAAATCGCTATGGCCATTAATTAAGGTTGCGGCTTCACCCGCTGACAATATTTGCACAAAGTGACTGTTAGCGCGAACGTCTTGCACTGATAAGTTGATGTTTTTATTTAAATACTGCGGCACTGCAGCAATGTTAGTGTTTAACTCAGGTGACACAATTAAGTGGCTAGGTGTATTACTACAACCGCTTAAAGTTAATGCCAGAACAAAACTTGAAAGCGCTAAGGTTTTCAAGCTGATAAATTTATTATTACGTTGATTTTTTATGTTGGTCATTTTTTTATCGCCGATAAAACTACAAATTTTTGGTTGCTAGCAATGGTCTTAGCATTGCCGAAAATGCGTTTAAGTTTAATATGATAAGCTAAATTACGATTGCCGATAATATGTAACTCTCCGCCTTTTTTTAACACTCGATAGCTGTCATTAAACATTTGCCAAGCAATATGGTCGGTAGTTGCTTGTTGCTGATGAAAAGGTGGATTACAAAGAATCACATCAGCACTTGCTGGCGGTGAGTTTGTTAAGCAATCATCAACCTGCCAAGTACATTGTTTGGCTAAGTCAGGTAAATTGTTTTCAATGTTTTGCTGCGCGGAAGCGACAGACATATAAGACTCATCAATAAATTGCAGTTTGGCTTCAGGCGCCTTTGCTAAAATGTTCAAGCCAACAACACCATTTCCACAACCTAGGTCTATAACTGCTTGAACACCTTTGATTGAAGGTAAATGTGCCAAGAAAAAGCGCGCGCCTAAATCCAGTTTCTCACGGGCAAAAACATTCGCATGATTGCTAATTGCAAAATCGGTGTTCTCTAACGGCCACACAGTTGGAAAAGGACTGGTTAAGTTCTCTGTGTTATCAAGCTGACTGAAAACCAAACGCGACTTTTTAACGGCTAATGATGTTTTAGTGCTACCTAAATATTTTTCAAAAACTTTTAGAGTCGAGCTATGAATATCTTTTACTTTTGCGCCGGCAATAAAGGCTGTGCCGGCGGTATACTTTGCTTTTAGGGTTAGCAGTTGCTCAATTAATAACGACTTACTTTTGGGAATACGGTAAATAATTAAATCAATATCGCTGGGTAATTCATCTAAGCTTGATAACAACTGCACGTTATCGGCATCAAGAAAGTTGAGGTCAATATTATGTTTAATACCTTGATGAGCAAGATAAGAGTCGCTAACCGCAAAGACCTGATGTTGAAGAAAGTTAATGGTTAAAGCACCAAAGTTATCATTGACGATCAGAATTTTACTGTTTGGTTTCAGTAGCTCAGTTTCTTCAATATGAGCAACAATATATTCGTCGGTTGCGTCCCACGCTTGCAAGCTTCTATTCACTTGTACTTGTGGAAATCTTTCAAGGTGCAAATTTTTATCATTTGCAAAAAATGGGCTCAACATAAGGTAGAATATAATCTTAGTAGTGGAAATTAACGACGCTATTTTGTCAAAGTTAACCGTTAACTGCTAGTGGCAGTTGTTTTTTGTTGTCAAGATTATGCATTAAGGTGTGTTTTAGCACGGAATTAATATGAAAATAGCCGCAAATAACGCTGAGCTTTGGTTGTTTCCAAACTTTATTAAGGCCGGACAAAGCCGAATTTTATTTCAACACTTGTTTGACACCATTGCTTGGCAACAAGACACGTTAATGATGTACGGTAAATCCGTAGAGATCCCGCGCTTGCAAGCGTGGTTTGGTGGCAACAGTGCCCGTTATGCTTATTCGGGTTTAACTTTACAGCCAACTGCGTGGTTACCCGCGCTAGAAAAAATTAAAAATGCTTTAAACGAACAGTGTCAGAATATTCTCGTTCAAGATGAAAGTCTTAATGAATACCTTCGCGATGAAAATCTTAGTAATAAAAACTTTGAGTCAAAAGTTCAACAGCAACAGATTCAAGCGGTAAACTTTAATTCGGTACTCGCTAATTGTTATCGCGATAATAACGACGCGGTGGCATGGCATAGCGATGACGAACCAGAATTAGGTCAGCAGCCGATTATTGCTTCGGTCTCGTTAGGTGCGACTCGAGATTTCAAACTTAAACATAAAACCACAGGCGAAAAGCTGACTATTCCATTAACTTCAGGCAGTTTATTGCTGATGGCGGGGCAAACTCAACATTATTGGCAGCATGCTATTTTACGCTCGAAAAAGGCGATTGCACCGCGAATTAATCTGACTTTTCGAGAAATAAAACAAAATTTATAATTATTGCCGATGTTTTTATCTGACTTTTTCACCTTAGCGCTTTTGAATCGTTATAAATTGATGCGATAATAGCCAAATAAATGTCGAATATTTCGACTATCAATTTTAAGCCAACTTTAAGATAACTCTACCATGACCATTCAAGCCGTTATTGAAGAAAAATTACAACAAGCATTTACACCCCTGCACTTAGAGGTGATCAACGAAAGTCATAATCATAATGTTGCTACCGGTAGTGAGTCACACTTTAAAGTTGTGATAGCTGCTAGTGCCTTTGAAGGTAAGCGGTTATTGCAGCGTCATCGCACGGTTAATGGCATTCTTGCGGATGAGTTGGCCAATCATATTCATGCTTTAGCATTACATACTTACAGTGAAACTGAGTGGCAAGCCAATAACCCTGATGCGGTGCCGTTATCACCTAAATGTATGGGTGGCAGTAAAAAGTAATCACATTAAGTGTCATTTAATGGCTCAGCAACAATAGCTTCTATTAATCTACAAAAATAAAAAAGAATGGATTTTATTATGATTAAGCTCATCAGCTTACTCGAAAACTTCACTGAAAAAGTAGGCAAAATCACCGCTTGGTTAACGCTTGTTATGGTGTTACTCAGTTTTTTAATTGTATTACTGCGTTATGGTTTCAATATTGGTTCAATTGCCATGCAAGAAAGTGTTTTATATTTGCATGCCTTGGTCTTTATGTTGGGCTCGGCTTATACGTTAAAACATGAAGGCCATGTTAGGGTTGATATCTTTTATCAAAAAATGTCACCTAAAAATAAAGCCTTAGTTGATTTGTTTGGTGCGTTGTTCTTGTTACTGCCGGTGTGTTTATTTATTTTTATCGTTTCTTTCGATTACGTCGCACAATCTTGGGCGATCCAAGAGCAATCCTCAGAAGCCGGTGGTTTAGCTTTTGTCTATTTAAATAAAACCTTACTGTTGTTAATGCCGATAAGCTTAATTATTCAAGGTGTCTGTGAAGTCATTCGACAAGTATTGAAAATTCAACAAGGTTTTGAAATCAAAGAAAATAATAATGCCGACGGAGTACAATTATAATGGAATATTTACCGTTATTAATGTTCGCCGCCGTTTGTATAGTTTTATTATTCGGTTATCCGGTCGCCTTTTCGTTAGCTGGCGTGGCGTTAGTTTTTGCTGGCGCAGGTACGGCTTTTGATATCTTTGAACCAGCATTTTTGAATGCTTTACCTAGCCGCTTATACGGCGTGATGAATAATCAAACGTTATTAGCTGTACCATTATTTGTTTTTATGGGCGCGATGTTAGAGCGCTCTAAAATTGCTGAAAACTTATTAAATGCGATGGCGATGTTATTTGGCCGTTTTAATGGCGGTTTAGCGATTTCAGTAACTTTAGTAGGCATGTTATTAGCTGCAAGTACCGGTATTGTTGGCGCAACGGTCGTCACTATGGGGCTACTTTCGTTACCAACGATGATTAAGCGCGGATATTGCCCGCGTTTCTCAAGTGGCATTATTTGCGCAACAGGTACGTTAGGACAGATTATTCCGCCTTCTATCGCCTTAGTATTATTAGGGGATGTGTTATCAAGTGCTTATCAAAAAGCGCAATTAAACATGGGGATATTTAGCCCTAAAACCGTATCGGTGGGCGACTTATTTGCCGGTGCCGTGATCCCCGGTTTGTTATTGGTTGGCATGTATATTTTGTATTGTATCTTTGTCGCCTTTGTTAAACCTGAGTCTGTTCCGAGTGTTGCCCGTGAAGAGATTTATCAAGGCGAGCAAGAATCAATTATCAAAATATTATGCTCGGCACTATTGCCACCTATTTTATTAATGGTTGCGGTCTTAGGTTCTATTTTATTTGGTTTTGCGACCCCAACTGAAGCGGCGGGTGTTGGCGCTATGGGCGCTTTACTCTTAGCGGCGGCGCAAAAACAAATCACTTTAGAAAACATGACTGCGGTGATGCAAACCACAGTCAAAATCACCTCAATGGTGTTTATGATTTTAATTGGCGCGAGTTTATTTTCATTAGTATTTCGCGGTTATGGCGGTGAAGAGCTAGTACATGGCTTTTTCCAAGGTATGCCAGGTGGCGTGGTCGGCGCGACGGTTATCGTTATGTTAGTGATCTTTTTCTTAGGCTTTATTCTCGATTTTATCGAAATTACTTTTGTTGTTGTGCCGATTGTTGCGCCAATTTTATTAGCAATGGGACTTGATCCTATTTGGCTTGGCATTATGATAGCGGTAAATTTACAAACCTCATTCTTAACACCGCCGTTTGGTTTTGCTTTATTTTATTTACGCGGCGTAGCGCCTGAGTCAGTAAAAACAAGTGATATCTACCGAGGTGTTATTCCTTTTATTGGTATTCAAATACTTTTATTAATCGCGTTAGCTATGTGGCCGGAATTAACCACTTGGTTACCAGAACAAATATATGGAAAATAATAATAATGAAAAATCAAAACTTATTTAAATTAGCGATTAAAACGTCAATTGCGCTGTTCAGTGCTTTATTGTTAGTTAGTTGCGGCCAAACCGATTGTGAAGACGGCCAAACCAGTGCTGCCGATGCTAAAACATATCAATGGAAAATGGTGACTTCTTGGCCAAAGAACTTTCCTGGTTTAGGTGTTACACCTGAAAAATTCGCTACTTACGTTAATCAAATGAGTGGTGGACGCTTAACCGTGCAAGTTTATGGCGCGGGTGAAATAGTACCTGGTTTACAAGTCTTTGACGCGGTTTCTCAAGGCACAGTGCAAATGGGCCACAGTGGCGCTTATTATTGGAAAGGTAAAATACCAGCGGCGCCAATATTTAGTGCGATCCCTTTTGGTATGACATCGTCAGAATTTAATGCCTGGATAACCTACGGCGGTGGTCAAGAATTATGGCAAGAGCTATATAAACCTTTTGGTATTATGCCAATGTTAGGTGGTAACTCAGGTGCTCAGTTTGCGGGTTGGTTTCAAAAAGAAATTAACAGCATTGATGATCTTCAAGGCTTAAAAATGCGTTTACCTGGTTTAGGTGGCGAAGTATTAAAGCGTGCTGGCGGTGTGCCGGTAACTATTACCGGTGGTGAAATTTTCTCAGCATTACAAAGTGGCGCTTTAGATGCGTCTGAATGGGTTGGACCATATAATGACTTAGCGTTTGGTTTTCACCAAGCGGCAAAATATTATTATTCAACTGTTTGGCATGAGCCGGGCACTGCGCTAGAATTTTTAGTCAATGAAGAAGCTTTTAATGAATTACCTGAAGATCTTCAGCATATTGTTAAAATAGCCGCTAAAGCTGCTAATCAATCAACACTTGATGAATATAACGCACGTAATAACAATGCGTTAAAAACATTAGTGAATGAACATAACGTGCAATTACGCACCTTGCCAGCGGATGTAGTTGCGGCACTAAAAGCGATTTCTGCTGAGGTGATCACAGATCAAATTGCTGCCGATGCCGGTTTTGCTAAAGTTTGGCAGTCATACAGTGAGTTTTTATCGTCAATGCGTGAATATAATAATATGACGCAGCTCGAGTATTATTTGAATAGAAAATAATTTTAAATAGGTTGGTTTGAAAGCAGGCTAACCTATTTGTTTACAACTGCTCGTACCTCTTAGTATCAAAAGCAGCGTAAACTATGCGGCAATTTTGCCAATAATCACTTTTTAGAAAAGGTTCTCTTATGGTTATCAAACCAAAAATTCGTGGTTTTATCTGTACTAACGCACATCCTGTTGGCTGTGAAGCCCATGTAAATGAGCAAATTGCTTACGTAAAAAGCCAAACACAAGCCAATAACAAGCCATTAAATGTGCTAGTTATCGGTGCTTCTACTGGTTATGGTTTAGCTTCACGTATCACGGCAGCATTCGGTAACGGTGCTAAAACCTTAGGTGTGTTCTTCGAAAAACCACCAACAGAAAAAAAATGTGGTAGTGCCGGTTGGTACAATACTGCAGCTTTTCAAAAAGCGGCTGATGAAGCAGGCATTTACGCTAAAAATATTAATGGCGATGCTTTTTCTCACGAAATTAAAGCCAAAGCGATTGCCGCGATTAAAGCCGATTTAGGTAGCATTGATCTGGTGATTTATAGCTTAGCGTCACCTCGACGTACGGATCCAGATACGGGTGAAGTTTATTCTTCAACGTTAAAACCTATCGGCCAAGGTGTTACCACTAAGAACTTAAATACTTCAAAACGCATTATTGATGAAGTATCGGTAGAAGCTGCCAATGAAGCTGAAATTCAAGGGACTATTGACGTTATGGGCGGCGCTGATTGGGAGCTTTGGATCAAAGCTTTACAAGAAGCTGATGTGTTAGCTGAAGGTTTTAAAACCAGTGCTTATACTTATATCGGTAAAAAATTAACTTGGCCAATTTATGGTCATGCGACTATCGGTAAAGCGAAAGAAGATTTAGATCGAGCAGCCGCTGCGATTAAATCATCAACAGCTAACATCAAAGGCGAAGCTTATGTTACGTCATTGAATGCCGTTGTTACCCAAGCAAGCTCTGCTATTCCGATCATGCCATTGTATATTTCAGCTATGTTCAAAGTAATGAAAGCACAAGGCACTTACCAAGGTGTTATTGAGCAAATTCAAGCGTTATTCAGCGAAAATTTATATGGTGAAAATCCACGTTTTGATGACGCGGGCCGTTTATTCCAAAACTACAAAGAATTAGATGACAGTGTGCAAGATGCCGTTACTGATATTTGGAATTCAGTTGAAACAGATACTATTGATGAATTAACTGACTATGTTGCTTATCATCAAGAGTTCTTGAAACTGTTTGGTTTTGATATTGCTGGTGTTGATTACGAAGCTGACGTTAGTCCGTTAGTAGAAATTAATAATTTAGTTTAATTACTTCATTAGATTGCTTGAAAAGCCAGTAAGTTTTCTTACTGGCTTTTTTATTTTCAGCAATTTTTCTGATCTAGTCTAAAATTTAATTTTATTTTATGAATTTCTAACGAAATTTCACAAGCTTGGATAGCATCCGCTAGCTTTTATATGCTAAAATCCGCGGCTGAATAATTTAAATAAGATTGGTAAGGTCTTCTTCGTAAGATTTTGATTTTACTGAAATACACTGAAATCAGTTAACCTTATGAAAATTAAGGGTAATTTGGTTTTGATACTCCCGTCAAAGTAGTGCAAGTGTTTATGATTACAATAAAAAAAGGTCTGGACGTCCCTGTTATTGGAGCTCCCCAGCAGGTAATCCATGATGGTTCGCCCATCAAAACTGTTGCGATACTCGGTGAAGAGTTTGTGGGAATGCGCCCTACTATGTTCGTTAAAGTAGGTGACCGTGTTAAAAAAGGTCAGGTTGTTTTTGAAGATAAAAAGAACCCAGGCGTTAAGTTCACAGCTCAAGTTGCCGGTGTTGTTACCGAAATTAATCGTGGTGAAAAGCGTATATTGCAATCTGTTGTTATCGAAGCTGATGGCGACGAGCAAGAAACGTTTACAAACTACACAGCTAATGAATTAACTTCAGTTCCTCGTGAAAATGTGGTCTCGACGTTAGTAGATTCTGGTTTATGGACTGCATTACGTACTCGTCCATATAGCAAAATTCCTGCGATCGATAGTACAGCAAAAGCAATATTTGTCAGTGCCATGGATACTAATCCATTAGCTGCTGATCCTGCTGTTGTGATTAATGAGCAAGCTGCAGCCTTCAAAAATGGTTTAACGGTTTTATCTCGTTTAACTGAAGGTGAATTATTTGTTGCTAAAGCTCCAGGAGCTGATATTCCTGTGGCAGCTGAGGCATCAGTTAACGAATTTGCGGGTAAGCATCCTGCTGGTTTAGTTGGCACGCATATTCATTTCTTAAAACCAGTTAATGCAAACAACTTTGTTTGGCATGTTGGTTATCAAGATGTGATTGCGATTGGTACTTTATTCACCTCTGGTCAATTAGATAGTAAACGCGTAATTTCACTTGCTGGCCCCGCTGCTAAAAATCCACGACTTGTTCGTACGGTTTTAGGTGCTAACACTGCTGAGTTATCAGTAGGTGAAGCTTCTGACGGTGAAGTACGTGTAGTGACTGGTTCATTATTACAAGGTAGTAATGCACGAGGCGTACATGCTTATTTAGGCCGTTATCAAGTACAAATTTGTTTGTTGCTTGAAGGACGCGAAAAAGAATTTATTGGTTATATTATGCCCGGCGCGAACAAGTTCTCAGTAACTCGTGCCTATTTATCGCATTTTTCACCAAGTAAGTTGTTTAACATGACAACAACTACCAATGGTAGTTCGCGCGCTATGGTGCCAATTGGTAATTATGAACGTGTTATGCCGTTAGATATATTACCAACCTTATTGTTACGTGATTTATGTGCCGGTGATACCGACAGCGCGCAGCAGCTAGGTGCCTTAGAGCTTGACGAAGAAGATTTAGCCTTATGTACGTTTGTTTGCCCAGGCAAAACAGACTACGGCGTTTTACTTCGTGATTGCCTAACCACAATTGAGAAGGAAGGTTAGACATGGGCTTGAAAAAGTTTATTGAAGATATTGAGCCGCTCTTTGAAAAAGGCGGTAAACATGAAAAGTGGTTTGCTTTATACGAAGCAATCGCCACTGGTTTATTTACTCCAGGTTATGTAACCAAAGGTAAAACCCACATTCGTGACAGTATTGATCTAAAACGTATTATGATTACGGTTTGGTTAGCTGTTTTTCCTGCCATGTTCTTTGGTATGTATAATATTGGTTTCCAAGCAACAGAAGCTTTAGCTGCTGGTTATGCTTTACCTGATACATGGCAAGTTGCTTTATTCTCAGCATTAGGTGGTGAATTATCATCGGCTTCTGGCTGGTTTACGCAAATGTTCTACGGCGGATGTTTCTTCCTACCTATCTACGCAACTGTGTTTATTGTTGGTGGTTTTTGGGAAGTATTATTTGCTGCTGTACGTAAACATGAAGTTAATGAAGGTTTCTTTGTTACTTCAATCTTATTTGCCTTAATTCTTCCGGCAACTATCCCTCTTTGGCAAGCCGCTATCGGTATTACCTTTGGTGTAGTTATCGCAAAAGAAATCTTTGGTGGTACAGGTAAAAACTTCTTAAACCCTGCATTAGCGGGTCGTGCGTTTTTATTCTTTGCTTACCCAGGTGAAATTTCAGGTGATGCGGTTTGGGTTGCAGTTGATGGCTTCTCTGGTGCTACAGCATTAAGTGCTGCAAACCAAGGCTTAGTTGACTACAGCATGAATGCTGATTGGTGGAATGCTTTCTGGGGCTTTATCCCCGGTTCTGTTGGTGAAGTATCAACAGCAGCAATCTTCTTAGGTGGTGCTTATATTCTTTATAAAGGCATTGCTTCATGGCGTATCGTCTTAAGTGTCTTTTTAGGCATGGCTGCAACAGCAACATTATTCAACGCTATTGGTAGTGAAACTAATGCCATGTTTGCTATGACTTGGTACTGGCATTTAGTTATCGGTGGTTTTGCTTTTGGTATGATGTTTATGGCGACAGACCCTGTCACTATGTCATTTACTAACACAGGTAAATACTGGTTTGGTGCTTTAGTCGGCGTTATGGTGGTATTGGTGCGTGTTGTTAATCCAGCATTCCCTGAAGGTATGATGCTTGCTATCTTATTTGCTAACTTATTTGCGCCATTGTTCGACTACTTTGTTGTTCAAGCAAATGTGAAACGGAGACTTGCGCGTAATGTCTAGTAAAAAAGAAACTCCAATCAGAACAATAGGTTTTGTATTAGCGGTTTGTTTAGTGTGTGCAGCTTTAGTTTCTATTTCAGCCGTACAATTAAAACCGTTACAAGTTAAAAACAAATTACTTGATCAACAAACTAAAATCTTAGAAGCAGCTGATTTATTAAAATTTGCGGGTAAAGATATTCTTGGTACTTACAACAAGTTTGTTGAAGCTAAAATGATTGACCTTGATTCAGGTGATTTCATTGAAGGCGACCCGTTAATGTTTGATGAACGCCGTGATGCACGTGACGCAGAAAAATCAGACAAGCCAGAAAATGATATGGCTGGTATTAACCGTCGAGCTCACAACAGTGTTGTTTATATTGTTCGCAATGAAGCGGGCAATGTTGAAACAGTTGTATTGCCAATTGTTGGTTCTGGTTTATGGGACTTAATGTTTGGTTATGTTGGCTTAGCAGCTGATTTAAATACCGTTAAAAGTGTTATTTATTCAGACCATAAAGAAACTCCGGGCTTAGGTGCATTAGTTACCTCAGAAGCTTGGAAAGCCTTATGGCCAGGTAAAAAGATTTTTAACGATGCTGGTGAACCTGCTATTAAGTTAGTTAAAGGTGGCGCTAAAGCTGATGACGTTAACGGTGTTGACGCATTATCTGGTGCTACATTAACAAGTAATGGTGTAACAAACACCTTACGTTTTTGGTTTGGTGAAGAAGGTTATGCACCTTTTATTGCTAAAAATCGTGGAGGCTTGAAATAATGTCTGCTGATGCTAAAAAAGTATTAACGAGTCCTATCGTTGACAATAACCCGATTGCATTACAAGTACTTGGTATTTGTTCAGCGCTTGCGGTTACAAGTTCAATGGCGAATGCGATTGTAATGAGTTTAGCCGTTATCATTGTAACTGCTTTTTCAAACTTATTTATCTCGATTATTCGTAATCATATACCTTCAAGCGTACGTATTATTGTACAAATGGCGATTATTGCTTCACTAGTAATTGTGGTTGACCAAGTATTAAAAGCGTTTTCATATCAATTATCGAAAGAGCTTTCTGTCTTTGTTGGTTTGATCATTACTAACTGTATTGTAATGGGTCGTGCTGAAGCATTCGCGATGAAAGAAAAGCCAGTAGTAAGCTTTTTAGATGGTATCGGTAACGGTTTAGGTTACGGCGCTATCTTAGTTACGGTTGCCTTTTTCCGCGAACTATTTGGTTTTGGTAAGTTGTTCGGTATTGAAATTTTACCTCTTATTCAAGATGGTGGTTGGTATCAAGCGAACGGTTTATTAGTTTTACCATTTAGCTCATTCTTCATTATTGGTTTAATCATCTGGGCAATTCGCCAGTGGAAACCAGCGCAAGTTGAGAAGGATTAAGATTAATGGAACATTATATTAGTTTACTGGTTAAAACGATTTTCATTGAGAATATCGCGTTATCATTTTTCTTAGGTATGTGTACTTTCTTAGCTGTGTCTAAGAAAGTAAGCACCGCTATGGGCTTAGGTGTTGCTGTTATCGTGGTATTAGGTTTAGCGGTTCCTGCTAACCAAATTATTTACCAAGCGATTTTAGCACCAGGTGCATTAGATAGCGTTTTAGGTATTACTGACCCAGCTGAGTCAATTGACTTAAGCTTTTTATCTTTTATTACCTTTATTGGTGTAATCGCTGCGTTAGTTCAAATCCTTGAAATGGTCTTAGATAAATACTTCCCTGCTTTATATCAAGCATTAGGTATCTTCTTACCGTTAATTACAGTTAACTGTGCAATTTTTGGTGCCGTGTCTTTCATGGTATCTAAAAACTTAACACTTGGTGAATCTGTTGTTTATGGTATTGGTTCTGGTATTGGTTGGGCATTAGCAATTGTATTGCTTGCCGGTCTTCGCGAAAAGATGAAATATTCTGACGTGCCAGATGGCCTTAAAGGTTTAGGTATTACGTTTATCACTGCAGGATTGATGGCATTTGGCTTTCTTTCTTTCGGTGGTATCTCGTTATAATAAGATTAACGTAGAAGGTAAGTTTCACTTACCTTCTCCTAAAGAAGTATAAGGAAAAGTCGATGGAAATTATTCTCGGCGTAGGCATGTTCACTGCAATCGTTATTGCTTTGGTGCTAGTAATCTTATTTGCTAAATCAAAGTTGGTAGCCGAAGGTGACGTGGTTATTTCAATTAATGGTGATCCAGACAAAGCGGTAACTACCTCTGCTGGCGGTAAGCTATTAGGCGCTTTAGCTGATCAAGGGATTTTTATTCCTTCAGCTTGTGGTGGTGGTGGTACTTGTGGCCAGTGTCGTGTAGAAGTACATTCTGGCGGTGGTGATATATTACCAACCGAAGAAGGCCATATTACTAAGCGTGAAGCGAAAGAAGGTTGTCGTTTAGCTTGTCAAGTTGCTGTTAAGCAAGACATGGTAATTGAAGTTGAAGATGAAATCTTCGGTGTTCAACAATGGGACTGTGAAGTTATCTCAAACGATAACAAAGCAACTTTCATTAAAGAGCTTAAACTACAAATTCCAAATGGCGAGTCAGTACCTTTTAAAGCGGGTGGTTATATTCAAATTGAAGCGCCTGCGCATCATGTAAAATATAGCGATTTTGATATTGATGATCAATATCGCGGTGACTGGAATCATTTTGGTTTCTTCGATGTAGAATCAAAAGTTGATGAGCCGACATTACGTGCTTATTCAATGGCGAACTACCCTGAAGAAGAAGGCATTATTATGCTTAACGTGCGTATTGCTACGCCGCCTCCAGGACGGTTACATTTACCAGCAGGTAAAATGTCATCATTTATCTTTAGCTTAAAAGCTGGTGATAAAGTGACTATTTCAGGTCCATTTGGTGAATTCTTCGCGAAAGAAACTGATAATGAAATGGTATTTATCGGTGGTGGTGCAGGTATGGCGCCAATGCGTTCACATATCTTTGACCAACTTAAGCGTTTAAATTCTAAGCGTAAAATGAGTTTCTGGTATGGCGCACGTTCTTTACGTGAAATGTTCTACGAAGATGACTACAACGGCTTAGCCGCTGACAATGACAACTTCGAATGGCATGTTGCTTTATCTGATCCACAACCAGAAGATAACTGGGATGGTTTAACCGGCTTTATTCACAACGTGCTTTTTAATGAATATCTTAAAGATCATGAAGCACCAGAAGATTGTGAGTACTACATGTGTGGTCCTCCAATGATGAATGCTGCTGTTATCAATATGCTTAAAGATTTAGGCGTAGAAGACGAAAACATCATGCTAGATGACTTTGGTGGCTAATTTAAAGCTTTAGCTTGCCTGATGTTATTATTTCATCGTCAAGAGTGCTCACTTACTAGCGTAAGCTCCGCGCTCTTTCCTTGAACTAATAACATCATTCAGCGCTAAATTCTTAAAATTAACTTGTTTGAAGTTTGAATAGCTATTAAAAAGACGACCTAGGTCGTCTTTTTTGTTTTTTCATTATAAGTAAAAGCGTTAATGTTTTAAGTGAAGGGTAAAATGCGTCAATTAAAAATCTTTGTAAGTGTTATTTTTTCGTTGTTTTCATTGTTATTAGTTGGCTGTTTTCCCAATAATCATGATGCGTTAAAACAAGAAGTACTCCTGCAAGGCCGGACAATGGGCACCACCTACAATATCAAAGTGGTTATTGCTAAAAACTTTGACGCGGAAGATCTTCAACAAGCGATTGATGATGAATTACTTGCTGTTAACCAGTCAATGTCAACTTATATCCCTGATTCAGAGCTTTCATTGTTTAATAAAAGCGAAGGTAAAACCCCAATTAAGATTTCAGATGGTTTGAATAAGGTACTGACTGAAGCACTGCGTTTAGGGGAAATATCCGAAGGTAAGCTTGATGTTACTGTTGGACCCTTGGTTAATTTATGGGGCTTTGGACCTGAGTATCACGTTGAAAAAATGCCTGCGGCAGAGCAAGAAAACGCCGCTAAAGCTCGAATTGGTTTACAGCATGTGCAGCTAAATAATGGCCAGCTTAGTAAAACTATCCCAGATCTTTATATCGATCTATCAACTATTGCTAAAGGCTATGGCGTTGATGTTATTGCCGAACTTCTCGAAGGTCATGGCATTACCAGCTACCTTGTTGAAATTGGTGGCGAAATGCGTTTAAAGGGCTTTAAAGCTGATGGCACCTTATGGCATGTTGCGGTAGAAAAACCGGTGACAGAGGAGCGCTCGGTACATCAAATTATTGTTCCTAAAGACAATGCGGTTGCCACATCAGGCGATTATCGAAATTATATCGAAGTTGACGGGCAACGTTATTCACATATTATTGATCCTGAGTCGGCAAGGCCAATAAACCATAAGTTAGTGTCTGTAACGGTGATCCATCCATCCTCAATGACGGCTGATGGTTTATCGACGGCAATTATGGTGATGGGCGTTGAAAAAGGTTTAGCCTTTGCTAAAGAACATCACATTGCCGCGATGTTAATTGCTAAAACCGCTGATGGCTTTGAAGAGATTAATACGGTAAAATTCATGCCGTATTTGAAATAGAATAAGCCTATTAGCGTTCTATTATCCTTATCGCTTCAAACGAATATAAATCCCCAATTATGGAAGCCATAGTTGGGTCAATGTTTTAGGAAAAACCATGACAATATTTTTACTGACTTTAGGCTTTTTTATCATAGTGTTTATCGCAATGGGCGTAGGCTATATTTTTCAACAAAAAAGTTTAGCGGGTAGTTGTGGTGGCTTAGGCTCTATTGGAATTGACAAGGCCTGTAACTGTGAAAAACCGTGTGAAAAGCGTCAAGAACGTGAACGTTTAGCCGCAGAAAAAGAAAACATGATTGACGTTAAAAATATTTAATTATCGCCAGTACTGATGCCATAACATGTAACAACATCAATACTAGTCAAGATTAGACAACCCTCAACGAGTATCAGTAGTGATTATTAAATATGCATCGCGCTATTAATAATCACTTGCCACACATTTTAGTGCTCAATTTTATTCTTCAGTTAATACTTTTTTTATTGCTTGGCATAAGCCGACAGCAACATATTCTTCAAAATTTTCGGCCGGATCAAATGAGCGTTCGTGCGCTATTTCAATTGCTTCTAAGCGACTAATTAATACTTTTAATAAGGCTGCTTTGGTTTGTTGACCTTGTTCTAACTCATCTGAGAGCGATAATAATTGATTCCAGAGGATATGATTCATCGTACTAGTTCTTAATGCACTATATTGGTGAGAACTGTAAAGGGAATTTGCGTAAATTTCCAGTATTGTTACACGAAATCAGTTAGTAGCAGCCTGAAAAAGTTCTAATCAGAATAGTTATTAAGTATTTACGACTCGTCACAGTTGCGATCATTTAATTATGATGCAGAAATAAAAAATGATTAGTTTTTACTTTAATCTGTGCATAAAAAAACCTATACTGTAAAAATAAACAGTATAGGTTTTTTTATGCGAAAAATTATTCATGTTGATATGGACTGCTTTTATGCCGCGGTCGAAATGCGAGACTTTCCTCAATACCAAAAGATCCCTATTCTTGTAGGTTTTGATGGCCCGCGAAGTGTCGTATGTACCTGTAATTATTTAGCCCGTGAATATGGCGTTAAATCAGCAATGCCAATTGCTAGAGCTAAACAGCTATGCCCAGATATTACGATTGTTAATGCGCGAATGTCAGTCTATAAAGCAGCATCTGATCATATTAGAGAAATATTTTCTCGTTATACCGATAAAATTGAGCCCTTGTCTTTAGATGAGGCTTATCTTGATGTTACTGACTCAGAAAGCTGCTCAGGGAGTGCGACTTTAATCGCGGAAGAAATTCGCCAAACTATCTTTAATGAACTTAACCTTACGGCTTCTGCCGGTGTGGCGCCGAATAAATTTATTGCCAAAATTGCCAGTGATGAAAACAAACCCAATGGTTCTTGTATTGTTGGGCCAGAGCAAGTAACGGCCTTTGTTGAAAATTTACCGTTGAAAAAAATACCCGGCATAGGGCCAAAAACAGCAAAAAGATTAGCGGATCACCAGTTTGTTACCTGTGCCGATATTCGCGCTGCTGATGTTGAGCAATTAAAACCGCTGTTAGGTAAAAACGCAGATAATATTTATTTACGTGCCTTTGGTATCGATAACCGTGAAGTGATCAGTAATAGAGAAAGAAAGTCATTAGGGATTGAGCGCACTTTTGGTCAGGATATCTCTGATATTAATGCCTGCGAGCAGGTAATTGAAAATTTATATGAAAAGTTGAAAGAAAGGTATACAGCTTGCCAATCAAAAACTATTGTTAAACAAGGTGTAAAAGTAAAATTTGCTGATTTTCAGCAAACGACGATAGAACAGCAAAGCGGTGAATTTGATCTGTCGGTCTTTAAATCCTTATTTATCAAAGCTTATCAGCGCGCCAAAGGGCGGGATATTCGTTTATTGGGCTTGTCGTTAGGGTTTAAAGAAAACAAGGTTACAGATAGCAATAACGTGATGGCAGAGCTGCAGTTGGTTTTAGATTTTTAACTTTAAGAAAGAGGCAGTTCATCTTTTATATTAAAGCGATTAAAAAGAGTAAAGTCATTACTATTTTTAATCGCTACTCACGCTACTCATGTTCTTATAATACTTATATGTTTAAAGGACTAAAAGGACTAAAAATGAAAGTACAGGTATCGAACGCGGCTAGTCATCAACTATTATGTCGTACGCTTAGACGCTCATTTGCGTTTATCTATTTGTTTACAGCCTTACCCTTACAAGCTCAAGATTTTTCAACCGTCAACATTGTTGTGGAACGAGCGGGTGAAAATGTTTATGCCTTAAAAGGTAGTGGCGGTAATATTGGCTTATTAGCGACCGAACAAGGGTTAGTAATGATCGACAGTCAATTTAAACCGCTGGCAGAAAAAATCAACCAAGCGATGAAATCGATTGCCAAGCAAGAAATAAAATATATTGTTAATACTCATTACCATGGTGACCATACCGGCGGCAATGAAGTGTTTGCTCAGCAAGCACCTATTTTTGCCCATGATAATGTTCGAAAGCGCCTGTTAGCGAAACAAGATGGCTCAGCTGCTGCCTTGCCTGTTGTTACCTATAACGATCAAGTAAATATTTACCTACAAGCTGAAACTATTCAATTAAGTCATTTACCCAATGGTCATACTGATGGCGATACCGCAGTTTATTTTCAACAAGCCAATGTGTTACATACTGGAGATTTGTTCTTTAATGACCGTTTTCCTTTTATTGATCTTAATAGCGGCGGCTCAGTTGAAGGTTATTTGATGAATGTTGAAACGCTGATCAGCAATATGCCTGAAGATGTTGTTATTATTCCAGGGCATGGAGAACTATCTGATTTGGCAGGTTATCGCGACTTTGCCCAAATGCTTAAGTTCAGCATTGCTAAAGCTAAAAAGGCAATAGCTGCGGGCATAACCGAAACTGATTTTGTGAATGCTGGCATAGGTGAAAAATATCAAGCGCTAGCTTGGGCTTTTATCACGGAAGAAAAATGGTTAAAAACCTTATATCGCGGACTTAAATAACCTGAACTTGGTTTAATGGGTTTTGTAATAGTCTGATTTATAATAAATAATTGAAAAATTCACGTACTTATTTTGTTTCACCTAGTTTATCTTAGACTCAATGATGAAATTTAAGTGGATATCAAGGCGTTTTTTCGCACTAATAGCTGGCT
>JBPOFN010000046.1:0-30528 GCA_051251725.1 Thalassotalea sp. | reverse complement strand
TTATCACTAATGGTGAAAAAGAGCAGGAGATTGATTGCTTAGGTCAGTCGAGTTTTCCGTATTTTGGTCAATTAATTTTAGACGTAATAAACCGTACTGAAAATGCCATGTCGCAAGCGCATACATTTAAAGCTGCTGAATTAAGTATGCTAGCGCAAAAACTAGCTGAGCAATTAGCCAAGTAATAAAATCAATTCAGGTTAAATACTATTACCTTGAACAGTACAAAGCCAAGACCATGTCTTGGCTTTTTGGCTGAGGGCTGGCGACAAAAAGTTACTGCTGCTTTTTTATCTAGGTGGATCTATTTGGTCGCCAATCGAGCTGTTAATACGAAACCAACCCGCAATACTGTGGCGCTTTCTTAACGCCGGCAAAACTTCATGAGGAAATTCTTCACTGAGAAAAATAATCAAGGTGCCTAACGACGGCGCTACATTAAAGAGTTTTTGCTGTGGTTGTTCTGGATCATACATCACTAATTCACCGCCCTCTTCAGGCTGCCAATTAGGATTTAAATAATACACGGTTGATAACAGCCTATTCGCTTGCCCTTTAAAAGCATCCACATGTTTTTTGTAAAAAGCACCCGGCTGATAACAAGCAAAATGACTTTCGTAACTAAACAAACCAAGGAATAATAAGCGATTTAATTCAACACGAACTTTCTCCATTTGGCTTAACCACATCGACTCTGTTGGATGCTGATGATCAATCCAACGAATCTCATCGCTACGAACAAATTGATTAATAGTTTGCTGCTCAGAGCGGCCTATCGCTGCTTCTTGATATTGCTCAGCATCAAGCTGTAAAACATAGTGTAATAAGGCATTTTCAATATCGGCTGAAAAAGCATGTTGAATAACACTATAGCCATTAGTTTTAAGATCGTTAGCAACTTTAAGATAGTTGATTTCGCCAACAAAAGATGGTTTAAAAACGTGCATTAGTACTGCAATTTGATTAAAGGTTGCGCATTCTGCTTAACTTGCTGTCACTAAGCAATGTTTAATTTACCTTAACGTAAGATAATAAAATTTAATTATCTAAGATATTTATAAATAATCGCTGTCGCTTCGAAGAAAGCTAAAAGCAACGTATTACTTCAGGTTATTTTTTAGCTGATGTGCAACTTCAATAAAACTTTCAACTTGTTCCGCAGGAATATCTGTAATCATTTGATTAAATACTTTCTTTTCTGCGCTTTTAAACAGCTTCATAATGTCCATTCCTTTAACAGACAACTCTAAATACTGACTGCGTTTATCTTGCTCATTATCCGTTTTAGTAATTAACTCCTGACTTACCAACTCTTTAATTAGGCGGTTAATTTGTGCCTTATCACGGCCCATAAAATCAGCTAACTTTTGGCCGGTACAACCTTCAATAAGCGATATTACTTTTAATGATTTCAAATGCATTGGCGATAAATACAATGCTAATGACTTTATCTCATCTTTCATATTATTACGCACTGCATGCACTAAGCTAAATAGCGCTTCACTTAACTCCATTATTCCTCCAGAACAGTTCGTCATTCAATCAGCAAAACAAAAGTAGTTGACTTTATCTACCAATTCAAAATATAGTTGACTACATCAACTATATTTTAAAAGGCTTTATTGTGCAACCAGAATTAAAAAAACTACTTGTTAAGCTATTAGTTATGTTGCTTTTGGTTGGAACTTTAACGGCGGTTATGACATCGGCCAGCCTTGCGCCGAACAGCCAATTTTTCAAGCTTGGATTAGCGTTTTATCTTTGCCTTGTTGGATTTATTACCATTAGCAGGCCAAATATTCAGTGTATTAATAAGCCACTGTTTAATTTTTTTCTGCTTGGTCAAATTTATCGCAAAAACTACGACAGGCAATTTTAATGGCATTGAACATGGAATCGATTATGACTGTAGTTACTGTTTTAGAAAGTAACCGCTACAAATCGTATTTAACAAACGTAACAACTTAATTAGTTAACCAATCTAGAGGTAATATTATGGGTCCAACGATGCGCATGACACAGGTCTTATCCGTAAGTGATTTATCACCACATATGAGACGAATTGTTTTAACCGGTGATTCGCTTGCCGATTTTCCTGAGCACAGAGAAAGCGCACATGTTAAAGCGATTTTCCCTAACCCCAACTCAGCTAATAAAAAACCTAAGCTCGGTATTTATTTGGGTTTTAAAAAGTATATGCGATCTTACACAATTAGAGCATTTGACAAGCAAAGCTTAACCTTAACTATCGACTTTGCCATCAATGATCATATCGGCATGGCAAGTAATTGGGCGCTGCAAGCTAAAACCGGTGACTACCTTGGTATAGCCGGCCCCGGAGATATAAAACATACAGATTTATTTGCCGAACGACATTTGTTTTTTGGCGATATAACCGCATTACCGGCCATCGCCGCGACGTTAGAAAAGTTGCCAGACAATGCTGTTGGCCGTGCTTATATACAAATACCCGAGCAAAAAGACATGCAGTCACTAATAGCCCCAAAAGCGGTTGAAATTAACTGGCTTATTACCGCTAATAAGTTAACTGATGATTTTCTAACAGGGCTTGAATCAAATGGCGAAAACTTAACTGATACGGCTATATTTATCGCTGCTGAAGCCAGTGTTGTTAAAAAGTTAAAGCGTCATCTCAATAACCACTGTCAGTATAATAAATCAAAACTCTACGCCAGCGCCTATTGGAATCAAAAACGGTAATGCAGTGCTAGTTAACTTGAACTCTGGTTAGTTAATCGCTGGACACCATGTTAGGAAAAATAACGGCCATGAAATATTTCCAGTACCACTGGCAATCTCGGCTATTAATTGCTCTGTTAGTTTCATGCACGATAAGTGCTTTGCTGTTAACACTAGCGTTAACTTCCTGGGCTGTACAAATTAATCAGCTAGGTTATTCACATGGAGAGAATGACGGTGAACGCGCTATACCAGCAGTTTTGATGTATATTTTACCTTTTGTTAAAGAGTTAATTTTAATCGGCATGCCGTTATTATTAACATTGTTATGGTTGAAATATTTAATAAAATCAAAAGCGTTTTTAAGTCTTAAGCAAAAGTCGCGGTGTTAATGACTTTGAGATTTAAGCACTTTCACTACTTTTTGTTCATTACGTTCAAAGTCACCAAAGACAGATTTAGAACCATTTTTAGAACTGTGTTGAAATTCGATTAAACGGTCATTAACCACTTGGTATTGTGAGGTGTTTTCACCATACGCCTCAAGATTAAAAAATACATAAGCACTGCCCTCACCTTTAAAAGTTAAATGACTTTTTACCGGAATGCCATTTTCGTCTAACCACAGGTTATATTCACTTTCAAAATCATCAACATATTGGCGTGTTTTTTTGTTTCGAACTAAAGACTCCATCGGAATATTAAAGCTAAGTTGTTTAAATGATTTACCGTCTTCAACAACAAAGCGTTCTTCAATAAGTTCAGCGTTATATAAGAATTGTTGCAGGCTTTCAGCGGCTGATAACATCCGGTGCATACCTACAGTATTGAGTTTATACGCAGCATCAATAGTTGGTGATTTTTTATCTTCATCGCGACTTTTTTCAACTGCCTCACGTGACATATTAGCTAATGTGGCGGTGTCGTAAATGGTATTAAAGCCAGCGTTATTAACAACTAGGTTTACTCTTACTTCACCCTGTTTTTTATCGCCATCAAAAACATCCAGAAATGATGAATGAAGCTCAGCCTGAATTGGTGACTTTGCACTGAACTTAGTTAAGGTTTTATTTAATTCACCAACAGTGTCAGCAAAACAGGTACTGGTAAAACTACCTAAGATAAATACTGTGAATAGCGGTTTCCAACGAGCTGTATTCATAAACGTCCTTATTAACCTGAACCCTGGTTTATTATTATGAATTAAAATTTACCTAACCATCAGCTAAACTGATCTTAAGAAAACTCAATGACTTATACTCTGAGGCGAAATTTTTCTGATAGTTCCGCCGTCATAAATATAAGCTCATACTAACCGAACATTCAGCTAATATTCATGCAAAAACAGTAACAGAACATTTCAATACACACTTAAATAAGCAATTGAATTTATAAGAAAAAATAGTCCACTAATTTGTATCCCCAAACCATCAGAAAATAACAAATTGCGACAAATACCGCTGCTGAGCCTAAGTCTTTCGCGCGGCCACTTAATTCATGACGCTCTAAACCTACGCGATCAACCACAGCTTCAATGCCTGAATTAAGCAGTTCAGCAATTAAAATACCTAATATCGCCAACATCAATAACGAAAATTCAATAAAGCCATCGCTGATAAAAATAGCAACCGGTGTTAATACCGCTAATAAAAATACCTCTTGTTTGAAAGCCATTTCATTTTGATAGGCGGCAATTAAGCCGGCAATACTATTTTTAGTTGCTGGCCCTAAACGACCTAAATGGCTTACTTTTTTGTCTGTTGTCACTGAATTCTTCCTTTAAATTTCAATACCAATGCGATTACACCACCGCTTGTGGCCAACCACTAAGCTAGTCAATAAAAATGACTACTTGATGACACTCAAGTAATTACTCAGTTAATTTAACTCACCAACCAATCGCGCGGTACCAAATAGTCTTGTAGTTGCGCTTCTGGTGAGTTTTCTGCCGGTGAAAAGTTATATTCCCAACGCGCTAATGGCGGCATCGACATTAATATAGACTCAGTACGGCCACCCGATTGCAGGCCAAATAATGTGCCGCGATCAAAAACCAAATTAAATTCAACATAACGGCCGCGACGATAAAGCTGAAATTGTCGTTCACGCTCGCCAAAGTCAGTCGCTTTACGTTTGTTAATAATAGGGACATAAGCGTCGATAAAACCTTCTCCAACGGCTTTAATATAATTTAAACAGGTATCAAAATCCCACTGGTTTAAGTCATCAAAAAATAAACCACCAACACCACGTGTTTCATCACGATGTTTTAAATAAAAGTATTCATCACACCATTTTTTATGTTCAGCATAAATATTGTCGCCAAAAGGCTGGCAGAGATTTTGTGCTGTTTGATGCCAATGTTTAACGTCTTCGTCAAAAGGATAAAATGGCGTTAAATCAAAGCCACCCCCGAACCACCATACTGGCGCTTCACCTTCTTTTTCAGCAATAAAAAAACGAACATTGGCATGAGATGTAGGAATATAAGGGTTTTTCGGATGGATCACTAAAGACACACCACAGGCTTGCCATGTTCTTCCCGCTAATTCAGGGCGATGAGCGGTTGCTGAGGGCGGTAATTTATCACCCGATACTTTTGAAAAATTGACTCCACCTTGCTCGATCACAGTGCCATCGGTTAACACCCGCGTTCGGCCACCGCCACCTTCGGCTCTTTGCCAATTATCTTCAATAAATTTTCCTGAGCCGTCTGCCACTTCCAGTGCGTCACAAATTTTGTCTTGCAGTGTTTGTAAATACTCAATTACGGTTTCAATCTTGATAGTACTCATGAACGAAATGTTTCCCCGGTTAGGCCGTCGATTATGGTGGAAGGCTGAGTGTACCCTAAGGTCTCGCCTTGAATAATAAAATCTATTTGTGTTTGTAGTTGTTCGTCAATGGTCTGGTAAGTTTTCGCTGGCTCACCGCCAGTTAAATTACAACTGGTTGACACTATTGGTTTGTTTGTCACTTTACATAAAGCCACCACATCAGGCTGGCTAGTAACCCGCACCGCAATCGTTGAAAATTTCCCAGTTAAATATTTAGCAATATTTTGATTAGCAGGCAGCACTTGCGTAATACCATCAGGCCAGCGAGATAAAACCGAAAAACGCTTGTCTTGCGGAATTTTAGCATCATCAACATACGGCAGTAATTGCGAATAATTAGCTGCTAATAAAATCAAACCCTTTTCAATAGGCCTTTGTTTTATTTCTAATAATTTTTCCACTGCAGCTTGATTGTCAGGATCGCATCCTAAACCAAAAACCGCTTCAGTAGGGTAAGCAATAATACCGCCTTGCTGAAAAACTTCGACTGCGTTTGCCATATTTAACACATTATTTTGATGATAATTTTACCGCATTATAAAGGCTTTACGCCGAGCATCCAAACGACGATTTAACAGATGTTTCCGTATTGGCAGAAACATAGGTATAATACTGCGCTTATTTTCAAAGTGAGTACAATCTATTAATTGGCTCACATATTCAGCAACCTCATACAGGGTGATATATCATGAAAGTCGGTATAATCATGGGTTCTAAGTCAGACTGGCCAACCATGCAACATGCAGCAGAAATGCTGGATTTATTACAAGTGCCATACGAAACCAAAGTTGTTTCTGCTCACAGAACACCACACTTATTAGCTGAGTATGCTGAATCTGCGCAAGCTCGCGGTATTGACGTAATTATTGCTGGTGCCGGTGGTGCTGCGCATTTACCAGGCATGGCTGCAGCATTCACGCCATTACCTGTATTAGGTGTGCCAGTGCAATCAAAAGCATTAAGCGGGCAAGACTCTTTATTGTCAATTGTACAAATGCCAAAAGGCATTGCGGTTGGTACCTTAGCCATTGGTACCGCAGGCGCTGCTAATGCTGGTTTATTAGCGGCCCAAATTATTGGTATTCACAACCCTGCTATAATGGAAAATATTGTTAAGTTCAGAACAGAACAAACACAAAATATTTTAAGCAATCCGAATCCTGAAGAATAGGTAACAAAACCTGATGAAAAACGTGTTGGTTTTAGGTGCAGGTCAATTAGCTAGAATGATGAATTTAGCTGGCGCGCCGCTCAATATTGATGTTAAAGCTTTTGATGTTCGCAGCGATAAAGTTGTTCACCCTGTAGCGCCACAGCATAGCTATGGTGACCTAGCTTTAGGGATCAAAAACTCGGCGGTGATCACCGCTGAATTTGAGCACATTGCCCATAATATTTTGGCTGAATGTCAATCATCAGGTAATTTATATCCAAGTAGTCATGCAATTAAAATTGGCGGTGATCGCCGCCTTGAAAAAAAATTGTTAGCGAGCTGCCAAGTAGCGAATGCTAAACACGTTATTGTTGAATCGAAAGTTGATTTTGATAACGTTTTAAAACAACTCTCTTTGCCTATTATCTTTAAAAGCGCATTAGAAGGTTATGACGGTAAAGGCCAGTGGCGCATGAAGTCAGCTGAGCAAGCCGATGTTTTATGGCAAGAAATGTCTGCTTTTATTGCCAATGCCACCTCTTCAGTACCACAAGGTATTGTCGCCGAGCAAATGGTACCATTTGATCGAGAAGTTTCTCTGGTGGGTGCTCGTAATACGCTTGGTGAAATTGCGGTTTACCCTTTAACTGAGAATCATCATGACAACGGTATTCTTAGTGTTTCAATCGCTTCGCCAAGTGATGAAAAACTTCAAGCACAAGCCAAAAAAGTATTTACTGCCCTCGCTGAAAAACTTGATTATGTTGGTGTTTTAGCCATTGAATTTTTCCAAGTTGGCGATGAATTATTAGTCAATGAAATTGCCCCGCGCGTTCATAACTCTGGCCATTGGACACAACAAGGTGCAGACACTTGTCAGTTTGAAAATCACCTTCGCGCTATTTGCGGTTTGCCTTTAGGTAATACCGCATTAATTCGCCCAACCGCGATGATAAATATTATTGGTGAAGATTCAGTGCCAAACGAGTTATTAGCTATTCCTAGCGTTAACGTTCATTGGTATGGTAAAGAAAAACGTAGTGGCCGAAAAATGGGCCACATTAATGTTAGTGGTAATAGCGAACAAGAACTCGCACAGCGTTTAGTGCAATTAAGTGAGTTGCTTAACCCATCAGCATTTTCGTTACTGGCTGATTTTTCAAGAAATTATTTAGCCACTGTTAATACAAACTAAATACTGCGTAAGTAGTTAATGCGGTAATAATTTATTATTTTGAAAACTTAGTGATTTACCCTAAATGCGCTTCATCAGCGCATTTTTTATTGCTGTAAATTAATCACGCAAGATTAACTTTTATCAACCACTATAACCCTAGCTATATGATTTCTGCTTTTGTTATCCCCTCGTTTACATTGACAAAAAATTCACTAAGACATAATCTCAAGCATCATACGGAAACACATTTCATTAATTAAAGGAATCTAAATGGAAATCCTGGTCGAATATATTCTCACTGTACCTTTCGCTATTTTTGTCTTTGCGATAATCACCTTAAAATCATCAATTAAATTTGTACCTCAAAACCGAGCTTGGGTCATTGAACGCTTTGGAAAATATCAATCTACCAAAGAAGCTGGCCTTAACTTTATTATTCCATTTATCGACACCATTTCTGCTGACCGTTCATTAAAAGAACAAGCGTTTGACGTACCAAGCCAAGCCGCTATCACCAAAGATAATATTTCCTTAACCGTGGACGGGGTTTTGTATTTCAGAGTGTTAGACCCATATAAAGCCACTTACGGTGTCGAAGATTATGTTTTTGCCGTCACTCAATTAGCACAAACAACAATGCGCTCTGAAATTGGTAAAATCGATCTTGATAAAACCTTCGAAGAACGTGACATGTTAAACGCTAAAATAGTGAGTGCAATTAACGAAGCGGCAGATTCATGGGGCGTTGCTGTTTTACGTTACGAAATTAAAGATATTACGCCACCGCAATCAATTATGCATGCCATGGAATCGCAAATGAAAGCTGAGCGTGAGCGCCGAGCTAAAATTTTAGAGTCAGAAGGTGAAATGCAAGCCTCTATTAATATTGCCGAAGGGGAAAAACAGGCGAGAGTATTAGGCGCTGAAGCAGAAAAACAAGAGCAAGTATTAACCGCACAAGGTGAAGCATCGGCCATTATTGCTGTTGCCGATGCCCAAGCCCAAGCACTAAGAGTGGTCGGTGAAACCGCAGCCACGCCTGAAGGCCAAAAAGCGATACAGCTTGATTTAGCAAGCAAGGCCATTGCGGCAAAACATGCGATAGCGAAAGAATCGAGCATTGTCTTACTGCCAGATAGCAGTACCGAAGCGAGCAGTATAGTGGCGCAAGCAACAACGATAATTAATGCCATCAACGGAAGCAAATAACAATGAGTGAATTCTTAAGCAATTATTTAGCAGAAAGCTTAATTGTGATCGGGTTAATCTTATTAACTACCGAAGTACTTATTTTAAGCTTTTCGACCTTTATTTTATTTTTTGTCGGCATTTCTCTGATCATTACCGGCACCGCGGTTTGGATAGAAATTCTGCCGGCAACTTGGACCAGTATTCTTGTTGCCAATGCAATATTGAGTACGGTGCTAACCGTTGCTTTATGGCAGCCGCTAAAACGGATTCAAAATAAAACAGAAAAAAATACCGTTAAAAATGACTTTATTGGTATCACCTTTTTTGTTGAACAAGCCATCGACCGCCAAGGCAACTACCAGCACAAATATTCAGGTATCACTTGGCAAGTAAAAAGTGAACAGCCAATACCCGCTAATACTGAAGTAAAAGTAGTGAAAGCTGATGTTGGCACTTTATGGGTTACCGCCAACCAATAACAAAATATTTTTAAGTACATTAAAACTAAAAATCGCCATAAACTGAGTTTATGGCGATTTTTTATTATTTGAAATTCTTAACGACTTATTGCCCAAGCGCTAGTGACTCTGATTTTCGCTGGCAAAAACATTAAAGTTCCGTAGAAATGTAGTAAGCAACCGTTAAATACCTAACTCGAAACCTGTAATTTTGGCACTTCAGTGAGTATTTGACGATTCCCTTGCGTAGCTAAAATACGCTGGCCAATAAAACTGATATATTTATCGTATTGTTGATTTTCCAAATAAAGCTTCTGCAACATATAAATTACCGCTTGTTTATTAACTTGAGATAAGTGATCACCAACCAATGCTCGTTCGGCACTATTAATAGCATTATCTATATTAGCTTTTTCTTCTAATCTTAAATAAAAAGACATTAAAAATTTATGGCCACTGGCAATATCATGTTCCGAGAGTCGCTTTTCATTCGCTAAGAGGCTTTTCAGTGTTGTTATTGCTTCGACGTAATTATCATCTCTTGTAAAGTCCAGGCTTTGCATAAGCCCTCTGCTAAAATACGGGGAGATCAATGGAGGCTTTGCCTCGATTTTATCCCATAACCTTTTATGATTAGCAAGCCATAGCTCCGATAAGCTTAGAGCTGTTGCTTTTGACGTATTTATATCGTATTTAGCTTGCAACAAATTTTTGTAGCCGGTACTTAGACAAGAAGTATTAGACTTACCTAACTGACAATACATTTCGTAATAACTGGCTAACGCCTTCAAGCGTGACTCCCCATTATTATCGGAATATTTAATTAAACACTTTTTCAAATAGCCAATCACAAGATGAGTTTCTTTGTTATCAACTAAATCTTTAGAGAATGCTTGAATAGGTTGCTCACAAAGCGGAACGGCTAATGAATAAAACTCACTAAGTTGTGAAAAATATCTATCGCTAATCAGCTCAAACAAGCCAAAATTAGCAAGCTCTTCTGCCATTTTATCGTTACTTATTAAAGCCAAATAATAAGTATAATCTTCACTCGAAACAGCACCAAAATCCCCCCTTACTGAAGACTCATAAAATGTTTTCATACTCAATAAGCGAATTCTTTCATTTTCGTGCTGCATTAACGATTTTAACAAAGGTATCGCTTTTTTTCGTACCGCTTGATTGGCACTATCGAGGTAATCATGCGCTAAACTTTTTTTACCGTAAGCATTTAATGTGGCTAACTTAAGTTCTTTTTCTTTAATTTTATTTTCAAGTTTCTCTTCATAACTCAGTAATGGCACATACGTGGTTTTATACCTTTCCTTGACTGGAGTACTATTACAGCCACTAAAAACTATGACGATAAAAAACAAACAAAACTTCCCTAACATAATATTACTTCTTCCTAGACTAATATGACGAATAAATATAACGATTCATCATCATGCTAAATAACTGAAGAAGTAAATGCAAACTGTGTTAGTTAAGCTTTTGTTACTGACGAGCTTCTGATTTTCGCTTGTCTTTCAATTCCTTATTCAACCCTTGCGAAAAATACACTTCTTTTGGTAAGTACCTGCGGGTTTGTTTAAAGGCTGGTTCATTAACATCTAAACTTAAATCGGCATCAAAACGCGCTAGCATAGTATGAACTTTATCTCGGCTGCCGCCATTATAAAAATGCGACAATCCCCAGGTAATTCCTCTGCCGTTACCATTACTGGTAAACGCATCGGGGACAAAAGGGCCTGCTGCTTTTGGCATTAATGCCGTAACCGAAGCAATACCAAAGTTGACACCATCAGGTGCATATTGAATCGTATTCGATTCATTGCCATTGCTCGTGATAAGCGCCGCCATCCCTTCTTTAAATGGAAATAAAGTAGTTTCATGCCCTGAATTAAATAACGGGTTTAAAGGATGCTTTTTAAAAGGCCCAAGCGGATTATCAGCAATAGCTAAACCGGCGCCCAATAAATATTCAGGTCGTTCGCCGTAAGCAGCCTTATAGTAAATATATATTTGACCGTTATAGACTAAAGGATAAGGGTCATGAATCGAAAATTGGTCCCATGAACCAGGTTCTCCATTTTCTATAATCACACCATCAACGGTTGTCCACGGGCCATCCGGTGAATCGGCATACGCCATTGAAACTGGGCAATGATCGCCTTTTTTCCCACTTGCCTCATTAAACGCCTGAAAATATAGATAATATTTACCCTGCCATTTCAAAATATCGGTTGTTGTTACCGAGCGCCATCCTTGTTTAGGTTTTTCAGGACGTTGAATAGCAGCACCTTGCTCTTGCCAAGTAAAACCATCTTCACTGGTTGCGTACCAAATATCAGATAAATCCCAATCGGTAGATGGTACTGTATCTGTCGAATATTTAGCATTTTTTGCACCTACTGGCGGCACTGGCGTATCGCGCTTGGTGTACCAAACGTAATATTTACCATTTTCAAATATTATCTTAGATGGATCTCGACGAGAAATAGTGCCGTTATGACCGTTATAATCAAAGCCTGCCAATTCGGTAAATTTAAAATTAGAATAAAGTTCGTTATCTTCAGGGCGAGGCGTTAAATAATCATCGTAAAGCCTTGCCATAGCCGCGCTTAAGGGCCGCTCAGGCTTAGTTTGAGGGATATCCCAAGGATAAGAGGATGATGGCGCTGCTGATGACGATTTATTGGCATCTGAGCAGCCTGCGAAAGAAATCGCGATTAATAATACAGACCAGAGTGTGTATATTTTCATTTACCTTCCTAAAAAATATTATTTGTTATAAATAAATATTGTCTAAGACAAGCTCAATGACACTTTTTAAATTAACTATTTATTAATGTTATTTTATTCTGTAATTTTTATTTTACAGCCACATTTCTTTTGCGGGCAAACATGTACTTCACCACTTGCCATTTGTCGCTTTAACATAATCGGCCATTGGCATTGTGGACAAGCTTCAGCAACCGGCTGAAAATTTATCACATATTTACATTTCGGATATTGATCACAAGAATAAAATATTTTACCAAAGCGACTGGTTTTTTCCTGCAACTGCCCTTTGTTACAACTTGGGCAATCAACCGGCACATCAGTATTATTTGCTAAGGGTTGGTGGTTGCTATCTTCAATATGATGACATTCAGGAAAGTTTGAACAACCAATAAACATACCGTAGCGACCTTGTTTAACCGCAAGTTCATTACCGCATTCAGGGCAACTACTACCAGGCAAAGGCTTGTCTTCAACTTTTTGTTGTTCAACCACAGGGCGTGTATACGAACAGCTAGGGTAACTTTGACAACCCCAAAAAGCGCCAGCTTTACTGTGTTTTATGGTTAAGCCACTTTCACATTCTGGGCACACTTCATGCGTTTTTTCTAAAGCATGTTCATGTTTTTTAAATAACGGCTGATCTGAATCTGACATATTTCACAAAATATAGCGTAAGTAACCTTGCTATTATGACATAAAAAACGGAATAGCTTTAAGAAAGGTATGTAGGCCAACATAAGATAACAGTAGCGATTAATAAACTACTGTTATCAACATTGAATAATCACTGATTTTTATCGTTAATGTAACGGACCATCTGGCTGCTCATCAAAAATAAGGTCTTCCATTTGAGAATAAGCAGATTCTTTACCTGGTACATTAAACAAGACCATTAAAATAACCCATTTGAGGTCATCTAAACAAAAATCTTGGGTATCAAGTTCCATCACACGATCAACCACCATTTCACGGGTAGTAAAATCAAGTAAGTTCACTTGTTCTAGAAATAAGATAAAGCCCCGACATTCGGTATCAAGTAATTGTGTTTCTTGCTGTGTATAAACACGAACACTGGTACTGCCTGTACGAGTAACAAAAGGATAAGCTTCAACGTCTTGTAAAGCAGCTAGTTTTTCCAACCATTTTAGTGCTTTATATATTTCATCTTGATGAAAACCCGCACGAGTAAGCTCATCCGTTAAGGTATCATGATCAACCATCACTTCAGCTTCTGAGTGGATGTAGTTCTCAAAAAGGTACATTAAAATATCAAACATAAATTACCCCTTAATAAGTCTTTGATAGCCACCGGGTACCGCTGACACCAAGCCTCTAAGCTCAAGCATTGTAAGCCGACTTAACACTTCGTTTACGGGAAGTTTAGACCGAGAGACTATCTGATCTACGGGTGTAGTCTCATTTCCAACACTAGCTAACAATGAATCGATAAACAAGCCTTTTTGGCCATTATTTTCAAAGTTTTTTTCATGATCATCATTCAATTGTGCTGATTGTGATTCAGAATAATTAGAAAATATAATCTCCTTAGGCTTATCTAATAGACCGGATAAAGCAGAAAGATCTAACTCATTAATTATATCGGCCACTTCATCAACAAGTTTAGCGCCTTGTTTGATTAACCAATGGCAGCCTTTAACATAAGGATTAGCAATACTACCCGGTACTGCAAACACCTCTCTGTTTTGTTCTAATGCTGTTCTAGCGGTAATAAGTGAGCCACTTTTCAATTCTGCTTCAACCACTAAAACGCCAAGTGATAAACCACTGATAATGCGATTTCGTTTCGGGAAATGTCCGGCTTTCGCTAATGTTCCTGGAGGGAATTCACTAACAATAACACCACCTGCATCGATAATGTTTTTTGCCAATAGCCGGTGCCGCGATGGATAAACAATATCTAAACCGGTAGCGACAACCGCAATGGTGTTACCACCAAAATCAACAGCCGTTTTATGGGCATAACCATCGATGCCAATCGCTAAACCGCTGGTAATAACTAAACCATAGGCGAGTAATTCTTGGGTAAATATTTGGGTAATTTCTTTACCGTTAATACTGGCTGAGCGGCTGCCAACAATCGCTAATTGTGACTTTGACAACAGCGCGGGATCACCTTGCACATAAAGCACTAAAGGCGGATCAAAAATTTGTTTTAACTGACTAGGGTATTGCGGATCGCTAAAACCAACTAATTGACTATAGCAGCGCTGACTTGCAGTTTGAATTGCTTCAATTTTTTGCCAATCAGGGTGAATTATTGCAGCTATTTGCTTGGCGGTTAAGCCATAACTTGATAATGCAGGGGGATTGTCGAACAGTTTGATCAACCCGACTTTTTCAACCAAAGCGAGTTTTTTATCGAGACTTAAGCGTGGCACATATTTTAATGCCAGCCAATAAGCAACTTCCTGTCGCGGCAATGTTATGCTCCTAAAAGAATCCTTTTGCTGATTCTTTTAGGTTAGTCGATAGTTATAATTAAGCTAAATATTTATCGCTTATGGCGCTTCAACAATATCATTTAATCGCAGCGGTTTACTGCTCTTAAGTATCAAAGCCAAACTGACTTTGTCATACACTTTAAAGACCATCGAGGTACCCAAGCTTTCTTTTGGCATTTTATAATCAGAATCATCAGCGCTAGCTAATCGACTCCAACGTGAAGCATCTTTAGTATATACAGGGCCATTGTTAGTCTCTAACACGCCAGGGCTTGTTCTTTTAACACTAAAAATATCACCTTGTTTAATATTTTGCTCTTTACCGCGATTAACAATAACAATTTCTAATTTACCAAATTCGCGCACACCGATAGATGAAGCAATAATCCGACCTGAAACACCTTCCGATACTGATTGCATAGAAAAATATGAGGGGTACATTTGGCCTTCGTTAACCGGTAAGACTAAGGCACCAGAGCGTATTTCTTGGATGGCATTATCGATATAAACCGTTGATGGCTCTTTTTCTGCCATATTGCCAACACTAATCACCTTACCAGAGCCAACTAAAACCCCTTGATAACCTAACGATTCGCCGGTTTCAGGATCGATTAATTCTGCGCCCTTAATATAAAAGCCATAACCATGGCCAAGTTTTAAATCGTCATTAACATAGACTTTAAAACCATCAATACTGGATTTTTGGCCTTCGTCACTGCCAATGACATAGGGAGAGTCTTCAATTTGTTGCTCAGTCAGAACCGAGTCATATTTGAGAAACGGAGCAATAACACTAAGCGGAAGTGTCGCTATCGCATTTTGATCTTTTAAGGAGGTACGTACTTTAGGTGACCATTTAAGTTCAGGCTTGCCTTTAACCAACATAGGTTGGCCTTGTTCATCAAAAACTAACCGTAATTCGTCGCCAGGGTAAATAAGGTGGGGATTATTAATATTCGGATTTAAACGCCATAATTTCGGCCATAACCAAGGTTCTTTAAGAAATATCCCTGAAATATCCCATAACGTATCGCCTTTTTTAACAACATAAGTTTGAGGCGCGCTTTTTTTGATTGTTAAAACATCTGCGACCGAGACTAATGGAATCAAAAAACTAAGAATTATAATTAGAATTTTCTTAAGCATGCTACCCTGCCTGTTTTAATTATTGCGACTAAACCCCAACTAATTTTCAAGTTAATTCAGGTATATCACTAAAACACTGTTATTAATTTAATTTACTCGCTAAAATTAGAACATAACACTCTATCTCAAATATCGCTAATTGTTTTAAAAAATTATGGCCATTTTACCTGTATTACGCTTTCCTGATGAAAGATTAAGAACTAAAGCTGCTGATGTAGTTGAAGTTAATGACGACATTCGAAAAATTGTCGATGATATGTTTGACACCATGTATGAAGAAAGCGGCGTTGGCTTAGCGGCCACGCAAGTGAATATTCATCAACGCATTGTGGTGATGGATGTCTCAGATACTGACGAAAAAACACCGCTAACTTTTATCAATCCTGAAATAATTGCTAAAAGTGACGAAACTTGTATTAACGAAGAAGGCTGTTTGTCGGTGCCTGGTTGTTACGCCAAAGTAACCCGCCATGAAAAAGTGACAGTAAAAGCTCTTGATCGTGATGGCAATGAATTCACCCTCGACGGTAGCGAATTATTAAGTATCTGTCTTCAGCATGAACTTGATCATCTCGCTGGTGTTTTATTTGTAGATTATTTATCGCCACTAAAACGTAACCGCATCAAAACCAAACTTGAAAAAGAAGCGCGAGCACAAGACGCTTAATTTCATTTCACACAGGATCATACCTTGTCAGCGCCATTAAAAATAATATTTGCCGGAACACCTGATTTCGCCGCTCAACATCTAGCGGCATTAATCGACTCAAAACATCAAGTTGTAGCGGTTTATTGTCCGCCTGACAAACCTGCCGGTCGTGGCAAAAAATTAACCGCATGTGCGACAAAAAACTTAGCGCTTGCCCATGAGTTAACGGTTGAACAACCAAAAAACTTTAAAGCAATAGCAGAGCAAGAAGTACTAGCTCAGTATCAAGCTGATGTTATGGTAGTGGTCGCATACGGCTTATTATTACCGGAAGTTATTTTAACGACCCCGCGCTTAGGCTGTATTAATGTACACGGCTCTATTTTACCAAAATGGCGCGGCGCGGCGCCAATTCAACGGTCATTAGAAGCTGGAGATGCTGAAACTGGCGTCACCATTATGCAAATGGATAAAGGCTTAGATACTGGTGCGATGATTTTAACAGCCACTTGTCAGATTGAAGCAACAGATACCAGTGCGAGCCTGTATGAAAAGCTTGCTGAACTTGGACCAACCGCGCTGATTGAAACCCTGAACATCATGGCGGAAAATCAACATACCACCCAACCACAAGATAATGCATTATCAACTTACGCCGCTAAATTAGATAAAGCCGAAGCTGAACTCAATTGGCAGTTAGCTGCAGATGTTTTAGATCGTAAAATTCGCGCTTATATTCCTTGGCCCGTGGCGCAGTTTACGTTTACGGAAAATAACCAAGAACATCGCATTCGCGTCTGGCAGGCAGAAATAGTCGCAAACGATGATAATGTCGCTGCGGGTACTATTATCGCAACCGATAAAACGGGAATTACCGTTGCAACCGGCGCGCAAGCATTAAAATTATTGCAATTACAAATTCCAGGTAAAAAAGCCATGCCGGTTGCCGATATTTTAAATTCAAAAAGTGATTGGTTTATTGCCGGTCAAGCTATTACAGGTCAAACATAACGAATGAGCATAAACATCAGAGCATTAGCTGCAAAATGTACCTTTAATGTGGTTGATAAAGGTCGCAGTTTGTCTGATGAACTGCCGCTTTTACAGCAAAAGGTTGAAGGTAAAGACAAAGCCTTATTACAAGAGCTTTGTTACGGCGTATTACGCTATTTACCCGAACTAGAAAACGATGCCCGACAGTTTATTGATAAGCCTTTAAAAGGCAAACAACGGGTCTTTCATTTTCTTATTTTGGTTGGCCTTTACCAAATTAAATATACCCGAATTCCTGATCACGCCGCTGTTGCTGAAACAGTAGCTGCATGTAAGCCGCTTAAAAACTTCCATTTAAAAGGTTTAGTGAATGCGGTCTTACGCAGCTTTCAACGTTTAGCTGAGTCTCAAGCAACACCGCCAGCAACAAATGACGCGATAAAATATAACCATCCCAGTTGGTTTATTAAAAAAGTGCAAAGTGCTTACCCTGAAAAATGGCAAGACATCCTTAACGCCAATTTAGCCAAGCCGCCAATGTGGTTACGAGTAAACCAGCAGCACAATACGATTGCACAATACCAAAAAAAGTTAGCTGAATTGGACATAGAAATTAGCCAGCAAGAAGGAAAATCTGGCGCGTTATTATTAACAACTCCGATTGATGTGAATAAATTACCGCAATTTTCAGCCGGACATGTTTCAGTACAAGATGCAGCAGCGCAACAAGCGGCCATATTATTAGCTGCTCAACCTAATGAGCGGATCTTAGATTGCTGCGCGGCTCCAGGCGGTAAAACCTGTCATATGTTAGAGCTAGAACCTAGTGTAGCGATGACCGCGCTTGATGTGGAAGAAAACCGTTTAGTTCGTATTGAAGAAAATTTACAGCGACTTAATTTAGACGCTCATTTAATTGTCGGTGATGCGACACAGCCAGATACTTGGTGGGATGGTCAGCAGTATGATCGCATTTTATTAGATGCGCCGTGCTCAGCAACCGGTGTTATTCGTCGTCATCCTGATATTAAATGGTTAAGAAAAGCCGACGACATTGAAAAACTTACTGATTTACAACAACAAATTTTGAAAAACATTTGGCCTTTACTCAAGTCAGGTGGTACTTTGCTGTATGCAACATGCAGTATTTTACCGGAAGAAAATGATCAGCAAATTGAGCGTTTTCTGGCCGAGCAAACTGATGCTAGCTTAATCAAAATTAATGACAACGACACACTCGGTTGGCAAATATTACCTAGTGAAAACGACATGGACGGCTTTTATTACGCCACGCTAATAAAAAGCTGATCACCTAATACGTATTTTAGAAACAGTACTACGCAATGAAAATTATAATAATTGGTGCGGGACAAGTTGGCGGAACGCTAGCAGAAAACTTGGTAGGTGAGCAAAACGACATCACCTTAATTGATAATAACCAAGACAAACTGCGCGAACTGCAAGACAAAATGGATTTACAAGTGGTGACCGGTCACGGCAGTCACCCTGACGTATTAGAAAAAGCCGGTGCCGCTGATGCCGATATGATCATCGCGGTAACAAGTGATGACTCGACCAATATGATCGCTTGCCAAGTTTGTTATAGCTTGTTCCATACTACGCGAAAAATTGCTCGCATACGTTCGAGCCAAATTCTCAAATATAAAGACGAACTGTTTCACAATAAACATATTCCTGTTGATCATGTTATCGCCCCTGAGCAATTAGTTACCCGTGATATTGCCCGCTTAATTGACTACCCTGGAGCACTGCAAGTACTTGAATTTGCTGAAGGTAAAGTAAGTTTAGTGGCTGTTAAAGCTTATTATGGCGGTTTATTGGTTGGCCATGCTCTTTCAACAATTAAAGAGCATATTCCGAATGTTGATACTCGCGTAGCTGCGATTTACCGTAACGGTAAACCTATTCGTCCGTTAGGGACAACGGTTATTGAAGCTGATGATGAGGTGTTTTTTATTGCCGCAAGTATTCATATTCGCGCGGTCATGAACGAGCTGCAAAAACTTGAGCCCGCCTACAAACGCATTATGATCGTCGGCGGTGGCAACATTGGCGCTGGTCTTGCCGCTATTTTAGAAGAAAATCATCAAGTTAAATTAATTGAACGCAACCCAGCTCGCGCTCGAGTTTTAGCCTCTCGGTTAAATAAAACCCTGGTTTTTGTTGGTGACTCATCCGATCAAGAATTATTAATGGAAGAGCAAGTCGATCAATTTGATGTTTTTATTGCGGTCACAAACGACGACGAAGCCAACATTATGTCGTCATTACTAGCGAAGCACTTAGGTGTGCGTAAAACCATGGTGTTGATCCAACGTAATGCTTATATTGATTTAGTGCACGGCAACAATATTGATATCGCGATATCGCCGCAACACGCCACTATTTCAGCATTACTGACCCATGTACGTAGAGGTTCAATTAAAAATGTTTATAGCTTACGTGGCGGCGCTGCAGAAGCGATAGAGATAATTGCCAAAGGGGATGAAAACGCCTCAAAAGTGGTTGGCCGAGAAATTCGTTCGATCAAACTGCCACCAGGAACTTCTATCGGTGCTATTGTCCGTGGTGATGAAGTTATTATTGCTCATTCGACCACAGTTATTCGTGAAGAAGATCAGGTGATAATTTTCTTAGTCAATAAAGGCTATATTTCTGATATCGAAAAACTATTCCAAGTAAGTGCCATTTATTTCTAATTTCTAACTCCTAACAGTACTCAGAGTACATGTTAGGAGTTTAGCAAACGCTTAATACGTTTGGTTTAGGGTATAAAAGACCTTACTTGATGACGCTATACGCTGTGACTGACTTTTCAACCCTGAAAAATCTATCGCTACCACTTTACCTGCTTGTAATGGCATTGTTATCTCCAGCACTTTTTTATCATCAGATAAACTGACAGAGGTAACCGCTAAATCTTGAACATCGACCTTATCTGAGCCGTATTTTTCATGGTAATGATAATGCCACTGCTGCACTTTAATATTTAACTCTTTCACAGAACTAGCATCAAGCGCTTCTGTAAATGACAACTTAAAACCCGTTTTTGTTAAGTTAATATTCAATAATTCAAACGGATTAGTGCCATCCCAGACAACTTTTTGCAAACCAAATGGTTTACCGCCATCAGAACCCCAACCACGAGCTGTTTGTCCGATCCATAATTCACCATTTTTATCAAATTCGGCACGAATGTTTCCGCTTTGAAAACCATTCATGAAGGTAATTGCTCCACCTTGATATTTACCATTAACCTTTTCTAACATCACACGGAATATATTAGACATAGTTAAATCAGGCATAAACATTTGCCCTTTAAATGGACCAAACTTACCCTTGGTCAGATCCCATTCAGGATTTCCCGGTGATTTTGATATTTCGCCATGTGGAAGCTGAATAATAGGTAACTCACGCATTTTGTCTAAGTCTTCGACTGAATATTTATTTTTCCAATTTTTAGGATTACCTGGTAAGTCACCTAATGAGTTTGGCGTGCCGTAAAACTTACCCTCCTCTAACAAGTGTATTTTTGAGGTTCCAACCCAAGCACCTTGGTTGTCAGAGTAAAAGATTTCCCCTTCAGGACTAATCCCTATTCCTGCTGGTGAACGTAAGCCCCAAGAATAAGGTGTAAACTCACCTTCTGGACTTACTTTATAAGCAAAACCGCGATAACCTCCGGTGCCACCCTGAAAGCCTATATTTAACGTACCATGCAAATAACCTTGTTGGTCTTTTATCGGGCCAAAGTTGAACTCATGATAGTCGTTGTGAAACTCCCAACCACTGGCGACATGAATATAATCTTCAGCTAAACCATCGTTATCAATATCAACTAGTCGTGTTAATTGCGGTTTATTCGCCACTAAAATACTGCCGTCATCATCCACTAATAAACCTGTTGGCTCATGTAAACCTGAAGCAAACTTATGCCATTGCTGACCTTTTAACGTCCACACATCACCAAAGCGAGTAGCAAAATATAAATTTCCCTCTTTATCAGAATCTAAACCGGTAATATGGAAACGGACATTTTCAGGTGTTTCAATTGTCTGTAAATGATACCCATCTGGCTTATAAGTTTTATTGGCTAACGCTGACTGTGTGCTAGCTAAAACAGAAAACAATAAACCGACTGTGATAGTAAACTTTTTATTTAACATTATTTATCTCCCTGCCACGACATCTCAACAACAAATTCAGATTGTGTTGATACATCTACCGTTAACTTATTTTTATTAATATCGCCCACTGAACTGCTAATTATTAGCTTGTCACTTTCAGGTAAAGAAAACGAAATTGAAGCAAGTTTATCGGGATTATCTACCACCCGATAAATAAATTTAATCTTATTCGCAATACTTGTATCAGCAATCATAGATAGGCTTAATTTATTCACTGAAAAGTGAAATTCTGGAGAGCTTTCAAGGCGATATTTAATAAATTGACAAGTTTGGTCTTTTGATAAGGTCGGGATCAATTGTGCTGGAAAATGATATAACCAATCACCAAGTGGTATGCTTCCATCTTTACCGCGACCGCCGATATTAGGACCAACATTCAATAAATCGCCCGACCATAAACCGTTAATAGCACAACTGCGTGTATTAAAGGCATAGTTAATTTTTTCAGGTGCACCGACCGCGATAGAATAAGGCGGTAATTTAACGATTTTCTTTTGTTGAACAACAAACTGTCCAGACGCTTTCACATCATATGAAGTGTTTTTACTTTCTTTTCTTGCTCGCGTTGAAACTGGAAATAGTTTAATGGTGTTATCATCATTAACAACATACAACGCAATGTTTTGCGCGCCTTTCCATTTAACCCCAGATTTAGCCGAAATAAATGTAAACTTAACATGCTGCTTACCTGGTTTTAATAACCAGCGTTGCATCCAAACAGTACCCGCTGGCGGCGCTGACTCACCATCAATCAAAACATCGAGATTAAACTCTTTTACACCATTCGCAAAAAGATAGGATTTTTTATCTTTCGGGGCATGAAAGTCACCTTCAAATACCAGTGCATAATGCGGAATTTCAGGTAATTCAAAATCAAGAAAGTTATCTTTAATGGCGCCAGACTTCACTTTATCTTTTGCTTCAATCGTCACATCATCAATGTTATCAAGTTGATAAAGCTCGTAGGTTAAATTTTCAAATCCTTCACGTTTTGACAGAATATAAGCAACAATGGCGTGTTGCTGATCTTGCTTTAAAGCAGCACCAAAACCTGGCATATTAGCAAAGCCATTTTGTAAATTTTGGATAATTTTTGATGGCTGGCTACCATGAATCCACTCACCATCTTTTAAGTTAAAGCCCGCTGCGCCACTTAAATCTTTTTTATGACAGCCCGAACAGTAACTATCAAATAATGTTTTTCCTTTTTGCGTTACTTCAGCGTTATTGCTCAGCGCTAATAATTGTATATCTAAATTGTTTGCGGTTACTGGTAAAGCAAGTAACAACAAACTGAAAAAATAAAATCGTGACATAATACTTCCTTAAAAATACTAATATGATTAGGTATAAACGCCAAATAGTTAACGCTAACAACCGCAAATATTAACAGATACTATAAATAATAGGCAACCCTTATAAGTTTATTTATAAAAATCAATTTTTATAAATAAACTTATAATACAAATGCCATTAAGTTTTTCCCGCTCAGAGAGAATTAAAAAACTTAGAGGCAGGCATTGATTGAAGACGAAACCATGGATGGTGGGGGTAGATCGACTCAGGAGATAAGCCGATAATAACTATGTTTAAATAATTTTTATTGTTTTAAGCCCGCTAATACAGTTCTGAGTTGGGAACAAACTTAATGAAATTAATCGTATAATATAGATTGCTTAGGTTTAGAATTATTGCCATCGATCGTATCGCCCCAAGTGAAACAAAAAATCGAGATTATTTAACCTCAGCGCGGGTTAACCGGCTTTATAAGATCATGACTTTAAAATAAATAATTCTTAAAATAGATGCTTTATCGATAAATATAAAACTAGTGATTAGAAATATTAAAAATTAAGAGCGCCAAAACGCTGGCGTAAATAATACCAGTAAAGTAAATATTTCTAACCGGCCAAATAACATCGCAATAATTAGCACCCATTTACTAAAATCGTTAATGCCAGCAAAGTTAGCAGCCACTTCACCCAAGCCTGGACCAAGGTTATTTAAACAGGCAGCAACTGCGGTAAAGGCCGTAATATCATCCATACCTGCCGCTAATAACAACAACATACAAATAACAAAGACCGCAGCATAGGCGGAGAAAAAGCCCCAAATAGCCGAAACCACATGATCAGGTAAAGCTTTTCGACCTAGTTTTATAGAAAAAACCGCTTTAGGATGCACCAATTTATTTAATTCTCTTAAGCCTTGTAAATATAACAAGACAACTCGAACTACTTTCATACCACCGCCAGTACTACCGGCACAGCCACCAATAAAACTGGCAAAAATTAATAATATTGGTAATAACGTTGGCCAATCTGAAAATGAAGTGGTGGCGAAACCAGCGGTGGTACTAATAGAAACCGATTGGAATAACGCTTGATCAAGCGCCACATCCGCATCGTCATAAGTACCATGCACCATTAAAACAATGAAACATATCAACGTTAAAACAATTTGAATGGCAATAAAGACTTTAAATTCCGGATCATAAAAATAGGTTTTAACCGATTTGGCATGAATGGCAGAATAATGTAGCGCAAAGTTAACGCCAGCAATTAATAAAAACACCACGCACACTAGATTAATTTGCGGGCTATTAAAATATCCCATACTGGCATCATGGGTCGAAAAACCGCCAATAGCGATCGTTGAGAATGCATGGCAAATTGCGTCAAAAACGCCCATACCCGCAAGCCAATACGCGACAGTACAAGCAACAGTCAGTGATAAATATATATACCATAAATGTTTAGCGGTATCAGCAATCCGCGGGGTCATTTTAGAGTCTTTGACCGGACCCGGCGTTTCCGCTCGATACAACTGCATACCACCAATACCTAACATAGGTAAAACAGCAACGGCGAGTACGATTATTCCCATGCCGCCTAACCATTGTAATTGCTGGCGATAAAATAAAACTGCATGTGGCAGGCCGTCTATTTTTGTCAGTACGGTCGCGCCGGTAGTGGTTAAACCTGAAAACGATTCAAAAAAAGCATCGGTTGCCGACATACTTGGATTGTCGAGCAACATAAAAGGAATAGCTGAAAAGCCCGCCAGCACGGTCCAGAATAACACCACAATTAAAAAGCCTTCGCGAGCACGCAGTTCACTTTTTTCATCGCGATTGGGGTACCAATTTAAAATACCGGTGATAAAAATAAAGATGAAAGCTAATAAAAACGGAACACCACCACCATCACGATAAATTAATGACACGGCAGCAGGCGGTAACATGGTGACACTCAGTAGCGCGACCAAGATACCTAAAATTCGAATGATGTTTTTATATTGCACTGTTAATTATGTATCTTATTTTGTTCTTTAAATGGTTAAACTTTCAAGAGTTTAAGTTGCCCTGCCGACATAGTTTGCAACTGTGCCGCTAAATTTTCAACTTGTTCAGTAGGAATGGTTAAAACAAAATTAACTTGTTCGCCATAATCCTGTGATTTAACACTACCACCAACAAGCGTTAACAGATGTAGAATATCATTTACCTGCGTATATTGGCAGACTAACGCTTTGTCTACCATGGCTATTTTTATTTCAGTCTCAAGTTCTTCAAGCGCATAACGCACACTAGCTCCATAAGCACGTTGTAAACCGCCAGTTCCTAATTTAGTGCCGCCAAAATAACGCACAACCACAGCACAAACTTCCCCCACCTCTGAGCCCTGCAACATAGTTAACATTGGTTTACCGGCAGTACCACTAGGCTCACCATCATCAGAAAAACCATAATGCTGACTGTCATCAGGCGCGGCAGATAAATATGCATAACAATGATGAGACGCTTGTGGGTGATTCTGTTGCTGGGTTTTAACTAATTCACGGGCTTGCTCAGTAGATTGGCAGGGAGATAAATAACAAATAAATCGGCTTTTATTGACGATAGTTTCTTTAACCAGCGGAACTGTTGCAATTAAATACGCCATGAGCTTAAATTTTATTTACTCGGGTGATATTTTCATTAAAGGATTGATGGACAATTATATTATCTTCAATGCGAATGCCGCCATAAAACGATAACTGTTCAACAATCTGCCAGTTTACCATTTGAACATATTCGCTATTTTTAAGCTGACTTAATAAGGCTGGAATAAAATAAATTCCAGGCTCGATGGTAAAGACTTGGTTAACTTCCACTTTACGTGTTGCCCTTAAAAACGGATGTTGCTCCGGCGGATTTATTTGACTGCCGCGCTCATTCAACATCAAAGCGCCAACATCATGAGTTTGCAGCCCTAAATGATGACCAATGCCATGCGGGAAGAAAGTAGATACAACCCCTGCCGCAATAGCAGCCTCAACACTAGTGGTAATAATGCCAAAATCTTTTAAGGTTATAGCAATTTCACGATATGCGGCTAAATGTACATCAATATAGCTAATACCTGGTTTTAATATCTCATTAAGCTTTAAAGTTATTTCATCAACACGTTTTATTAAGTCGCTAAAGTGGCTGCCTTGTTTGGCATAGGTGCGAGTAATATCAGCACAATAACCTTGATACCTTGCGCCAGCATCAATTAATAACGAACGAGATAACTTAGCGGGTTGGCGATCAGCGCCAGTATAATGCAAAATCGCAGCATGTTCATTTAACGCGACAATACTATCGTAAGGTGTTTGATGCTCGTTATGCTCTATTGTTTGTAGATAAGCTTGCTGGATTTGAAATTCTGACTGGCCGGCGATAAATGCTTGCTCTGCCACTCGATGACCTTTAGCAGCAATAGCATTTGCGCGGCGTAAACATTCATGTTCATAGAAGGTTTTATAACCGCGATGGTAATGTAAATAATTTAACACTGGTTCAGGATTTATATTGTCGAAACCTAACGCCCGCGCTACTTCAATATGCTCACCAATATAAGCTAAACGTAATTTGTCGTACGGCAATATTTTATCGATATCGCTCGCTTTTTTAATAATTTCAACCGTGAAGTATTGCCGCCAAAAGTCATCAGGTAATTCGATCACTTGATGCCAAAAGTCCTCCGGTTGAAAATAGATAAGCTTAGGAAGATCATGGCCGTTAACAATCAGCCAGCAATTACTGATGTCGGTCAACGGTAACCAATGTTTAAAATGAGGATTAACTTTAAAAGGATAGCTAGTGTCATCTAAAAAAACTTTTAGCTCTTTGCCCGCATGAATCACCAGCGCATCTAAATTTTCACGCGCCAGCACTTGCCCTGTTCGGCGCTGTAATTCAGCAACGTGCGCAGAATATAAAGCGTCAATTGCTATCTTCATGTTAGCTCGACCCTAATTTATGGTTAAATTTTACATTATCTTACTGTTATACAACAAAGTTACTGCAAATGCTCGCAAAGACTTAGCCGTTGAATAGCACTAAATTAAAATTTCATCTCACTTAGCTGATTGAATAACTTAACTTTCTGACCAAGCTTTAATAAATATATTTGCTGATAGGCCATCACACTTTTCACGTATTCTCGGGTTTCTTTAAAAGGTATGGTTTCAATCCAAATATCAGCAGGTAATTCTGGTCGATCTTTTAGCCATTGATTCACTCGATGTGGGCCAGCATTATAAGCTGCGGTTGCTAACACTTGATTGCCTTTATATCGTTGTAATAATTGCTGTAAATACTTGGTACCAAGTTTGACGTTTTCTTGTGGGTTATAAAGCTTTTTACGTGTCACTCTTTTACGCGCTAACTGCTTAGCGGTTGCTGGCATTAATTGCATTAAACCACTCGCACCTACTGGTGAATGAGCATCACTCATAAATGAACTTTCTCGGCGAGCGATAGCAAATGCCCATGCAGGGTTAATATTGTTTTTTGTTGCGCTTTCGACAATATCCAGATTAAAAGCGAGCGGAAAACGTAACTCGACATCATCTAAAAAACCGACTTTGGCTAAGGTAAAAATAGCGCGGTCATACCAACCTCTATCATAAGCTAATTTAGCCGCCACTAATTTTTGTCGGTCATTTAATGTGGTTTGCCAAAAATTCCATTCACTTCTTGCTTGTAAATAGCGCCCTAAATGAAAAAATTCAAAAGCACGTTTACCTGCTGAACTGTCTAACACCTCGAACTTTTCTTGCTCTGAAATTGCCGCCGGCATATGTTTTAAATTTACCGGTTTATTTAATAAGCCCGCCGCTAAAAAACCATAATAATGACGTTCATTCGATACTTCCGCTAAGATCTTATAGCCTAAAACTTCTTCATTGGTAGCTAATAAGCTGCGGCCATACCAATATTGCCATTGTAATTTCTCTTGTATTAATTCAGGAAACAGTAACAATTCTTGTTTTATTTTTTGCCAATTTTCATCTCGCACCAACTCAGTAATTTGCCATTGCACTAAATTATTGCTGTATTGATCATCGGCTAATTTTGCTAACCAAGTTTTGGCTTGTGGATGACTTTTACTCGCCAACGAAATCGCAAACTTTTCGGTGATTGCTTTCAGTTGTTGTGGATTAAATGGAAACTGCTGTTGGGCACGTGAAAAAACTTGAATCGCATGATCAGGGTCGCGCCAGATATAACGTTTTAAGGCATAAGTAACAATTTCAGTTTCTGCTAAATCTTTTGTTGGAAAACGCGATAACTTCGCAACATAACTAGGGTTGATTCGCACGCTACGCCACAGCCCTGCCTTTTTTTGTAATGACAAAGGTAATTGTTTGATTAAATAAGGTAATAACGAAGACTTACCGCCATCGGCCGTTTTAACAATACGTTGCCAAATAACTTCATTGGTGCGATATCCCTTTGCTTGCCAAATTTTAAATAATGGATCGCAGGCTTTAGGTTGTGATTTACCTACCGTCCAAAGCTTAGTTACCTCGGGTAAAATTAATACCTCGCTGACACCTGCTTGTAATTGATATAAATGAAATTTACAGCTTAAGTCTGCGCTGGTTGTCGGTTTATAAAATTTTAAATATAAACTCGCTTGCTTGTGTTTAGCGAGATAATTAAGCCATTTTTTTCTTAATGGCCAATCGAGTGGGCTATCTTGATAGGTTGTTAAAAATTCAGCGATTTCTTTACTGCGTTTAACACTCATATTTTTAATCAGGTCTTGCTGTAATAAATACGGCTGTAATGGGTAATAATGCAAACTTTTATAAAGTTCTTTAAAGCGCGCTTGATTACCTTTAAGTAAATACTGCTCAGCCAACTCGTAAGTTTTTCTGGCCTGGATATCTTGGCTTGCACTTGTGAATGAAATAATAAAAAGAATAAAGACGTAAACGGGAAATAAGCCTGATAATTGAAAGGCAGCACGGCGCATGAATGATCTCACGGTTGATTTAACGGAAAATTTTAGTGTCTCTTCATCATAAGGCTTTTACCTTAGCTTACCAATACTCAATTAGAATTTTACTTGAATAGATTGTAAAAACATTTATCTTTAGCCTTTAAAGATTTTAGCATGGGATTAAGATGTCTTCTTGGTTTGGTATTCAACCTAAAACGATGGCCATTGAACAACTGGTTGCTACTTTAGGTGGCATGGTAAGTTTATTTTTTGTTTGTACAATTAGTTTTTCATTATTAGACATCCAAGGCTCACTCGCAGTTATTACTTCAATGGGCGCTGCTACCGTATTGCTTTTTGCCGTGCCGCATGGTGCTTTATCTCAGCCATGGGCCATTTTTGGTGGTAATATCATCTCGGCTTTTGTCGGCGTGTCATGTAATTTATTAATTGACGATATGGCGTTAGCTGCTGCCCTCGCCGTTGGCTTAGCGATTGGCGCTATGCATATTTGTCGCTGTATTCATCCACCAGGTGGTGCCACAGCTTTAACCGCGGTTGTGGGTGGGCAACAACTTATCGATTTAGGCTACTTTTACTTAATCAGCCCTGTCTTACTTAATTGCACAGTTATTTTTGTTGTCGCTATGGTGTTCAATAGTTTTTTCCCGTGGCGAAAATACCCTTTTGCCTTAATGCGATTTCATCCAGTTAACGATATTAAAATTCCAAACAAACTTGAAATAACCGAACAGCATATTGAACAAGCGATGTCTAACATAGGCACTGTTTTTGATATTTCACCTGAGCAACTAATAGAAGTTTATAACGCTGCCATGGACGTTCGCCGTACACAAGTGTCTGATAGTTTTGATTTTCATCCTGGTGGTGTTTACACCAATAATTTATTAGGTGCGCAGTGGTCTGTTCGTAAAATAATAGATCATGCTGATCACCCAAACCCTGCTAATTCATTAATTATTTATAAAGTGATCTCTGGCCAAGGTAAAAATACTAGCAACAGCTGTACCCGCGCTGAATTTGCTGACTGGGCGAGCCAACGTTTACGGAGTACCGATAAAGACAAAAAATAATTTCATTTTTGCCTGAAAAGCGATTAATAGGTAAACTTAGCAAAATTTTTAATTCACGAAACTTAATTTCCGAACTTATGTCGACTCTATCAGCCAATACGCTATTTAATACTGCCGATCATCAATTAGACACTTTAGGTCTTCGTTGTCCTGAACCGGTAATGATGGTGCGCTTAAATATTCGTAAAATAGCTAGCGGTGAAACCTTATTAGTTATTGCTGATGATCCATCAACTACCCGTGATATTCCTAGCTTTTGCCGTTTTATGGAACACGAGTTAGTAGCTCAAGCGATCGTTGAAAAACCTTATCAGTATTTGATCAGAAAACACGACTAGGTTTTATCACTATATTTTTCACATAAAATTTTTCACATAAAAAAAGCGACCTAAGTCGCTTTTTTTATCAGTACAA
>JBPOFN010000045.1:0-31137 GCA_051251725.1 Thalassotalea sp. | reverse complement strand
CATATTCATGACCTAAATTTTTTTATTTATTAGATCATGAATATAATAAAATAGAAACTTTTGTATAAGAGACAGGCCTCTAGCCTCTAGCTTCTAGCCTTAAGCCTTTATCTTCTAGCTGTTAGCTTAAGGTTTTTTATGAAAGCTAGGTTTAACTTCATTAGTTTTATGCGTTCGAGGTAAGGTTTCAGTTAAATCGTTTAAACCTTTTTTTCGTAGTGGTGTCTTAGCGTTTTTATGAACCGTACTAAAGTTACCAATAATAAAAAGCGCAATCACGATAATAACGGCAATGACCATCCAATCATCCATGGTCAATCTCACTTATTAATTTGTCAGGGGCATTTATATTCAAAATAAACTTATCCGTAATCTCATTTAGGTTAGCAATAATAAGGTGTTGTAAGGCGACATTATACTGGTTAATTACATGGCTTAGCTTAACTGCGTTTATACTGACTTCGTACTGTTTAGCGAGTGGCAAGTAGGATAAATGCCAAGGCTCTGCAGCAACGCCGCCAAGGTATTTTCGATAGGGAAAATAAAAACCATATAAATGCGCGTTGGCCTCTAGCCATTGGCTTAACAAAGCAAAAGGGCCGTCTGGTTCGTATTCCCAAGGCTCTAATTGTAAGGCTTGATTTTGGGGCAATAAGCTTGATGAATAAACATCAATATCTGTGCCCCAATGATGGCGGCTACCACCTGGTAATGCAGAATAGAGCAATATAGCCTGAAGTAATTCTTTTTCACTCAGTGTCCTATTATCAATTAACCGGCCGTTAATATCTTTTAGTGCAGTTTGCCCTAACGCTTTTTTGTTCCAAATCATCCGCTGACGGTCAAAACTTCGAAAGCCACTGGCAATCGTTATCTCAATGTCGGCTTTTTGCGCCGCCAACTGCATCGCCTTGAACGAGGCAAGCATCTGATGATGAACACCAATAGTCGGCGTTAACCAATGAATATGTTCATCAGTTAAGCCAAATAATTGCTGCTCAGTTATTTCGGACATAACATGTTAATAAGCGCATGGTAATAAATTTCAGTTAGCTGCTCGAGGTGCTCACATGAAACCGACTCGTTAACTTGGTGAATGGTTTTATTACATGGACCTAGTTCAATAACTTCAGCTCCTGTTGGCGCGATAAAACGGCCATCAGAGGTGCCGCCGGCAGTTGATAATTCGGTTTCTCGACCGGTTACCGTTTTAACTGCATTAGTTACCGAGTCTAATAATACGCCCGGCTTGGTAATAAAAGGCTGGCCGTTGTAGGTCCAGTCTAATTGATAATCGAGCTGATGCTTGTCTAATATCGCTTCAACACGGCTGACAATGGTTTGGTCGTCTAAATCAGTACTGTAGCGTAAATTAAAAAGTGCGTGTAAATGCCCAGGTACTACGTTGGTTGCACCGGTGCCTGAGGTCATATTGGTCAGCTGAAAGCTGGTTTCAGGAAAATAATCGTTACCGTTATCCCATTTTTCTTGGCTTAGCTCAGCAAACGCTGGCATGGCCAGATGGATCGGGTTTTTAACGTAATGTGGGTAGGCAACATGGCCTTGAATACCTTTGATGGTTAAATCGCCAGAGATAGAACCACGGCGACCATTTTTTACTACGTCAGCAATTTCACTGGTACTTGAGGGTTCACCTACAATACAATAATCAATTTTTTCATTACGTGCTTCTAAGGTATCAATAACCCGGGTCGTGCCATTAATAAAAGGGCCTTCTTCGTCACTGGTGATCAAATAAGCAATCGAACCTTGATGATCTGGATAGTCTTTAACAAATCGTTCGGTGGCCACTAACATCGCGGCTAAGCTGCCTTTCATATCCGCCGCACCACGGCCATATAACATACCGTCAATAATGGTAGGTTCAAAAGGTGGTGTATGCCATTCTGATAATGGTCCGGTTGGTACAACATCAGTATGGCCAGCAAAACAAAATACTGGCTTTTCTTTGCCTTTTCGGCACCACATATTGGTAGTGTCTTCAAAAACCATGGTTTCATTTTCGAAACCTAAACTGACTAACTTATCAGCCATTAATTGCTGGCAACCGGCATCTTCAGGTGTGACAGATTGACGGGAAATTAGTTCTTTTGTAAGTGCAATAACGTCACTGCTCATAATGAAAATAGCTCTTGGTAATGATCGGCTTTAAAACCTAGGTGAAGCGAGTTGTTTATCCGCAATAAAGGGCGTTTTAACAAGGTTGGTTCATTTAAAATTGTGTCAAATGCGAGTTGTTCAGTTAGGTTTTCTTTAACTTCTGATGACAAATTACGATAAGTGGTACTTCTTTTATTTACTAAGTTTTGCCAATCTTGCTCGGCAAAAAATTGTGTTAATAGCTCAGATGTTAAACCATCTTTTCTTAAATCATGAAATTGATATTGAATATTTTCATTGTTGAGCCACGCGAGGGCTTTTTTTACTGTATCGCAATTATGAATACCATAGATAATTGTCATAGAAATTTTTACGCCTAAATAATGATTGCTTTGAGAAGATAAAATCAGGGCATACTATACATTTTAGCGTCTATAAACTCTAGTGACTCTTTAAATTTACCCGCTAAATAGAACAGCAAGCATTAAAAGTAACAGGTTATAGCCGCTTATGTGTATAAAGTGCGTATATGCTGTTTTTTTAACGGATATATGGTTAAATATTAACTTTTAATGTCCACATTACTTGTGGATATCTATGTTAACAACCTATTAGGATGTTTTTAAGTTTATGTTATTTAAAGGTATTAACGGTCTGTGTGATTATTGTTCACACTGGTAATTGTTGGAAATACTTGTTTGATTATTTTTATCGCCTTAAAGCCTTATAAAGCGTTGTTATGTGTTTATAATAAGGCGGCTTTATTGCTTCGAGTTATTAATAAGTTTATTTTTTCAGCTGAGAAATTTTTGATTAACTGCTATAGTGAGTTTTATGAAAATGACACTATTACAAGTTATCCAGCTGGGCCGAAAATATTTAAAGCTTTGGCCTGAACGCACTGAGCTTTTACAATTTTTTGCCGAATACCGACAAATCACGGTAAGCCGCTTTGTTTGCCGTTATTCGTGGCATTTTGCGGCGTTAATTATTGCCCTGCCTTTTGCCGCGAGTCTACCTGAAATGTTTAGTAATTCGCTAGTTAGCGCTTTATTTATCTCAAGCATGCCGTTACAGGTTTATATTATGTTGGGTTTACAGGCCGACAAATTTTTACCGCCGTCACTGGCGTCGTGGTATCGGGAAGGAGTGGCTAAAATTAATCAGCAGGGCGGTAGCATTAAGTTATCGGTCACTAACCCGAAATATATCGACTTAGTCAATTTGTTAGATATTTCGTATCGTAAATCACCTTTGTAGCTAGGTTAAAGTGCTGAGATGCCGTCGTTTTATTTTTTCTGATAAATTTTAATTAAAAAGTCGGCTTGGCAGCTAAAGTTATCCACAGCACTTAATTTTGCTAAAACCTCCGCTGTTGCTTTAAAAGCAAATGGCGTCATCATCAATAAATTTAAGGTGTCTTGGCCTGAGCTTAACTGCATTTGATAATTTAAATGCTCTTGATGCACCAGCGTTAATGCTTGAATTGGCTCTCTAGTCTCATCATGTGCTTTAACTTCGCGGTAAATTTGTTGCTTTAACTCAGTTAAATGATCTTTTGCTGGTGTTACTGTTAATAAATAGCCATTTTCAGCTAAGACACGGCTAAATTCAGTTTCTAAAATCGGCGCGTAGATGGACAAAATCCAATTGATTTGCTGATCGGCAAAAGGTAAATGCGATAAGGTTCCGACGCTAAACTGACAAGTTTTGTATTTTTTTGCTGCTTTTTTGATCGCTTCTTTGGCAATATCAATACCAAAAACTTGATTGTCAGCTTGCTGATGTTGATGAGTATAAAAACCTTCTCCGCAACCGGCATCCAGCATAACTGCATCTTTAATACAGAATTCTTGATATAAACTTACTAATTTATCAGCTAATGGTTGGTAATAACCTTTTGCTAAAAAATCTCGGCGAGCATTGACCATTGCTTTATTATCACCGGGATTTTTCGACTGCTTAAATTGTACCGGTAATAAATTTAAATAACCTTCTTTGGCTTGATCAAAGCTATGGTTATTGAGACAAATATAGCTTTGCCCTTTTGGTGTAATAGGGTTTGAACAAAGCGGGCAAAGATAGGGTATAGACATAGTTTAAGGTCTTGATTAGTGATATGAATAATAAAACGCCTAAGTCCAGTAAAGTTTTACTCTCAGGCGCGCAGGTTAATTATTACGAAGAAAAAGTTGACCAAATTGGCGCATGATCTGACGGCTTTTCAATGCCACGTAATTCATAATCTACGTCTGACTCAATACAGGAAGCAGAAAATTTATTGGTTGCTAGAATCACATCAATTCTTAAGCCGCGATTATCAACAAAGCCTTTTGAACGATAATCAAACCATGAATAGCGCTCTTCACGTGTTGGGTGTAATTCTCTAAAGGTGTCTTTAAATCCCCAATTCATAAGGGTAGTAAGCCACTGTCGTTCTTCCGGTTGAAAACTACATTTGCCCGTTTTTAACCAGCGCTTACGGTTCACTTCACCAATGCCAATATCTAAATCACTTGGCGAAATATTAATGTCACCCATCACTACAATATTTTCATCGGCACTGTGATGCTCATTTAAATAGCCCATTAAATCTTGATAGAATTGTTTTTTATACGGGTATTTAGTTTCATGGCTGATATTTTCACCTTGTGGGAAATAACCATTTAAAACAGTGATTTTTTCACCGCTTGGCGTGGTAGTTTCAACCATAATCATACGTTTTTGCGATTCTTCAGTATCGGTAGGAAAACCTTTTTGCACTTTAATCGCTGGCTTTTTACATAACATAGCAACGCCGTAATGTGCCTTTTGACCATGAAAATGTACTTCATATCCCATCGCTTGAACATCTGCTAATGGGAAAGCATCGTCGTGCACTTTGATTTCTTGCAAGCCAATTATGTCGGGTTGGTGCTTGTCGATGATGGCTTGTAATTGGTGTAAACGGGCACGTAAGCCATTTATATTAAACGAGATGATTTTCATCGAAATACCTAATAAATAATTTTTTTGAATGCTATCAGAATTAGCACTATTTGGGCAGCCATTAACAAAAATATTACAGAATTGAACTATATTTAATTAACTAACCTAAGTTTGAATTAATAGAAGAGCCTAGGGTATATATTGATTTTAAGGTTAAAGACTCCGCTATTGAATTAACCTTTAAAGATAATGGCTGTGGTATACCAGTAGATATAATAGATAAAATATTTGAACCTTTTTATACCACTAAACGAGGTGATGGCAAATCAGGTTTAGGGCTAAGTATTATTTATAATATTGTGACACAGCGCTTAGGCGGGCAAGTTAGCTGTCAAAGTCAAGAAGGTAAAGGGACCGTTTTTACTTTAAAGCTACCAGTTAGTTGAAAGTTTTAGGTTAAACACCTGATGACGGCTAACATATTTTATTTAGTCATGGACAGCTTGATCGGCCAGCTATTCAAGGAATTAACTGTCATTTAATTATTTTTATACTTTTTTACATAGTTACGACTACTTCTCTTTAGCTTTTGGTATTATAGACTATTATTCTAAATATATTTGTGTGGTCATGACCTTGAGCAAGTGTTGTTTTTTGGATGAGTTATTATGGAAAATAAAATAAGTGTCATCGTAGTTGGTTGTTTATTGTTATTAAATCCCGTCATTGTCGTGGCAAAAACAGAGAAAAAAGCAAAATCGCCACGTAATAATCAAATTGAAACAATTGAAGTTGTTGCGCAAAAGCGGGTAGAAAACATTCAAACCGTGCCAATTGCAATATCTGCTATTTCACCTGCTGATATTGAAACCATAGGCTATAAACAATTGAATGAATTAGTGGAATTTGTGCCTAATATGCGTATGAGTGTCACGAATGATTTTACCTCGATTATTTCTTTGCGTGGTGTCGGCGCAGCGAGTCGCTCTATTGGTTTCGACTCTCGGGTTGGTTTATATCTTGATGGTGTTTACCTCGGCCAATCTCCAGCCAATAATCAAGATATTTATGACCTAGAACGCGTTGAAGTATTAAGAGGGCCGCAAGGAACGTTATTTGGGAAGAATAATGTTGCGGGCGCAATTCAGTTGATTTCTAAAAAACCGGAAAATGAATTTTTTGCTAAGGTGGGCCTTGGTGTCGGTAATTATGGTTTAAGTCAATATAATGCCATTATAAATACCCCGCTGGGCGACGACTATGCCGCAAAATTTAGTGTTAATGGTTATCAGCGCGATGGCACAATAGAAAATATAGTGACCGGCCACTGGATTAATGAACAAGATAACCAATCTTATCGCGGTCAACTTATTGGCAATATAACGAATAAACTTTCTTTTCATTTCTCCTTTGATAATTTAACCAGTGATCGCCTTTCTTTTGATGGTGAAGCAGTTACTGATACTTTAGGCCGAGCATTAAATACGGAAGTGTCAGCAAAAAAGCAAGTCAGTTTAACTATCGACCCAAGAGAAAAACGTAAACTGAGCGGGCAGATATTAACACTTGATTGGCAGTTAGATAATGGTTATTTATTTCGCTCGATTTCTGGCCACAGAGAAACTAATATTCAGTATCAGAATGATTTTGATTATTCGGTACAAGAGCACGCTGTTTTTGATTATGAAGATGACTACGCTCAGCTATCCCAAGAAATTCAAATTATTTCACCCGTTGGGAAGTTTCAATATATAGCTGGCTTTTATTATTACCAACAAGATGCCTTCACCAATCGTAGAACAACAGTGCAAGCGGATGCTATCGAACTATTTACTGGCGTATCACGAGCGGCGATAGAGTATGGCGCTTCGTTAGGTGATCCGAGTTCTTTGCAATTGTTAGCTGGTTTTTACCCTGGTGAGTTAAGTACAAATGGTACTGTTGACACTCAAAGCTACGCCGCTTTTTTAAATACCAGTTATCATTTTAATAATGAATTTTCACTCGATCTGGGCTTTAGATACAGCGAAGAAGAAAAGCAAGTTGATTGGCAAATATCGAGCATTGAAAAAGGTACAGGCATTCCTATAATACCGGCTTTAGCCTTAGCTACCGGTGAAGTGAAAGATAAAGATACTTACCATGATTTTTCACCGCTTATGTCATTAAATTATCAAATTAATGATAATATCCATTCTTATTTTAAGTTCGCCACAGGTTATAAAAGCGGTGGTTTCAATGTTGATTTTTTAACACAAGCACAGCTTGCTGCCGGTGTTGCTTTTGATAAAGAAACCGTCAAAACTTATGAGTTAGGGATAAAAGGTTTGGCATTAGCTCGTTCATTGACTTATCGAGCAGCTTTATTCTCGTCAAAGTATGATGACTTTCAAGTTAATCAATTGATCAAGTTAGCCGGCGGAACAACAGCACTTAGTGTCAGAAATGCCGCTAAAGTTGATACCAAAGGACTTGAACTTGAGCTTAATTACCAATACAACCAGTTTGATTTTTTCGGTGTCTTAGCTTTGTTAGATGCGACATTTGATGAATTTAAAAATGGCGGCCTCAACGGAGAAGATTTATCAGGCGGAAGTTTACCGGAAGTGTCAGATTATTCTTATAACGTCGGTATGAAGTATTTTTATCCATTACCAGCGCTAAACAGTGAACTGGTTTTTAATATTAATTATCATTACCGAGATGATTACAACTCCGATCTTGACGGTACTACTGAGGTAAGTTTAGCCAATGGTAATATTTTACCTGTTGGCCATGTTAACGGTTACGGCATTACTAACATGAGTTTGATTTACTTACCTAATAGTGAAAGTTATAAAATATCACTTTGGGCAAAAAACATTACCGATCAAGATAATTTGGTATTGTCGGCGAAAAAAAGTTTTTTTGGCGCTCGTCGTAACACTTATGTTGAACCTAAAACTTATGGCGTGATGGCTGAATACTTTTTTTAGCTGTGCATACTTGTGCTGGGCGTTTACATAACGACCACTAAATCAATTGTATAAAATACACAGATTAAGAAAACTTATTTAAGCCGAGTCACAGGTTTTAAATAAATAACGAAAGGCTTAATGCAGATATTAAGCCTTTTTTATTGCCTGCTGTTTTTGACTATGTCCTTAATCTTTAGGTTATCTATTTTTTGATATTGGTTTTTTTAAGTGTTTGAGGTAACGTACTGGCCTTATTAATAAAAAATATAATTTAAAGGAAATACTATGGAGTGGGGATTTATTTCTGCAAGCTTGATCAATTTAGCGATTAACTTGAGTTACACCATTATCGCTTTATTTGTCGCTGTGGCGGCGTTAATAGTGATTGATAAAAAGCTGTTAAAAGATGTCGATATTCAAAAAGAATTAAAAGCCAATAACTTAGCAATCGCTATCTTTGCTTCTTCAATTTTAATCTTTGTTGCTTTGATTATTTGCTTTGGCTTAAAGGCATAAAATGCGACTTATCCTCGTTTTTTTTATTGCAATAATGGTGATCGCTTTATGGGGCGGTGAACAAAATCACCGTAATCGCGGCTTTGAACAAGTTAGTCATGAGCAATACTCAGATAATATTTTATTAGCCAAAGCTAGATCCGCGATTAATAATATACCGGCGAGCTATACCAGTAATAAAAACCAGCAAGGTACGGTGAGTTTTGTTAGTGAAGATAAAAAGTTTTCTGAAGCGGATCTTCATCGTTATTTAGCCAAACAAAAAAGATTAGGAAAACCCGTCCCGTCGAATTTAGTATGGCGCGATAAACAACGCCATGATGCTACTTCATCTACCATAGGTGTCGATTGGCAGCATCATTTTGTGAATAGTTATTTAGTGGGGATCAGGCCGTTCAACGTTGATAATAATTGGTTGCCGCTTTATCTTATTGCTAAGCTTAAAACCTATCAATTTGACCAAGAGCAATATGGTACGGTAGAAATGTGGCAAAATTCAGCGCAAGCATTACTGTTACCTAGAGGTGATTGTGAAGATCATGCCTTGGCGTTAGCTGACTGGCTAATTTCCGAAGGCGTAGATGCCAAAGTGGTCATAGGTACATATAAAAAAGGTGGACATGCTTGGGTTGTCGCGCAAATGAATCAGCAAACTTATTTATTAGAAGCGACTAATAAGCGGGTCAGAAAAAGCTGGAATCATTTACCGTTGGCGGCGTTAAGTCAGCACTATTCCCCAACTCATATGTTTAATCGCACTGACTTTTGGTTTAACACGCAGCCGGCAATAACGAAAGACTATGTCGGGGGCCATTGGGTTAAAACCTCAAAATTTAGCAAAGCGTTATAAGGTTTTATCAGTAGCGAAAATAATGTTAATTTTAACTGATTAAGCCGCTGTAAAGGCATGATAAGTTTGCCTAATCAAAATTAGCTGATAGGCTAACGATAGTCCCTTTCATAAAACCTTGCAGTAAAAGGATCTTTTATGCAGTCGTTGATCGCCCAAGTATTACAACAAATTGAATCTGTGGTGTTAGGTAAACCTCAGCAAGTAAGGCTCGCTTTAGCGTGTTTACTTGCCAAAGGACATATCCTGATTGAAGATTTACCTGGTATGGGAAAAACGACGCTAGCTCATATGTTGGCGTCAGCGCTGGGGTTATCATATCAGCGAGTGCAATTTACCAGTGACTTATTACCGGCGGATGTTATAGGTATTTCCATTTTTAATACCGAAAAACAAGCCTTTGAATTTCATCAAGGGCCGTTATTTAATCATGTTGTCTTAGCTGATGAAATCAATCGTGCGAGCCCTAAAACGCAAAGCGCGCTATTAGAAGCGATGGAAGAAAGACAAGTGAGTATTGACGGTAAAACACATCAATTAGCTTGGCCATTTTTTGTTATTGCAACCCAAAATCCTATTTTTCATGCTGGTACTTATCCTTTACCAGAATCTCAGCTAGACCGATTTATGATGAAAATATCATTAGGTTTTCCTGACCGGGCGGCAGAAAAAGAAATTTTATTAGCGCCCGATAACCAAGATAAATTTAAGCACCTCGAGGCTAAATTAACCGCTGAGCAATTACGAGATGTTCAACAAGCGGTTGCCAATGTTACCGTCACAGAAAGCATCTTAGATTATATTATTTCGCTCTGCCAAGTTACGCGTCAGCCAGAAAGTAACGTTAACCCGCTGTCACCACGTGCGGCAAAATCACTTGTTGCGGCGGCAAGAGCATGGGCTTTTATTCAGCAGCGTGATTATGTTTTACCCGATGATGTTCAAGCTGTTTTTGACGCTGTCTGCAGTCACCGAATGTTTGCCAGCAATGCCGTTGCAGGACAATCGAGCGATTTTATTTTGCAGCAAGTTGATATTCTTGTTTAGCTTTAGCGCTTAAATTAAGGAGGAAGAGCTGTGCAAATTCGACATATCTTTCTGCCTATTCAGCGGTTTATTCGCCAGCGTTTTGAACGCTTTTTAGCGAAAAGAATTCCAGCAAAGCCCAAACAAGTATTAAGCAATCGTAATATTTTTATTTTGCCGTCTAAATTTGGCATCGCTTATCTTTTTTTTATTTTATTACTGTTTCTCTTAGGTACTAATTATCAAAACAATATTATTTTGTTGTTGAGTTATTTATTAGGCAGTTTTTTTATTACCGCGATGTTGCAGAGTTTTTTTAACCTCGCCGGCATTAGTATTGAAATAGCACATTCGCCATCAGGTTTTGCCGAGCAAAAAATTGATGTGCCACTTAATATTATGAGTAATAAACCGCGTTTTGATCTTCACTTTCAGTTACCACAGCAAGCAATTAGCCACTGTGAAATAATTAATCAGGGAGATAACCAACTGACCGTGCCGTTTATTAAAGACCGCCGCGGTAATTGGACTACCGGTCGGCTAAAAGTTTTTAGTGCTTATGGTTTTGGTTTATTCACAACTTGGTCAACCTTAGATTTTGGCTTAGCAATTACGGTTTACCCGAAAGCAAGCTCATTTGATCTGCATTTTTTAGGCGCGACAAACGTTAACTCGTTAGCGGTGAATGAAAGCAATTACCAAGCTACACAAATGCAAGCTGGCCAAGACGAATTTTTTGAATTAAGTGCCTATAAAAAAGGTGAACCAAATAGCCATGTGGCTTGGAAACAAGTGGCTAAAGGCCAAGGTTGGTTTACTAAGCAATATCGGCAAGATGAAAGTTCGCAGCACTGTTTGAAATTACAGAATATGCCAGCTACTAAGTTAGAAGATAAATTAGAGCAGTTGTGTTTTGTGATCTTGGAATATTGTCAGTTAGGGCTACCATATTCGGTTGAGTTATTATCGCAACAAATCGCTAATGATCATGGCGATCAGCATGCGAAACAGTGTTTAAAAGCGTTAGCCTTATATGGTGACGACAACACGGAAAAACTTGCTGAAGGTGGCTTTAATAATAAACAGGATTTTGCTAATGGCTAAGCTTACTAGCAAGTCCAATACTCAACCAGAAGGTAAGCCATTGTCTAAACCTTTGGCTCAATCATTATCTAAATCATTGTCTCAAGCGTTAAATCAATCACACACTCAGCGTAAAAACTTAACCAATAGTACCATTAACTTACCGACATTATGGTGGTTGTTAGGCTGTCAAATAACTTCGTTATTAACGGTTTTTAACCAACTAACTACTTGGATGTTAGCCATTATTGGCCTTTGTTTGTGCTGGCGCGCCTTAATGAATATTCAAACAACGTCAACGCCATCAAAAGGGGTTTTAGTGTTGTTGGCGTTATCAGGGTGTGTGTTATTGGTACTCACCGGCCGTCAATTAGGTTTATTGCTGAGTATGTTACATCTTTTATGCTTTGCTTATAGTCTAAAAAGCTTAGAGCTTAAATCACGAAAAGACATTTATCAGCTCAGTTTATTAGGCGTTTTTATTTTGGCGTCAGCGCTTATTTTTGCCCAATCTATCTATTTTTCAATTGTCGTTATTATTTTAGTGATAACAAACTTTATTCTTTTAAATAGCTTGTATGTACCAGCGGCGCAGCGCGGTAAAGTTGCAGCACAAATTAAATCTGTGAGTGTGTTGTTCTTACAGGCAATTCCGCTGGCGATTGTCTTGTTTCTTGTTTTCCCTAAACTGCCACCATTATGGCAAGTACCATTAGCAAAGTCAGCGAGTTCAGGTTTATCCGACAGTGTCCAGATTGGTGATATTGCTAATTTAGCAATGTCTGATGACTTAGCGTTTCGAGCCGATTTCGAGCAAATACGGCCGCAGTATCAACAATTATATTGGCGAAGTATTGTCTTAGAACATTTTGATGGTAACCGCTGGAGCAGGGCGATAGAAATTTCGAGTGATCAAACACAGCATTCCACTGGTGTTAAATTACCCTTACGAGATAGCAGTGCCGATATTATATCGAGCAATGATCAAATTCTTCAATATCAAATATATGCTGAACCTAGCTTTCAACATTGGCTTTTTGCTTTAGATGTTGCTGCCACCAGTGATGCTGACATTGTTCAGCTTGAGCAATATAACTTATACGCTAAAACCCCGATCACTCAGGTCAAGCAATACCAAGTACAAAGTAACCTTTCGATGCTGTTATCACCGTCGCTGAGTGAACACCATAAGCAGCGTAATCTAGCACTGCCAATAAATTCTAATCCGCGTTTAAGTCAAAAAGGCAAACAGCTCAGAAGTACGTATGATAGTGATGAAAAGATTATTTCCGCAGTGTTAACCAACTTTCGCCAGCAAGCTTACTTTTACACTTTGCAACCGCCGCTACTTAGCAACAACAGTTTAGATCAGTTTTATTTTGAAACGCGCAAAGGGTTTTGTGAATATTATGCCAGTAGTTTTGCCTATTTAATGCGTGCGGCGGGTATTCCAGCTCGCGTTGTTTTAGGTTATATGGGTGGCGAATATAATCCAAACGCAGGCTATTATAGTATTTATCAACGTGACGCACATGCTTGGACCGAAGTTTGGCTTCAAGGTTATGGCTGGCAGCGAGTTGATCCCACCGCAGCCGTTAGCCCTGAAAGAATAGAATCGGGTTTTTCTGACTTTTTACTGGCTGAGCAGGCGAGTTTTTCAACCAGCTTTTTTAGCGCGAAAACTTTTGAAAGTTTTGCGTTGTTAAACAATATTCGTTTACAGCTAGCTGCGCTCGATTATCAATGGACGCGTTGGGTGGTTGGCTATTCTGCTAAGCAGCAAATCAATATGCTGTCACGCTGGTTTGGGCAATTCAAACCATGGAAAAGCGCGGTTGTGTTAACCATCGCGTTAGCGTTGCTGTTATTTATTGTCTGGGGGCTAAATTTTATTAGCGCTAAAAAAGGTCGCATTAAAAAAAGTACTCAGCAAATAATTTATCGTCAAGCACTGCAGTTATTGGCGAAAAAAGATATTCAAAGACCGAAAAACCTGTCCCCGAAAAATTTTGCCAATTTAGTTAATGAAAAAATTAATCAGCGGGTCAATTCAACCACGACATCCAAGCAAAAACGAGAGTCTGTCGGTAAAAGTTTTCAGCGGCTCACGGCTTTATTTATTGCCGCTGAATACCAATCATTAGCTAGTGAGCAACAAGAGCAAACGCTTAAACAGTTAAAACAAGAATTTAACAGTTTTAAACACCTAGCTAGGCATTTATAATCTATTGCTTACCATTACTTTTTATTATCAAGCCCTTATTAAATGTCTATTTTAATTAATTTTATCAGCCGGTTTTATTTACTGATCACTGTTTTATTATTAACCGCGATCACCTTGTTATCTTTATGGCCAATTGCTCATTTACCCGCGGTGCCAGGTACAGATAAAACGCATCATTTTATTGCCTATGGCGCGTTAGTTTTCCCTGCGGCAATTAAATGTCACTCGAAGTTGTGGTTTATTACCTTGGCCTTTGCAATTTACAGTGGTGTTATTGAACTGATTCAGCCGTTCGTAAATCGCTATGGTGAATGGTTAGACTTAGCTGCGAATTCGGCCGGTTTATTATGTGGCATTGTCGCGGCTAATATTATTTTATTACTGGCGAAAAAGCGCTTAATAAATAAATCTGCGCTCAAAAACTAACTATTATTATTGGCTGCGTTTGCTTTTTAGGTTTATAGCGCGATGGCCTGTACGATTAAACGTTGAGTTTTTTCTTCGCGACTTACCGTAAACGGATAACAGGTGATCAGGGTGATTATTGTCTCGTCAATAAACTGATAGGCACTATTATCGTTTTGCGTAACTATATTAATGCTGTTTATTTGGTATTGTCTGTTTTGGCCATCAGCACTTTCAAAACTCAATAAGTCTCCTAGTTCAACTTTTGCTAGAATATTAAAATGACTATCATTATGCGCTGAAATTACGGTGTTTCCTGACTGATTTGGCGCGGCGGAGTCTTGTAACCAAGCAGGGCCAAAAGCCATAGTACGGCCACTAAATCCTGATAAAACAATCCATGTTTTTTCTGCTTGTTTGGCCTTTTTTAATAAGGTTAATTTGCCAACCGGATACGTATCAGCCCAAGACCAAGGGCTGATAGTATTGTCCGAGTTTGTTGTTGTAAGATCAGTCGTTAGCGTTGCTGGAGCTGAATCGACTAAAGCTGAATTTTGAGCTTTTAATAACAAGGTTTCTTGCCAAGCTTTTGCTAATAAGTGTTGGGCTAAAAAAGCTTTACTAAGCATATAAAGTGGTTCAGCACTAAGACATAACGCTAGAATAACCAATGTTGTAGCTAACTTTTTTTCCGCCATAAAATACCTCCTATTCATTATTTACTTTTTTTGCTGTCGGTTATTGTGGTTATAAGCCATGTCGGTTTATGCTTTAGCGCTATTGCGCTGGTTGGGAGAGGGAATCGTCTTGCCGGCGACATTGACAAAACAGGTACTAAAATAAAGAGCGCCAGCGAGTACTAATAACAACAAACAAATAACTATTTGGTATTGCCAATTAAGCGCAGTTTTTGGCATTGCTTGGCCAGCTGGTAAATTGTTTTTTAACTGCTTATTAACGGCAGGGCTATTGTTAGGGCGAGATATTTTCTGCTCAACCGCGACTAAGCTGGTAAAGGGCGTCACTAAATTGAAGTTCAGCGCTAAGTCGATAATTTTTTGCTTGGCATCGCTATTTCGATATAGCATTAATTGGCGATAGTGGTCGTCAATTTTTCTTCTGGCCCAAAGGGTTGCTAGCGCTGGAATAACGGCATTAATCTCAGATTTATGGTCGGCATTTTTATTTGTCCTGAAATCAGAGGAAAAGGTCGGTTGTTTTATATTAGCAGCCAAGTTGTTAGTATTTATTATGGGCACCAGGTTCGCTATTGTTAACTGCCAAGGTTTAGCTAAATATTTTGCCGTTAACTGGCCGCTTAGCTCGTCAATATTGCTAAGTGGATTTGTCTTTCCATTTCCATTTTTCTTTGCGCTAATCAATGTATCTTTGCTGATTTTATAACTTAAAAATATCGGCTCGTCGGCATAAACATCAGGGATAGGAGACGGGCTAGTCGAAAGGGTAAAAGCGTTGTTGCTGCTTTGATTCTTTAATTGAAAGTTAATATCGGTTAAGACCGGCTGTTGTAATTTATTAAACAACTTATCCATTGCTGTTTTTAATTCACGGTGACTGCCAATAAATTGATAACTACCTCTGCCAGCTTCTGCGGCTTTATTCATAAAATAGCGATTGGGCGCTGTGCCTAAACCAACGGTAAATAAACGCTGCTGGCCAATATCTCGATTGATCATAGAAAATATTTCCGCCTCATTGCCAACAGCGCCATCAGTTAAAAAGACTATTTGTGACAGACGTTGGTTTTGCTCAAAATGGCTTGGCAACGTTTCGCGCTTAGCTAAATCTTCTACCTGTGATGGCAAGCTTGATTTTAGGGCTAATTTTAATGCCGATTTAATCTCGGTTCCGCCATTTGCTTCAAGCCTTGAAACATATTGCCAAGCGGTGTTTTTATTATATTCAGTAGCGGCAACAGGATTTTCAAAAAACTGCTCAGCTTGGTTATTGAAAACTATCAGCTGAAAGTTATCGTCTTGATTTAAGGTTGTTAATGCCAATTTAAATGCTTGTTTAGCTTGTTCAATTGATTGCCCTTGCATTGAACCTGACTTATCTAAAACAAAAGTTAGCTGGCGTGCTGGCCACAGCGTTTGTTTTTCAAAGCCAGGGATCACCATTAATAGGCCATAAAATTCTTGTTGATAAGGGTCACTAAAATTGAGTACTTGCGGCAGAATGTTTGCTTGATATTGCCACTGTAATTCAAAGTCTTTATCGAGCGGGTGATCGATTAATTTGAGATTAAATATCCCAGAGGCTTGCTGCTCAATATTAACGGAATGATTTAAGCTTTTTAGTTTTTCAAGTGGGGCACCACTTTCTAAGGTTAAGGATAAATCGATAGTGGCTAAACTGTTTTCAGAGCTTTCAACGATTGGATAGTTAGCATTGTGTTTACTGTCATCACTCTGGCTAAAATTATCGGTGTTTTGAACCGCAGAATGTGACTGAAATAATAAATTAGGGATTGTCGTTTCCGGGATAAAACTTTCACCTTCGGCTAAATGATGAATGTCTTTATTGTTGGCAGAAGAATTTACCTTATTATTAGCAAGAGGCTGATAACGTGGCGTGATGGCCATCGGAAAATGTAGGCTAAAAGTATTGGCGGTAAAGTCAGCTTGCTGGAAATAACTGAGCGAGACGGTAATGCTTTCATTCGGCGGAATGTTGGCAACTTTGGTGGAAAATAAGTTAGCGCGATATTGCTCTAACAAAGCCGCTTTTTTACCTGTTTTTTGTGCATTTTGATAAATCCGTTTGGCGGCGGATTTTTCTTTCACGACCGCGATAATTTCACGCTCGCCGATTTTTATTGATAACCGGTTTACCGCTGCGTCATCAGGCAAAGGAAAAACATATAACGCATGCTGCCAGTCATTAGTGGTGTTGGTAAAGGTCTGTAAAACATGAGTATTCGCCACAATACCTTTTACTTCAATGTCGACCTTAGTGGTTAAATTCGGCGCTTGCCTAAACGTATCGCTGGCGCTTTGCTGAAATAACAGCTGACCGGACTCAATATCGGCAAGTTTAACTGTGGGTAAATTGGCTGCGGATTTTATTTCTGTATTTTTATTTGCTCTTGTTTCAGCTATGGCTTCAGTGTTTGTTGGTTTAATTTCAGGGGAATAAGATTGCGCGCAGACAATATTATCGGCGATGGTTAATGAGCTAAAAAAAACACAGGCCCAAAAAATTTGTTTAACTGACTTGATGAACAACATACTTCGCTCACTTATAGAAATGACGTTTATTTTAGCCTCTAGCTTCCAGCTTCTAGCCTCCAGCCTCCAGCTTCTAGCTTTCAGCTTTCAGCCTCCAGCTTCCAGCCTCCAGCCTCCAGCTTCTAGCCTCCAGCTTCCAGCCTCCAGCTTGATACTTGAGCTACGGCTTATGAGTTAGGTTACTCGCCAAGGCCGCCGTATTAACGGTTGCCTTGGTGAGTAAAACCAAGCGCTTAATTACCGGCGGTCAGTACTTGTTGCGTTTGTAATTTCACTTCAACACGGCGGTCGTAAAAGTCATTTTGATAATCTTGCTGGGCTTGCATCGGTGCACTTTCACCAAAGGCTGAGGTTTCAATATTCTCTTCGCTGATCCCTTGTGCCACTAATAAGGCTTTTACCGCGGCAACACGCTGCTCAGATAATTGTAAATTATGGTTTTCGTCACCATTGCGATCAGCATGGCCTGATAACTGAATTTTTAAATTTGGATTATCAGTCACTAATTGTGCAAGTTGTTTTACTTGTGCTTGATAAAAAGACTCAACATCGCTCGAGTTCACCTTAAATTGTAAATTTAATTTCATTTGCTCGAGTGTTTCAGCGCTATTGATGGTGTTACTGGCTAAGGTGAGTTGTTTGTTTAAATGCTGGTTTTGCTGCTCAGCTTTTTTTAGGCTAGTTAATAAATGCTGTTTTTGTTGATTTATTGAACTTAATGCCTGATTTGTATTGGCTAAATTGCTTTCTGCCCGTTCACGTTGCTCATCAATTTCTTCCGTGTTACCTATTAATAAACCTATGGTACCTGCAACCACTGCACCTAATGGGCCTGCGACAATAGCGCCGGCAACCATGCCGCCACTAAGGCCTAAAAAGCTGGGTTTTTCATAAATTGCGGTTGCTTCGGTGGTTTTATTAAGGTGTGCTGATGTGCTGTTGGCACTGGCTAATACTGAGGTTGAAGCAAAAGTTGATGTTAACGCGATGGCTAAGCTAAGTGCTGAAAGTTTGCTGCTAATTGATTGTTTCATAGGTGACTCTCTTTATTTGTTGATGTTACAAGGTTTAAAAATTCGGTTTAAAAAATTCGGTTCAAATAATTGGCTGGCTAATTTTCAGCATCAAAGTTGATTAACCAAATCGTTAAGCAAACTTGTCGCTGAAACTCACGTTACCGTTTGACGTTAATCATTAAACACAATTGAAATGGCAAAACAGGGGATGAAAAAAGGCAATTTGCTGAGCAATTGTGGCAGAAATCTAGCAATTGCCTTTAATTACGGCTTTGCGCTTTTTAACCGGTAAAAAATAGGTATGATGTTGAACATCAACCTTTATTTAAAAGAACAAGCATGGTCAGACGTATTGCCATCGTAGAAGATGAAATTGCTATTCGTGAAAATTACAGCGAACTGTTAAGCAAACATGGTTATCAGGTGCAAGCTTTCAGTAATCGTAAAGATGCTATGGTGGCGTTTGAGCAAAAACTGCCGGATCTGGCCATTATCGATATTGGCCTTGAAGATGAAATTGACGGTGGTTTTATGCTTTGTCAGTCACTGCGTAATATGTCGAGTTCTATTCCTATTATTTTTTTAACCGCCCGCGATAATGATTTTGATACTGTTAGCGGCCTGCGCATGGGCGCCGATGATTATTTAACGAAAGATATTAGCCTGCCGCATATGATGGCGCGTATTGCCGCGCTTTTTCGCCGAATTGAAGCACAGGCCGAACCCGAACAAAAAGAAGCCGCGATTGAATGTGGGCCATTAGCCTTATTTGTTGATCGTATGGTGGTGCATTGGCAGCAACAATTAATTGACTTAACCGTGACTGAATTTTGGATGGTGTATTCGTTATTAAAAGTGCCGGGGCATGTTAAAAATCGCCAGCAATTAATGACCGACGCTAAGGTATATGTTGATGACAGCACCATTACTTCGCATGTAAAAAGAATCCGGAAAAAGTTTATTGCTGTTGATGCTGACTTTGATTGTATCGATACGGTTTATGGCATGGGTTACCGCTGGAAAGTTGATGCCTAGGAGAAAATCATTCCGTTTTGGCTTGCGGCTAAAATTATTCTTATTGTCTTTGTTTCTTTTTGCGATCCCGTTATTGGGTTATCAATATGTTTGGGAAATGGAAAAATATTTAAGAATAGGCCAAGAAAAAACCTTAATGGGCACAGTACGCGCAGTTGCTACGGCCTTGCATGAACGGCCAAAATTGTTTGATGAACAAGCCAGCTTTTTACCGAATGTGCAAAAAGGGCGCGACTTATATGCTTATCCGATTGTTGATCCTATTCGTTTAGATGGTGATTTATCTGATTGGCGAAATCGTCATCATGCGCTGGTTTATCAAGATGATTATGTTATTGAAGGCAAAAACGTTTATCAGGCTGATACCTTGTCATTTACGCATATGGTGGGTAAGTATCGGCAATATTTATACGCTTATTTTGATGTGATTGATGAGGATATTGTTTATCGCGGAAAAAACAGTTTAAAAGTGGATCAAAACGACTTATTACAAATCGCTTTTGTTACGCCTGCTGGCGATTTTCGCCGTTATCTCGTTGCCACCACCGCAGCCGGCTGGTTAACCCCTTATGAGCTTACTACCGCCTCAGCCGATAATATTCCGTTAGCGCCGGAAAGCCGTATTCAAGGCATGTGGCAAGAAACGCCAAAGGGTTACATTATTGAATTGCGTTTACCTTTAGAATTATTAGGCAGCCAGCTGAGCTTTGCGATCACCGATGTTGATAGCAAACGGTCAGAAAAAGTCACTTTAGGCACAGCGCAATTTACCAGCGCTGATACCTTAGGCACTGTACTTTTACCTTCGCCTGAAATTGAAAAAATCCTCAAAGGTTTAGGGCACACTGAATCACGTATTTGGGTGGTCGATCAACATGGCCGAGTATTAGCCAAAGCAGGTGATATTACTCGCTCTGATGGCGTTTGGAGCTCAATTGCCAATCAAAGCGCCAATCGCGGTCGTGACAATAACTGGTATCAACCCATTAAAGATTTTTTAGCTAGTCTTTATCAAAAAGTATTAACGACACCGCCGAAAACTTTTACCGATGAACTTTATGATGCTGGCCAGCTTAAAGGTTCACATTTAACCAAAGCGTTAACGGGGGAAGGTGCGGCTACGTGGCGCTTAACAACCGATAAGCAAGCGGTAATTTTATCAGCGGCATACCCAATTTACAGTGACGGCAAAGTAATGGGAGCAGTGATCGCCGAAGAAACTACTAACGGTATTCGCACCTTAAGAAATAACGCCTTACAGGGTTGGTTTAATGTCATTTTAGCGGTGATGGTTTTAGGTACGCTGGCGATCTTTATTTTTGCGTCACGCATTTCATCGCGTATTCGCGCGTTAAATATTCAAACAGTACAAGCGATTGATGAACAAGGGCGAATTGTTCAGCCAATTTTGTTGTCAAAAGCCAGTGACGAAGTCGGGGACTTACAGCGCAGTTTTGCCAATATGGTGGAGCGTCTTGGCCAATATACGCAATATTTACAAGGGATGTCTGCGCGTTTATCGCATGAGCTAAGAACACCGGTTGCGGTCGTGAAATCGTCATTAGAGTCATTAGTGATGGACTCGCCCGAAGTGCAAAATAATGTTTATATGCAGCGCGCTAATGAGGGCATTAAAAGGCTGTCGAGTATTCTAACCTTAATGAGTGAAGCCACGCGGTTAGAGCAAAGTTTAGCGAATACCGATATCTCGCACTTTAATATTGATGAAGTGGTGTCAGGCTGTGTTCAAGGTTATAAGTTAACCCAACCGCAGCAACAATTTGAATTATTGATTACGCCACTTGAGCAGCAAAAAGTGTTGGGTAATCCTGAATTATTTGCTCAACTTTTGGATAAATTATTAGCCAATGCCGTTGAGTTTGCTGAACCAGATAGCGTGATTGTTATTAAGTTAGCCCAAGTACAGCAGCAAGCCGTACTTACCATTCGAAATACTGGTCAATGTTTACCTGAAAAAATGCAAGAGCGCTTATTCGACTCTATGGTGTCGGTGCGTAGTGGCGGCACTAAACAATCGACTGACACACAAGAGCGCGAGCAGCCACATTTAGGTTTAGGGTTATATATCGCCAGATTAATTGCGGAATTTCATCAGGGTAGTATTGAGTTAATCAATGATGGCTATAGTACTAATAATGCTCATTCTGATGCTAAGTTAACTAGTATGAGTGCTGACAATAAGAAGCATGAAAAGCCAGGCGTTATTGCTAAAGTGACTATCCCATTTATTAATTAACTTCACAGAGTTAGATAATAAACCTTGATAAGTTAATAGCACGGCCTTTATTGCAGTTATTTGCTTTAATTCAAATAAAGCTAAAAGCCATTAACCCGACTTGAGATTTATCGGTTTATGTTAATGGTTATTTGCTAAGGGTTTCATTGATGTTCAATTAGGCTTAGCAAAATAGTTATTCGTCAAAGATTAAAAAACGCGTAAACTAGCGCGGCTTATCAATTTTCAAGGGCGAATAATAATAATGACCATCATGCAAATCGTTTATTGGGCGATTTTATCTCTGGGTAACTTGCTTGCCATTTACTTTTTCAATCACAGTGACAACCCTTTGTTTACTGTGCTTTTGTTACTCACCTTGAGCTATTCTATCATAGGTTTTTATGACTTATTTATTAGTCGCCATAGTCTAAATCGGCTTTATCCCGTTGTTGCTTATCTGCGTTATTTTTTAGAGTCGTTTCGTGTGGAAATTCAGCAATACTTTATTGCGAACAATACGGAAGAAATGCCGTTTAATCGCGAACAACGATCGCTGGTTTATCAACGCTCAAAAGGAGTTAGTGACACTATCGCTTTTGGCACTCAGCGCGACTTAATGCAAGCTAACTATTTAAGCATTTGGCATTCAATGTTACCTAAAAATGTTGGGGAAGATGCTAAAAAGGTGGTGATTGGCGGCGAACAATGTCTGCAACCTTATGCTGCTACTTATTTGAATATTTCTGCGATGAGTTTTGGCTCGCTCAGTACCACGGCAATTGAAGCATTAAATTTAGGCGCGGCTAAAGGCGGTTTTTATCATAATACTGGCGAAGGCGGTGTTAGCCCTTATCATTTAAAACATGGCGGTGACATTGTTTGGCAAATTGGCACTGGTTTATTTGGTTGTCGTGATGAAGACGGCAGTTTTAGCCCTGAAAAGTTTAAGTTCTTGGCAACTAATCCTGTAGTTAAAATGATTGAAATTAAATTATCGCAAGGGGCAAAACCTGGCCATGGCGGGGTTTTACCCAAAGCAAAAATCACTGAAGAAATCGCGATGATCCGCGGTATTTCGCGTGACCAAGATTGTGTTTCGCCGGCGGTAAATCCTGAATGTACCACACCGAAAAAGCTGCTGAATTTTATTAAGACGTTACGTGAGTTAAGTGGCGGCAAGCCGATTGGTATTAAATTATGTATCGGTAATCCGGCCGAATTTTTAGCCTTGTGTAAAGCGATGTTATCAACCAATATTCTGCCTGACTTTATCACGGTTGATGGCGCAGAAGGCGGCACAGGTGCTGCGCCGGTTGAATTTTCTAATCGACTAGGGATGATGTGCTTAGAAGGTACTTATTTTGTTCATAATGCCTTAATAGGTGTTGGCCTGCGCGATAAAATTAAAATAATCTCAGCGGGAAAAACCGCGTCAAGCTTTGAGCTGTTGGCGAAAATTGCTTACGGCGCAGACATTGTGAATAGTGCGAGAACCATGATGATGGCGCTTGGTTGTATTCAATCTCGTCACTGTAATACGAACAATTGTCCAACCGGCATTGCCACGCAAGATCCGGTTCGGGCCAAAGCGATTGATGTAAAGGTTAAAAGTGATCGCGTTAAAAATTATCAGCACAATACGTTAAAAAGCTTTTTTGAATTAGTAGGCAGCATGGGGCTTGATGATCCTAAAAAATTAACCCCAACGATGATCAAACGTCGAACAACTAATGGCTTGTTTAGTACCGGTGGCAGTTTGTCGGTGCCATTAAAGCCAGGGCAGTTAGCGAATAACGATTTTATCGGGCAAGATGTTTGGCGTCAGTGGTGGCAACTGGCTAATGAAGATGATTTTTATGCTGACGATAATGTGGTTTTAATACCAATTGAAATGAAAGGTTAAGTTTTTGACCAGAAACAAGTCTTGATTAAAGACTTGTTTCTAGGCGGTTCAGGCCCGGTCTTTAAAACTAATCAATATTGGTTATTGACATTATAGTGTCAATCCAACATCATATAGACGGCTAAACGTCCATTTGTTTCAGGTGCATGATTTAGCCTTGCCATTATTAAACAATAATTGGCCATCATATTTTAAAGTAGTCATACAAAAGAAGTCATAATGTTAAAAAACGAATCAGAGTTAAGAGTACGCTATAACGATGTTAATCGCGGTGTTTATTTTATCGGCACTACGCCGCCTAAAAGTGATACACCAATTGAACAAGTTGAAGGAATTGCTGAGAAGCTTCTTGAACGCGTTAGTGATATCGATTTTGATGGTTTGATTGTTTATGATATTCAAGATGAAAACTCGCGCACGAAAAAGCCGCGTCCGTTTCCTTTTAAAACCACCCATGATGCCCGCTTATATTCCTCTTTATTAAACCAAAAATCTAACCGTCCGGTGATCACTTACAAAAGTGTTGTGCAATCAAACGCTGACGACTTTAATCAGTGGGCTGATGAAGCATGGGAAAAGTACGGTATTCGTGATGTGGTATTAGTTGGCAGCCCATCGAAAAAGAATGAAATTTCACTTTCGTTAGAGCAAGCCTACGGTACCTTAGTTAATAATAAACATAACTTTTTTATTGGCGGCGTTACTATTGCAGAGCGTCATACCAGTAAAGGTAATGAGCACGAAAGACTGATTGAAAAACATCAACAAGGCTGTAATTTCTTTATTTCACAAGCTATTTATAATCCGCAAGCAACCATTGATAAATTAACTCGTTATGCCATCGAATGTCAGAATTTAGGCATTAAACCCCAGCGTATTATTTTGACGTTTTCACCTTGTGGTAGCCAGAAAACGCTAGAGTTTATTGATTGGTTAGGTGTTAGTGTGCCAGAAGCAACAAGCTTACGCATTTTAAATGCCGAAAAACCTTTGTATGAATCAATTAGAATTTGTCATAACAGCTTAACGCAAATCTTGGATGCGGTTATTCCGTATAAATTACCATTAGGTTTAAATATTGAAAGTTTAACTAATCGTAAAGAAGAGATTGATGGCTCTATTTTATTGTATAAATTATTACGTTCTACAATGGATAATTATCTTATTAAACAAGAGCTTGAAAGTTCATTTTAAACATCGTTAATCTTCTTTTCTGATTTCTTCATATTTTCAGCTAGATAAGTTTTACCATTAAAACTTATCTAGCCAATTTATCTTTCTTGGTTTAAATATTGCTTACTAAACTTATTGGTTCATTGCTGACATAAAATTGGCAATAAATAAGCAAGGTAATGTGATGATTTTTAATAAAAACACTATTAATACTCGTAGTCGGCAATTTATTGCCGTGTTAATACTGTCTTTCTGCTATTTTAGCCTGCTATTGAATAAGGTTAATGCTGGAGAGCTTTCAGCACAAATTCACAGTGGCACAGAAGAAAATGCCATCGGCTACAGTTTTCACTTCTCTGATGCTTTTTTTAGCCAGCGTAATTTCCGCTGGGGTCTTGGTTATTCACACCTTGCTGAGTTAAAAGCGACTTGGAATGATGAAGAACAATTTTTTAATAATGATAATGTCGATGCCTTTGTTGCTTATCGATTATTTCCTAAAAGCTACAATGCTTTTTGGCGACCATTCAATTTTGAATTTAAAGCGGGAGCGTCAATCTCGTTAACCGAAAATAAATTCACCTTCGAGAAGTTTCCTGATCAAGAAATAGTTTTCTCTGAAAAAAATGATGTCAATTTTATGTTGGGTTTTACCGCTAACTATCAGTTATCAAGAGCAAGCCAAGTACAATTAGGTTATCGATATTATCCTAAGTTCTCTGAATTTGATGATCAAGGCTCTATTTTTATCGGCTTAAGCTACGAATTTGGCCGTAAGCGTAATTATTAATATTAATTATTATCTGGAAATATCGATGAAGATACAGCCAGTAATAAAATATTATCTTAAGGAATGGGCATTTCATGTGAACGTGAAAGTATGCTTATTTGCTATAATGACTTATCAGGGATGTGCTCAATGCGAATGAATTATCCCCGACTAGAGGTTGTGTATGTGGTCTAAACCGAACGTTATACTTGTTTCTCTTTTATTGCTGAATAGCCCAAATGGCTATGCAGTAAAATCCCCCCTAATTAATGATGTTAGTCAACTAATGGCTGATAGTGACGGCGATGGTTTTGATGACTTAGTCGATGCTTTTCCAGGGGACCCAACTGAATGGCTTGATACCGACGGCGATGGTGTTGGTAATAATATTGACGGCGATGACGACGGTGATAATGTTTTAGATAACAACGATCCTTTTCCGCTTGATGGCTCTGAATGGCTAGATACTGATGGCGACGGTGTTGGTAATAATGCAGATGCTGATGATGATGGCGACAATATTGCCGATATTAACGACCCATTTCCGTTAAATGGCGCAGAATGGTTAGATACCGATAATGACTTGATTGGCAACAATGCTGATACCGATGATGACAACGATGGCGTTGTTGATGTGCAAGATGCTTTTCCTTTAGACCCTAACGAAAGTAAAGATACAGACTTAGATGGTATTGGCGATAATCTCGATGACGACGACGATGGTGATGGCGTTTTAGATACCCAAGATGCTTTTCCGCTAAACCCTAATGAAACAATTGATACAGATGGCGATGGCATTGGCAATAATGCCGATACCGATGATGATAATGACGGTGTGCTTGATGATAATGACTTTTTGCCGCTTGATCCATTTGAATCATTAGATACCGATCTAGATGGTATCGGTAATAATGCCGATACTGACGATGACGGCGATGGTATTTTAGATATTAATGATGATTTACCGTTAGATCCAAATGAAAGTGTTGATACTGACCGAGACGGTATTGGTAACAATGCTGATGCTGATGATGATAACGACACCTTAGAAGATGGCCTTGACGCCTGTCCTTTAGATCCCTTAGGGCTTTATGATTTAGATAATGACGGTATTTGTGATTATGCCGATCCAGATATTGATGGCGATGGTGTTATTAATTCACTTGATGCTTTTCCATATGATAGCAGCGAAACGGCTGATTTAGACAATGATGGTTTTGGCGATAACTCTGATGATGATCGTGATGGCGATGGCGTTCTTAATGTTGACGATGATTTTCCTGATGATGCAAGTGAATATTTAGATACGGATAATGATGGTTTAGGCGATAATATCGACGAAGATGCCGACAATGACGGCGTAGTTGATAGCGCTGATGCTTTTCCTCTTGATGATACAGAAACAAATGATTTAGATGGTGACGGCATCGGTGACAATACAGATACTGATATTGATGGCGATGGTATTATCAATAGCGATGATCCGGACCCGTTTGATATGGATGAAACCACTGACACGGATGGTGACGGTGTTGGTAACAATGCCGATGACGATGATGACGGTGATGGTGTTAGTGATTTATTAGATAAGTTTCCGTTAAATCCATTAGAGCAATACGATTTTGATAATGATGGTATTGGTGATAATACTGACTCTGATGATGACAACGATGGTGTTTTAGATGTATTTGATGATTTTCCATTTGATGCCACAGAATATATTGATACTGACGGCGATGGCATTGGCGATAACACAGATACCGATGATGACAACGATGGTTTCTTAGATATTAACGATGCCTTTAGACTCAATCCATTAGAATGGCTTGATACTGATGGCGATGGTGTTGGCGATAATGCTGACAGTGATAATGATAATGACGGCATTTTAGATGTTGATGATGCCTTTCCACTTGATCGCAGTGAGCAATATGATACTGACGGTGATGGTATTGGTAATAATGCCGATGATGATGATGACAATGATGGTGTTTTAGATCTGGTTGATGCTTTTCCACTACGCGCAAGTGAGTATCTTGATACTGATGGCGATAGTCTAGGTAACAATGAAGACAGTGATGATGACGGTGATGGCTTTACTGATCTTGAAGATGCTTTTCCTTTAAATCCACTTGAATGGTTCGATTCTGATGGTGACGGTATTGGCAATAATACCGATGACGATGATGACAATGATGGTGTTTTAGACAGTAACGATGCCTTTCCATTAAATCCAAATGAAAGCGTCGATTTAGATGGCGATGGGCTGGGTAATAATAGCGATAGCGATGATGATGGTGATGGCATTACCGATGACTTAGACGCTTTGCCACTTGATAGTTCTGAAACCTTAGATACCGATGGTGATGGCCTAGGTAATAATATTGATTCAGATGATGATAACGATGGTTTTGCTGACAATGTCGATTTATTTCCGCTTGATCCACTTGAAGCCCTCGATAACGACAATGATGGTATTGGTGATAACGCTGATAGTGACGATGATAATGACGGCGTTTTAGACAACAACGATGCCTTTCCATTAGACCCTTTTGAGTATCTTGATACTGATATGGACGGCATTGGTAATACTTTAGATACTGATGATGATGGTGATGGTGTCCTCGATCATTTAGACCAACTACCGTTAAATCCGTTAGAAAGTAAAGACAACGATGGCGATTTAATTGGCGATAACGCCGATCCAGATGATGATAACGATGGTATGAGCGATACTTTTGAATTGCTTTATGGTTTTGATCCGTTTGATGCAAGTGACGCAGCCCAGGATACTGATGGTGATGGCGTAATCAACTCAGCGGAAGAACTCGCCAATACCAATCCATTACTCGATGATTATCCGCCGGTCATTACACCACCGCAGGCTGTGCATTATTTTGCCAAACATACGTTTACTGAATTTAGTTTAGCGGAATTGATCTCGTTAACTAAAGTGTCAGCAACTGACGGTTTAGATGGCATTAACTGCTGTAACTTAACGGCTTTAGGTTTTGAACGCGGAGCGAAAAATATAACCTCTGGTTTATTAAATATCACTTGGCGAGCAATCGACAATGCCGGTAATTTAGCCGACTCGAAACAAGTCATTCATGTGCACCCGTTAGTTAATTTTTCCCCACCGCAAACGGCAGCAGAGGGTGATACTGTGCGCGTGGAAGTAGTGCTATCGGGTAAAGCGCCGGTTTATCCGTTAACCTTGCCAATTAGTATTTTAGGAACAGTGGATGAGTCAGATTACAGCATTGATAATGACGTTATTGTTATTACCTCGGGTACTAAAGGTTATATTGATATTCAACTCTTGCCTGATTTTCAATTAGAGGGGGATGAAACACTGATTGTCGCTTTTAAAACCGGCGTTAATGCCGGTATTCATCAGCAGTTTGAAATCACCATTAGTGAAGACAATCTTGCCCCTGTGGCCGAGATAACTTTTGAACAAGCAGGGCAGTTAGTTGCCACCACGGCAAAAGATGCTGGCGAAGTTGCCGTAAAACTTAACATTATTGACTCGAATATTAACGATAGTCATATTATCGAATGGGCGATTCCACAATCATTAAATTACACCATAAGCTCTGATGAATTAACCGTATTTATTGATCCCAGCAATATTGACCTAAGCGGCGGCAATGAAACACTGGTAAATTTAAGTGTTACGCTCACGGATAATGGTATTGGACAACTTACTCAAACTGAAATGATAAGCTTACCTGTGATCAAATCATCGGTTCGATTAACCAGCAGTGATACCGACCGTGACGGCATCTCTGATTTTAATGAAGGTATCAGTGACAATGACAACGATGGTTTACCTGCTTATCTTGATAGTTGGGATATTCCTTATCTTCAGCCGTTGCATGTTAACGCCGCCGAAGTGAAGTTAATGGAAACTGAACCTGGCTTAAAATTAAAACTGGGGAAATACGCCAGAATGCAGCAGTCCGATGGCACCTTATTATCACAACAAGAGTTATCGGCTATTTCAGCAATTAGCGCTGACAGCTTAGTTCATCAAAGTGCTTATTTTGATTTTGAGATAAAAAATATTCGCCCGTTTGGCCATAGTGTTGATGTGGTGATACCGTTAACGCAAGCTATTCCTGCAAATGCGGTTTACCGTAAATTTACTGAGCAAAATCAGTGGCAAGACTTTATCTTAAATAGCAACAATAGCCTATCATCGAGTGCAACCGTTAATGGCGTTTGCCCACCACCGCATAGCACTTTGTATGTTGAAGGCTTAGTGGTTGGTAATATCTGTCTGCGTTTAACCATTGAAGATGGCGGCGCGAATGATAGTGACGGCATAGCGAATGGCACTATTGATGATCCAGGTGGACTTGCCATTTTACCTAATGAAGTGCTGATCAAAGAAGAAGTGGCAGCTAAATCAAGCAGTGGTAGCATCAGTATTTATTTACTGCTGTTGTTAACGTTATTAGCAGCTAATCGCTTGGTAGTTAGCCGAGTTAAGACAAATGATTAATACGGTAACCTTAGCGGGGAAAGCGCTAGTACCGTCTAAAATTGTTTGTGTTGGCCGTAACTATGTTGAACACATAACTGAATTAGGCAATGAGTTCCCAGAAGAAATGGTGGTTTTTAACAAACCGAACTCAGCCATTTCTACCGAGCTAATTTCATTTCATCAAGAACAATTGCATTATGAAGCCGAACTTTGCTTTTTATACCAAGGCGGAAAATTTGTTGCGGTTGGTTTTGGTTTAGATTTAACCAAACGCGATTTACAAAATAAATTAAAAGCGAAAGGCTTACCCTGGGAGCGCGCCAAAGCATTTGATGGCTCAGCTGTTTTTAGTCACTTTGTGGCAATTAACCCTGCCGATATTGAAAGTGTTCAGCACGAATTGACCTTAACATTATTAATTAACGGTGAAAAAATTCAGCAGGGCGGCGTGTCGCTAATGATGTATAAACCAGCTGAAATTTTAACCGAATTAACCTCATTTATGAGCTTAAACGATAATGATATCGTCATGACAGGTACACCTAAAGGTGTAGGTAAAATTCATATGAATGATGTTTTTTCAGCAAAAGTAAAACAAGGTGATGCGGTAATTTTAAACACTTCGTGGCAGGTTAAGCGTTAATTGGCTAAATTAAAATCAATTAAACAAAAAAATCAAATTATTATAAATTAATGCTTTACAATTGCATGAACAGTTATTAATATTCGCCCCGCTTTTAGCAGATGTTGAAAGTAATCAGGTGAGATGGCTGAGTGGTCGAAAGCACCGGTCTTGAAAACCGGCAAGGGTTTGTAGCCCTTCTAGAGTTCAAATCTCTATCTCACCGCCACATTTAGAAAAGCCCGTTAATTCGCAAGAGTTAACGGGCTTTTTGCTTTTAAATTATAAAGAGTGGGTTTGTAGCGCTAAACTTTCAAGTAGAGTTCAAACCTCTATCTCACCGCCACATTCTAAGAAACCGCTAGTCGAAAGATAAGCGGTTTTTTTTCGTCTGGGGTTTCAGATTTGTAATTATTGAGTTAAGTGGGTTTGTAGCGCTAAACCTTCAAGTAGAGTTCAAATCTCTATCTCACCGCCATATTTAGAAAAGCCCGTTAATTCGCAAGAGTTAACGGGCTTTTTGCTTT
>JBPOFN010000044.1:0-32300 GCA_051251725.1 Thalassotalea sp. | reverse complement strand
TTGCAGTCCAACACTTGGACTAAACATTCAGGTTAAGTTGCAGTCCAACACTTGGACTAAACATTCAGGTTAAGTTGAAGTCCAACACTTGGACTAAACAGAAAGGGCGATAGAACGGAACAGTTATACAAACTTGTTATTATTAAATAATTTAAATATAGAAAGACAAAATGTGATTATATTTTTATTTCGTAGTATATTATGCCCAAACTCTTATAAAAATAACGCTCATGAGTCTTATCGATCTAAAATTTACGAATTTATCGCCGCCACTAATTACATTAGGTGACTGCTTACCGCAAGATCTAATCTTTGCGATGGAAAACTTAAATTTGAAAAACAATGAAAGGGTGTTGCTATCAGCAATATTAACCATTCTTTCAAGTGACCGTTTCGACCATGGTTATTGCAATGCGGAAGCTATTGCTGAAAAGTTAAATCGAAAAGTTGTTACCGTTCGGCAAACATTAAAAAAACTAGTTGAAAAATCTGTGTTTACTGAGCTTGGCTGTAATGTGCATGAGTCTAAAAAACGCTACGCTTCTTTATTCAAGCTAAACATCGACTACTTAAACAGTAATTCATTACCAGCTCAACCTGATCAAATATCATTATCGTTACAAGAAAATAAAGCATTAAGTGTTAGTGATAAAATAGAATACGGCTTAGCGGATGATTTAGTTTGCTTGTTTTTATTTACAGCACTGGAATATAACTCTAAGAGCACAGCTAAACGAAAAGAAACTACGGTTTATATTAATGATGAACCAATTAAAGTAACGGTAACAACCACTAACAACGAGCGTATCGCACGCATTAACGACTTACGTTATTACATGGCGTTGTTGTCGTTAGTAGAACGAACGATTGAATACCGAATTAATGCTGCCAATATTAATGCCGATTTATTGTCAGATGTAAAAAGTACCTTATTTGATTTCTTTGAAGTTGATATTTTAAAAGCTATGGGGAAGGGCGTTGGCTCAGGTGAACGTAATAACCTGAAAATTTCTATGAACCGTTTAAGTGGCACTGAGTTTTTTATCGAAAACGCCAATACTCAGGCGATGAAAGAAATGGGGCTAGACGAATATGAACTCAATGTTATTCATTTTAAAATAAGAGAATACAAATTAACTAACGATAAGCGGGTTGCCTACCGACTTGAGTTTGAGCAGCGTTTAATTAATCGAATTTACCAATACCTGATCAACAATCAACGTCCGTTTTCAAAAATTGATATGAGATTAATGAGCGAAACCAATTCGTTACGTATTGCTTTTTCAATTTGGTGCTCACATCAAAGCATAGGGGGAGGGCGTTACTATAGTTGGCAAGTGATCAAAGATAAAATTGCTCCTTCGTACTCTATGAAACAGTTTAAACAAGCAATGTCAGATATTTTGGCTAAAGCTGCGGTTAATGATTCTGCCGGAAACCCTTGTGTTACTTGGCTTGAGGATAAAAAGATAATTCATCAATGCTCGTCTGAAATTAACGAAGCATCAATCATTTATTCAGAAGAATTAGGTTTTTATATTGCTAGAACATCAACGCATAAGAACTATTTAGAGATGATACGTGACGCTCGAACAAACCGTCTTTTAAACTTCTGATCCATACTAAAATAATAAATATAAAAATAGCGATACGAGAATAGGGGCTGTACAGCACGTTTGGTTAAATAACATTCTGTTTATAGTTTTTATGTGGATGATAAAGTTTTTAAATAGGTTTTCAGAAAACAACTTCTTATTTGACTGCTCATAAAGTACTGATGCTAAACGCGGAAAAAAAATGAAAATTTAGCTGCGGCTGTTATTGCGTAAAACAAGGTACTTATAGCTAACACTATGCCAAGCATAACGTTAATCTTAGGTGATTCTATATTGAAGTTAGTAAGCTAAAGAATTTATTGCTGCAGATATGGTTATGAATTTTATTTTAATCAGACATAGTGACGCCTTTTTAAACTCATGCGCCTGAATTAAATTAGTCACTTGAGAGCTGGTAAAAACCTTATCTGTTTTAATTAGCTGCAGTTCTTTAGAAATTAAGGCTATTAAATAGCTGTGACCTTGAGAATCAATCACATAGTCGTCATCACTAAAAAGTAAATCATGGCATTCTGAAATAAACCCATCATGATTTTTTAAATAAATAAGCTCATCTTCACCATCTAATTTTAATATCCCTGGCCATGTAATCATAAAAAATACCTCGTTTAAAATAATAACCAGCAATCTATCGCGATTAGCTAATACTAAGTACGGATAGTAACAGTCATTAGTTTCCAAAACTACGCTAGGGTTATGGCCAACAGACCGGATGAATATTAATACACGCGTTATGCGATAAAAATTATTAACACATTAGTTGATGGGAGATGAGTACCTACTAGAAACGCCTTTATTATTCGTTTTGTTGTCAGTGCCGTTGGTTTCTCTGTTCTTAGCATACTTAAGCTTATGTGGATAAGACGAGCGCTCGACATTATTCTTTTGTACTTAGTGGCGTTGTATTTCCTAGCAATAGCCAGTTATAACTAAGAAAATCAGCCTTGATAGACACAAAACTTTGGATTTAGAGTAAGCCTCAACCTAAATATAGCTTGATTGCTATTAGTAAGTTTTGAATTATTTATGAAAACTAAATTTATACGACACTTCTATGCAGAGCTCAAGTTAGTTCTTTAGTTAGTACGCGTTACAATTTCAGTAGTTATGTGTAACTTTTTTCAGTAACGGGTTACTACTCATTGCTATGTGACGTTTAGCTATTGAATATTTAGTAGCGACTGCTTGGTATATTCCACGGTTGCAGTAGAGCCGGCTAATTCTGACAAACGGTTACCTTCAAACTCTGCACTATAAAAACCGCTAAAGCCCGCTTGTTCAAATATTTTGAAATAAGCCTCAAAGTCTAGGGTGGTCTCCTGACCGTTTTTGTCAAAATCATGCGCTTTTACACTAACGCCACGCGTGTAAGGGGCAAGATCTATGATACCTTGCACGCGATCATATCTTCGTTCAGGGCTTAAATTCCAGCCGCCCATAAAAAAGTTATCGAGATCGGTGAACACACCTAAGTTTTTGTGAGCTGATTGTTCCATTAACATCGCTAACCACGCGCCATTGTTTGATGCATAACCATGGTTTTCTACTAACATTTCGATCCCCATAGTTGCTGCGGTAGTCGCTAATGTTTGCAGTGATTCAGCACATTGGTTTAATTGTTGTAAATAACTGCCGTCACCATAGGCGTTAACACGAAGTTGCTTACAACCTAAATAGGCTGCCGCATCTAACCAAGGCAAATGAGCAGCTATAGCTTGCTGTCTTTGTGTTTTATTACTTGCGCCTAAAGCGCCGGTTTCATCACACATTAATAATTGGAATTTTACCGCGTTGTCATCTGCTCGCAATTTAAATTCATTCAGCCAAGGTTTGTCTTGTGCATGGCCAAAAAATAATACGTTGACCAAGTCAACATACCCAACCCCTAACTGGCGTGCAGTTTTTGCAATATCTCTAGGATCAAGCGGGCCTTGCAAAATATCGTCAGGGCTATTGTGTAAAGATTGCTTAAACTTTTGGTAATTTTTTTTACTGTTTCCTAAAATAGCGCGATGAAAAGACCATTGTGATAGTGAAATTCGATTATTGATGTTTTCAGGCGTCGGGGCATTTGATTTAGCAGTAGCATGCTTGCCGCTTAAGAATAAGGGCGTAGTGGCCGCTATTTTTATGAAATCACGTCGAGTTGTCATCTTCATTTCCTATTGAAATTGTTATGTCAGCTTATGTATATGAGACTATCTGGCAAAGCTTCGGGGCCAACAATACTTATCATCTGACTATTTAATACTGCTTATTTATACGAGCTAAAAACTGTAATATAAATACCGGTTCATTATTGTGATTTTTATACTTTTAAAAATTTAATAAACCATAAATAACTGTGGTTAGATGGTTTTAGTTTACTCGCCAAATATAAAAAACGATATAAATAATTAGTAATTTATGTATTTTATCTTTTATATACAATTGGATAAGTTTATATCTATAAGGTTGTTTCTTACTTGGATTAACAATTCTTAATAAATAGTGATTTTAATTACATTATTATCTTGAAATATAATAATGCCTGTTATAGATTGTTCAGGCAAGTTTTTAGGTCAAACGAATGAACCGGTTCATTTATTTGGCCTGACTTTAAAGAACTATACAAAAAATAGATAATGACTATAAAAAAGGATTGTACAATGGGGTTTAAAAAACAAACAAGTCGTAGAGTTGAAGCTTTTTCTAAATCAATACTCGCTGCAAGTATTGCATCATGTCTTTATGTACCAGCAGGTTTAGCATTTGAAAACAAAGCCGCCGATAAAGAAGCGAGCATTGAAGTTATTCAAGTTCGAGGAATTAAAGGCTCACAAATTCGAGCATTAAACACTAAACGTTTTGCCGGTAGTGTTGTTGATTCAATTTCAGCAGAAGATATAGGTAAATTACCTGATGCCACAATAGCTGATTCATTGCAACGGATCTCAGGTGTGCAAATCTCACGTTCAGCAGGTGAAGGTGCGCGCTTAAATGTTCGAGGTATGCCACAAGTTAATACCACTTTAAATGGCGAACAATTTCTAGCAGCCGGTTCTATAACTACGGTACAACCAGATTTTGCCGATATCCCAGCGACTATGGTGTCGGGCATGGACGTGATTAAATCTAATACTGCAAGCGTCTTAAGTGGTGGTATTTCAGGTACGGTTAACTTAAAAACCTTACGTGGTTTTGATTTAGATGAAGGTACTACATTCGCTGGATTAGCTGAATTAACACAAGGTTCATTAGGTGATGATACAGACGGCCGTGTCTCAATGTTTGCGGGTATTAATGAGGGCTCAATGGCGGCAACCATTAATGTTGCTTACCAAACCTCCAATTTAGCTGACTATACGCTAGGCTCCGCAGGTGACGGCTGGTTTCGTGGTGCATCAGAAGATGGACCAGGCGGTGGTCGATTCGCACAATCGCCTGGAGATATTAATGGCGATGGTGATGTAAATGATGGTTATCAGTCATTTCAAGGACACCAATCAGCCAATAAATTTACCGAACGCGAACGTTTAGGGGTTAATGCATCATTTCAAGCAGAATTAAATGAAAGCTTAACGGTAACGGCTGATGTATTTTATACACAAATGGAAGAGTACCAACGTTCAGCTGCCTTTATAGCCAGTAATGCCTGGAATGGCAATTGGGGCTGGTTTAATCCAACTCAAACAGTAACTCGTGCCGATATTCATGATGCTAATGGTGGTGACTTTAATACAGTTCAAGCGGCTGACTTACAAGCTCGCCGTGTTATGTCTCATTCAGAAAATACCTATTCAGACCGAGAAGCACTCAATACTAATTTACAATTAGATTTTGATAACGGCGGAAAATTCTCAGGTAGTGTTCGTTATATTCACGGCAGTTCAACTAATGATCAATTCGCCGGCTTTGCTGATAATTACATCAACGATGGTTCACAAGCAGGTGCAACTTATAAAGGTGCCGGTGGTGCTGAAATCAGTGCGGTTAATCCATGGGGTTATGCCGGTTCACCAGCATTAGATGGCAATAACCAGCCTGTTCTTGATGGTATGGGTGACCCAATTTACACACAAGTACCGCTTAGCATCAATTATTCAGGTGGTAAGCAGCAATGGACACTACCAACAATTGATGGTGAAAAACTGGGTTCAAACGTTAATCGCTATGCCGCGACATCAATCAATAATAATGGTAACGAAACCGAAGCAAGCCTAGATGTTGTGCGTGCTGATGGTAAGTATCAACTTGATTTTGCTGATGATATTGAATCTGTTGATTTTGGCATTCGTTATTCTGATCGTGAAGTTGAACGTTATAACTGGAACGGCCTAGCTGCATTTACCAATGCTAACGGCGATGATTTTGTTGCGCGTTGGAAAGATAGTGCTTCTGGTGCTCCGGTAACAGGTGAGTCATACATTCCACCTATTTCATTTAATGATCCGCGTATCGCTGATGATATTATTCAAATTAGTGATTTCGGTGGTGCAACGGGCCTAGGATCTTTATATTTCCTTGATCCTGAAGCGTTAGATGATCCAACGGCATTTAACACTATGTTATATGGTTCGAACATTAAAGCGATGAACCCAGATAATACTTATGTTGTTAGCGAAGAAACCGTTTCGCTTTATGCTCAGTTGAACTTAAGTGGTAATTTAGGCGTACCTTATACGGCTAACGTTGGCTTTCGCTATATTGAAACTGACTTAGCGATAACACAGCATGAAGTGGCTTCAGGAACTGAAGCAATGTTTAATGGCAAAAACTATATCTTAGGTCCAGGCGCAGACAGCATAGACGGTGGGGAAACTACGTCAAACAATAACTATACTGACTTTTTACCCAGTGCTAACATTGCTTTTGAATTAGCAAGTGATCAAATTTTACGTTTTTCATATAACAAAACGTTAAGTTCTCACAATACTGATAACTTAGGCCGAGGTTTAAATGTTACTCGTTTAATTCAACCAAACGGTTCATTCCAAGCACAAACTGCATCAGCAAATGGTAACCCTGATTTAAAACCGTGGCGTTCAACTAACTTTGATGCATCTTATGAATGGTATTTCAGTGATACTGGTTTATTAAGTTTAGGTTTGTTCCAAATGGATATTGAATCATTTATCGAAAATGGTACGGTTATTCGTAGCGATATAACTGACTCTGATGGTCAAATAACTAACCCAAGTGTCCCAACTAGCACCATTCTTAATGGCGCCGGTGGTAAAATTGAAGGTCTTGAGTTTACCTATCAACAAGCGTTCGACTTTTTACCAGAAGCATTTAATGGTTTAGGGATGATGTTTAACTACACTTATGCCCCAAGTGAAAGTGCTAACACCGATTGGTATGGCGATATTTTACCGATTAACGATAACTCTGAAAACCAAGCCAACACGGTTATTTATTGGGAAAAAGATGGTTTATCAGTTCGTTTAGCACATAACTATCGCAGTGAAGCATTAGTGGGTGTGCAAAGTATTTGGGATGACGGCGCAAGCGTTAGCAGACCATTTGCTCATTACACCGAGGCGACAAGTTATGTTGATATGTCGGTCAGTTACGATATTGATAAAAACATCTCTATTTATGCGCAAGGCACTAACATTACCGAAGAATCACAAGCTCGTTATCTTCAGTGGGAAGATAACCGCGAAAAACAATTTATCAATGAAGCACGTTATACCGTAGGTGTTCGTATACGCCTATAGGCTCGCTAAATAAATTTATTTCGTAACAATCCTAAACACTTATTACGTGAGTAATAAGTGTTTTTTTATGTCTTTTACTATTTAAGTTTAAATTTTAGGTGTTAGGGAATAAGGGGATTTTAAATCACCGATTGAGGTAAATACTTAATTTAATAAATTAAGTTAAGGTGCTAACTGGTAACTTATTGATTGTTGCAATAGCCTTATTACTAAGACCCAAGTTATTCATTGGTTCAATTCAATGCAGCCACAGGAGTTATATCATGCTACAGATAGAAATTGATGACATCAATGAAATCGCTACTTTCACCGTTGGGGGGAAACTTTCAGCAGCAGACTTTTTAAGTGCCACGAATATCATTAACCTTTATATTGACGAAGGGAAAAAGTTAAACGGATTAATTATTTCAACAGAATCCTTTCCTGGCTGGGAGTCTTTTGCCGGCTTTCTTTCACATTTATCTTTTGTCAAAGCTCATCATAAAAAAATAAAATGCATAGCACTGGTGACCAACTCCCCGTTTGGTTTTCTAGCTGAAAGTTTAGTTAGTCATTTTGTTGCGGCGACAGTTGTCGCTTTTAATTATGACAAACTTGAGTCAGCAAAGTTATGGATAATTGAAAATAATACCGCCTAATTTTAGCCTGTTAAATTTGTACTTAAGTTAAGAAAGTAATGGTGCGGAATCGCGAAAATAGTCTGTTAATTTTAATCGCTAATTAACAGAATTTCACACCGATAGTTAAGCTTGTTTAGGTAGCTGTATAGGCAGGAAAATTTAACGAACAACGGCTTAAAAAATTTTGAGATTGTTTAAAACCATGCGTGTTATTTTGACTCGTTGGCGCTTTTAGCTCTGCTGGAAAATAACCATAACCGGCTAAAATGGCATACCAAGACGGGATCGGATAATGTTCATGCAAAGCTAATTTATGCACTAATTGACTTACATCTAACCCAGCGTGCCAGCCTTTAACTAACTCTTTAAGCCGAGCAGACATATTTGTTAAATGTTTGTGGTTGTCTTGCCAATAGCGCGTGTCATTTCTGGAATTGAGAGTGTAATGCAAAACGATATAATCTTTGATCCCGTCAAAGTCGTTATTGATTTGTTGGTTAAACTGACCTTGATAACTATTACTGAAATCACCTTGTTTGTAAGCGCTCACAAACTTGCCAATGGTTTGTTGTATTAATAATAATGCAGTAGCTTCAAGCGGTTCAATAAAACCTTGCGATAACCCCACAGCTAAGCAGTTATTTTGCCAGTGCTTATTATTACGGCCGAGTTTAAATGATAAATGTCTCACTTCTTGGTTGTCATCAATTTTTAAGTGCGCTTTTAACTCTTGCTCAGCGTCCGCTTTATTGACATATTTAGAGCTATAAACGTAGCCATTACCATAGCGATTGGTTAATGGGATTTGCCATGCCCAACCATATTTAAGCGCCGTTGAAACTGTTTGTGCTGCCATTGTTTCGCCGGTTAATGGTGTTGACATAGCAATGGCTGAATCATTGTGTAATTCATCGGCATAACTGATAAATTCAACTCCGGGTAATTGATTAATTAGCAGCCCTTTAAAGCCTGTGCAATCAATAAAAAAATCACCGCTGATCTGTTCACCATTCTTTAATGCCACAGCGTTAATATCATACGTATTCGAATGCTGATTATTTGAATTTTGAGTATTTGAAAATACCACTTCATTAACATGGCCAATAATATGATTAACGCCATTGCCAATAGCTACTTTTTTTAAATATTGTCCTAATAAATTAGCATCAAAATGATAAGCGTAATCAATTTCAAATGGAAAGTTGTCATTCGCTATTGGCTTTTTATGTTGCTCGGTGAGCTGGGCAGTAATATAAAAGTCATTAGGATTAGCGGATAGGTCTATGCCGGTTGCTCTTAATTGTGCGTTGTAAAAAAAACTTTTTTGCGTGTGAACATCCAACGTCGATGGAAAAGGGTGAAAATAACTTTCGTAACCTTTTACAGTTGACCAATCATTAAAGCGAATTCCTGCTTTATAAGTGGCATTACAGGCCGGCATCCAATCACTTTCTTTAATATTGAGTAAATCGAAAAAGTTACGTAATGCTGGTGTTGAACCTTCACCTACGCCGATTATACCAACCTCAGGTGACTCCACTAATGAAATGGAAATATTAGCGTCGCGAAAAGAATAGGCCAGTATATTGGCCGTCATCCAGCCAGCAGTACCACCGCCAACAATAACGATTTTTTTAGATTTTTGCATTGATATACCTATTTATCTACCGAGATGTTAATCGTTTTTAATATTAAATTATTAGGGTCGGTTGATCTTTTTTTATAATTTTTTATCTAACGGCATTACTTATTCTGATTTGTTAATGAATAAAAAATCCTATTGCATAAAAATAATACAAAGCTCAGCAGCCCTAGTGTTATAGCTGCTTTATATAGTGTTGTAAGCCTTTCAAAGACAACTCAACCGCGGCTAAAGAAGACAAACCGTTTGGGTATTCTTCCTGTTCAACTACCAGCCATTTTGTACCGCCAACTGAGATATTCGCTTTAAGCAGCGCTAACCAATCGATGGTGTCTTGGCCGATGATCGGTAATTTACCGGTAACACCTTCTGGTAGCTCAACTTTATAGTGAGTGGTAAAGGTTCTGTTTGGGTATTTCTTGACATAACTGACCGGATCTTTGCCCGCATAAGTGGTCCAGCCAACATCTTGTTGCATTACCACCGAATCGGTAGTGTTTGCTGCGATATAATCCCAGTATGTAGCGCCTTGAAAAGCATCAAATTCTTTATCGTGATTATGGAAACCTGTTTTTAGACCAAACGGCGCCAATTTTTCCGCCAGTTGATTTAATAAAAGTGTCACCTCTATTACACCTTCAGGGTGCCATGCCCGCTCGTCCCATGGAATAATGAGTGTTTCAGCCCCTAAAGCTTGATAGAAGTTAACCGTGGCTTGAAAATTTTTATCATTAAGATCGTCAAACGAGATATGCGCACCACTGGCCGTTAGGTTTAAAGATGTCAGCAGCTTTTTTAGCCCCGCAGGATCTTCTTGGTAAGGGCCAAAGTCATTAGCAAACTCAACCCCTTGAAACCCCATATTAGCTAAACTTGTTAATGTAGCGGTAAAGTCAGTTTTAATAACGTCTTTGACCGACCATAATTGCACGCTAAGTAGCGGAATATTTGTTTGCGGTTGTTCTTTTGCTTGAATTGTTTTTGTCATCATAAATAAAGTACAGCACATTAATAATAAGGGCAGGGGGCTAAAGTTTTTCAATCGTGTTTTTGTTCTAGTCATTTTTTTCACTGTTTTTCTGATCAGGGCTTTCATCATTTGTCCTTAAAGACGTTTTGCTTTCATTTCACCAGTACAATAATCAACGGCTCTCGCGGTTAATGCCATAAAGGTAAGACTAGGGTTTTGAACGGCACTGGAACAAAAGCTTGAGCCGTCAGTAACAAATAAATTAGGCACATCATGACTTTGATTAAAGCCATTTAAAAATGAGGTTTTAGGATCTCGTCCCATCCTTGCGGTGCCCAGTTCATGGATTGCCAAACCTGGGGGGCCATGGCTGACAGAACTTTTAACATTTGTTAGCCCTGCGGCTTTTAACATGGTTTCAGCTTGTTCAGCAGCGTCCAACATCATATTGGTTTCGTTTTCTGAAAAACGGCAATCAAATTCTATTTGCGGCATGCCCCATTTATCTTTTAGGGTTGGGTGTAAACGCATTTGGTTTTCAAAACGCGGTAACATTTCCCCTTGGGCACTTAAACCAAATTTCCATTTACCAGGTTTACTCAGGGTATTTTTATAATCAACACCTAAGCCATCTTGATGTTGTAAGTTTTGCCAGTTTTCACGGTAGGCACCGCCAGATAAAGCATAACCACGTAAAAAATTACGTATATTACTGTTGTTATAATAAAAATTTGGCATATAAAGCGCAGTCGGTCGTCTGCCGGAATAATATTCGTCTTCGAAACCGTCAATATCACCATGGGCGTTGGCATTGTAATTATGATCCATTAAATAATGCCCTAATACGCCTGAGCTGTTGCCTATACCTTTGGGGAATTTTTTTGAGGTTGAATTCATTAAGATTTGTGTACTGCCAATAGTTGAAGCGCAAACAAAAATCACCTTGGCAAAATATTCACGTTCTGATAAATCGTCATTATCAATAACGCGTACGCCGATTACTCGGTTAGTTTTCTCGTCATAGATCAAACTATGTACCACGCTATTTGGAGCGATATGTAAATTATTGGTGGCAGCCGCTGCCGGTAGTGTTGAGCTTTGTGTTGAAAAATAAGCGCCAAACGAGCAACCAGCTTGGCATTCATTTCTTGCTTGGCAATTAACACGGCCTTGCGAAATATGTAATTCGCTTGGTTTAGTTAAATGTGCGGCTCTACCCATAATCAGCGGCCTGTCAGGGTAAAGTTCAGCTAACGTTGTTTGAATGTGCTTCTCTGGAGAAGTAAATTCAAAAGGTGGTAAAAAATCACTATCAGGAAGGTTTGGCAGGTTTGCTTTCGCGCCACTAATACCGGCATGCTTTTCAACATGACTATACCAAGCGCTAATATCCCCTGATCTAATTGGCCAGTCATTACCGTATCCGTCTCGGGTGTTGGCAGTAAAATCATATTCGCCAAAACGGTAAGACTGTCGGTGCCAGAGTAACGATTTACCGCCCAACTGATTAGCTCTTATCCAAGTGAAATTAGTGTCTTTTTTTGTGGTGTAGGGTAAGTCATTATCATTACCAAAAAAGTGTTTAGTGGCACCTTTAAAGGCATAACACTGTTGCTGAATTTTATATTTTTGCTCAATTAATAAATTATCAACTTTAGTGCGGTGCTGTTGTTGCCAAGGTGTTTTGTTTTCACCGATATAATCTTTTTGATGTTCAACGACACGACCACGCTCAATCATCAATGTTTTGTAACCGCGTTCACAAAATTCTTTTGCCGCCCAACCGCCTGAAATTCCTGAGCCAATAACAATAGCGTCATAAACTTCAGTACTGTGATTTATATAAATGGATTCTGTCATATTACTTCTCTGATCAAGGTGAAACTAGCCAAGCACCATAGCTATTAGTGATAATTACTCATGCGACGTTTTATTAATAAAACAGTGCTTGCGAGCCCCAACTTGTTTGATTTTTTTTATAAGGAATTGAGCCTTTAAAACCGCCGGGAATTGCGACATAACGTAACTCTTGTGAAGCGCCTACTTCGGAGGTGTAATAGCCAAAACAAATTAATTTTTTTAATTCTTTAAAGTCAGCTTGTTGTGGTTGATTAAAACGTCTAATGCCTTGATCAAGTTCAGTTAATAAATTGAATTGCTGCTCATTGGCAAGCTTGATAAAAGTGAGTGAAAATTGCGCCAGAGACTTTTGCTCAATCAGACTTAAAAGCGCGACTGTTTTTTCTTGCTCTGTTTTTGTATAACAATGAAATAACTGATTGTCGATAAAACCATGAGTATCAACTTCTGCCGCTCCCAAAGTGTCGGTTTTAGGGATCACAATAGCGCAAATATTCTCAAGTAGTTGCAGCTGCGCAATGCTAAACACCTTGCCATTCTTTAAGCTTGTTTCAGCAGAGGCTGAATAAGCCATCGCGACAGAAAACGCATTTCCGGTTAAGAGTGAATTAGCGACTGTAGTGCCAAGCATAAGACTAAGCCCTTGTAACACCTTTCTTCTTGATTTTTTAAATTGCGGAAGTTCTGCTGATTTTGACATTGCTTTTGCTCTGCTGTTAATTATGACAAGGATGGAAATAATCACCGTGGCTAATTTTTATTAAGTTAACTATTTGAATATATTGTATTTATATTTGATGATTTCTTACCGGAACATTAAATAAATATACCTCAGGCCTAATTAGACTACCCCTAGTTTCGTATTAAAGCAATCAAAAGTTAACCGGTTCATTTTTGTGGTTCTGCTTGTTACTATATAAAAAAGCAGAACCACAAAAATAAAATATAAACAGATTAACTTGGTGTGCTTTAAATATAGCGGTACCGAATGGATTTCATGAAAAGGTATTTTTAAGAATTAAAGCTTTTTCGGATTGCTTACCACTCAAGTGATAATGCGTAAATTGTCAATCAGGGCTGTTGTCCGTAATGCGATAAATAACAATTTAAGATAGGAGCGTTATGGCGAGCTGGCTAGATTATCTCGCCCAATAATAAGCGTCTGAGCATACCAATAATACAGGATGGTAATTTTGAAGTTTCAGCTAAGAATCTGTTTCGCTTGATAGTTTTACGTTGTTTTGGCTTGTCATGTTTGTTAAATTTGCTCTAGCGCCTGTGAAGCTTATTACCTCCGTTATTTTGTTTATATTTTTATTGAAATCCAAGCGGTAATAAATCACTTGGATTTTGCTTCATCGTCGCTTATTTTAACCAACTACTTAATTGTCTCTTAATGAGGCGTTAGATTTTTATTCGTGCATGGAGTGCCAGTGAAAAAAATATCGATTACTATTGCGCTTTCGTCAATGTTCTTGTTTTCTTGTGGTGGCTCAGAAGGAGGTGCCGCTACTGAAACGTCAAAAAGTGACTTTATAACAAAGTTATCTAATACTTCTTGGGAAAAAGAATGTTCCCCTTACAATAAATTAGCGAGTGACGAGCTAAAAGATTTATGGAACGTCAAGATTAAGCTGACTATAGAGCCGACACTGAAATCGACTTATCGAACTGAGTATTTTCACCCAGCTGATACAGAATGTGATTCAATGATGTTTGATACTTTAGATATCTCTAAAATTGAAATTAAAGGTCAAGTGATAAGTGAAGAAAGTATTGAAACTAACGCTTTAAATGAAACTTTTATTTATAATTCTGATAATCGAGATCTCCGTGACAATTACACGTTAATTTATATTGATAGTGAAAAGTTATATTTTGGTCAAGACTTAGGTTCAAACTTTGGCGTAACCCCAGAAACAAGACACTCTTCTATCTCTCTTGATAATTATTTCACGCAAATTATAAAGTAAAAATAACCAGTAATTTAATCGCGCCAAAAAGCGGTAAGCTTTTATTTCTTCGTTGTTTATTTGTTGTAAAAAGGGCGGTATAAGCTAGTCACTTATTACAAAGCGCACAAAAACAATCAAATCCTTAGAGTATTAAAAGAATTAAAGAAAGTAATGCCTAAATATTCTAAAGGAGATGAAAAGGTATTTTGTGCATTACTAAAGCAACTTGAATTTGCTTTAGTAATGCACAACGAGCTTTAATTGAAGTTGAAAGCAATTTTACTGATAATCCATCAACTTATATTCACGAGCTAGTAGATTATCTTCAAAGTCTGCAAAACGGTTAACAAAGTGTTAAGTCTTCAGGGAGCTTAGGTGCAGAAATTTATATTATTGCTCAGAGGAGTTAATGTTGGTGGCAATAACTTATTGCCAATGAAAGAGTTCGTCTCGCTTTTACAGCAAAGCGGGTATGAAAGTGTTTCGTCATATATTCAAAGCGGTAATGTCGTTTTAAATAGCCTTCAAAACCCATTAGAGCAAGTAAAAAATATTGTCTCAGAAAATTTTGGCTTTACTCCCCAAGCATTTATTTTAGATGAGTCAGCGTTCTCAACTGCGGTTTTAAATAATCCATACAAAGAATTTGAAGGTAAGTTTGTACATTTTTACTTTTGTGAAAATGACATTAACTTGGTTCACGATAAGTTAAATAAATACTTAGCAGAATCCGAAGAATTTACAGTCAAAGAGTCTGTTTTTTACTTACACGCACCTGAAGGTATTGGCCGTTCAAAACTTGTTGCCAATATTGAGAGCTGTTTAGGTCAAAGTGCGACAGGTAGAAACTTAAATACCATTAATAAAATTAGCGCTATGCTAAAAAAGGCCTAATAAGCCGTAAAGTAGGGGAAATATCCGCTACCTATCTTTTTATGTTCTGGTAAATGTTATAAACAAAGCACAAAATAACCTTGTAACAGCGCGATAAAATTATTTAATAGGTCAAAACGATGAGAATTCTAACGTCAATAATATTGTTTTTTATTTTTACCCCAAGCCTTTTTGCCAAAGATTCGATTGAATCTCAAGTTGCTCGCTTACATCAATATGCGGGGCATTGGGTAAGTAGCGACCATGTTAATACTGAGAACTTTGGTAAATTTCCAGCGATTAAAATGAATAACCTTTCAACAATGAATAACCAATCTATGCAAGTTGAAGTACTTCAATTTCAAAATGGTAAATACACTACTTTGCTCACCGAGTTGATTGGTTATGATGCCAAGAGTGATAAAATAATCGCTTTAGGACAAAACCAAGACGGTGTTATTTTCAAAGGCATGGGACGTTTTTCTTCTGATAAAAAGTGGGAAATGCAAGATGTTGATATGCTAGGTGATTTTTATTTAAAGGTTAGATTTGATTTTCAAAGTCCTAGTAATGTATTGCTCGAAGGCTTTGATGAGGTAGGTAAAAGTCAGTGGCAAACCCGTTATATCAAAGCTAACCCCAAGGATAAAAATATAGGTGTTCAATTAGTTTCTGTTCATCAAAAAATGTTAAAAGATCCAGCAGGAACCCTGAAAGAGTTAGGTCGAATGGGCTATAGCTTTGTAGAGACCTTTGTTTATGATAATGGGACTTTTTATGGCATGTCGCCAACTGAATTTCGTAATTTAGTCGAAGCTAATGGCATGGAGTTTTTAGGGTCGATGACGTTTCATGATCTTCCTGCGGCTGATGCTTGGGAAAACGCTTTGCAGTGGTGGTCAAATACCATAGATGACCATGTGGCAGCCGGCGTAGAATATTTATCAACGTCTAATAATCAACTTAAATCGGTAAAAACCAAAGCAGAACTACAACGCTACAGCGATTATTATAATGCTATAGGTAAATTATGCCGGGAAAAGGGTATCACCTTTGCTTTTCATAACCATGCTGATGAATTCAGCCTGGTCGAAGATACTCTGAGCTATGATTATTTTTTACAACACACCAACCCTGAAGATGTTTATTTTCAAGCTGATATTTATTGGATGGAAGTAGCAGGGGTAAAACCTGTCGATTATTTCAAAAAATACCAAAACCGTTTTATAAGCTGGCACATTAAAGATTACAAAGAATTGGGGGCTAGCGGAAAGATCGATTGGCTGGAATTATTTCATCATCAAGAATTTGAAGTGCCAAAATATATGGTCGCAGAAGTAGAAGATTATTCATACCCGCCAATGTACAGCGTACAACTGGCATGGGAATATTTATATTACACGATTTTAGATTAGTCGTTTTATTAAGAGGAATAATGACCAGCTCGGAAGTGACTATCTCTGATGTGGTTAGCCCAACTATTTAGGTTATATATAGTAGAGCTAACTTATCCTAATATTCGTCTGCTCAGTCAGGTTATCGTTTAATTTAGGCTCGGTGAAATAATTATTGATGGATCTGGGCCGTACCTGTTGAGGTAGATATTAATCAAAACATCATAAGGGAAAGTAGGTTGGGACAAGTTAACGCTTATTAAACGATAATAAAGCTAAAGATTAAGCGATTATTGAGTTGTTTTTGCTAGTATCGAGTACGAAAGCTGTGTGTAACTTATGTTCGGATTTGATCTACCCAACTTATGCTCGAGATAATGTTTTATAGTTGCTAGTATTTTCAGAGTGAGGCAGAGCTCTGTATCTTGATGAAATACCAACTAAAAAAAGAAAATTGATTTTTACATTGGAATTATTTTTGTATGTTAATTAAAAAATTATATTTATTAATGTTATTCATATCCCTTAGTTTTATTTCGGCCTGTAGCCAGATTAATGAGGCTATGGTTGACAATTATAGTGATCAGGAGAGCTTGGCAGAGGCGTATAAATACTTGGACCGTATTGAGCAGCAACTACCTGATCTTATTAAAACCGAAGGAGATGACTGGGACATTCACCAAACACGTATGTATTCACCGGTTGATAAGCTAGTAGGCTCAACATGCATGCACCCATATGATGAATGGGTTAATAATAGCCTAGATTACAAAGATGAGTTTTCTGGTTTGAAGCGAGCAATTGACCAGCGTTATGGTCTGCATTATTACACAGCAGAAATGACCCGCTATTATTATGAAATCCACGCTAAACGTAGAGTGTATTCACATGCACAGGATTTTCTGATCGGTGACGGAACACAAATACTTTCTATTAGAACAACGATATATGTCCCCACTGAACAAGGTTGTGGCATGTTTGGCGGCTACCCCAACGAAGTTAAACGATCTTTTAATATGATGCGCGTGATGGGAGATGGTTATCCTGTCAGTATAGCGCGTATGCGGCAGCCGCTGACGCAAGAGAGCAGGGATACTTTTGTAAAACTTGTGAAAGAAATGGATAGTGTAAAAAAAGCAAGGATTCAGAACTATGCCAAAAGCAAAGCTGAGGCTAGGGTTTCTGCTGAGAAGAGAAATGCTTATATTGAGAAGAGAAATCGTGAAAATGCGAAGTTATGGCAAGGGCATTATCAACAGACTCAGCAGAATGTTCAGAACAATATGGCCTTTTTCGCCGATACAACAAAATATATTCGTCAACATAAGCGCATGACCCAACATAATGATACTGCAAATATTGATCGGGCAAGAGCGAGTAATATATCAAGATCACAGCGTGAGATTATTCAAAAGGCGCAGGTGAGAGAAGTTGAAAAAACGGCATCATCAGCACGTGCAACGGGTGTTTATGAAACAGCGATTGATCGTAAGATTGTCACCAAAGCGTCAAAGGAGAAAACCAAGGGGTTGCGATACACGGAAGTTAGTATTGAGGCAAAAGGGAATACTAGCATGCATTTTCCTTATGAACAGGCGTTAAATCTTTCAGAAACGAATGCTTTTAATGAAGCATCTGGAATGTGCGCAAAAAGTGGCGGCAGACTTAAAAAAGACAGTGGCACTATGGCTAAAAAAGATTGCAGCGAAAATAACAATGGCGAATATAAATGTAATGTCACCGTGTTATTTACCTGCTTGAAATAGTTTATAAATTTCCGAGTCATACAGCTAAATTAAAATTTTCAGGTCGATAGTTAAGGGCGCGATTAATGGGCTCTGTCTAAGGTGTTCGAGTGAATAAACTTAGGTATTACACATTGAAATAACGTACTTATAGCAAATGTTGAGGCGTTAGTGTTTATAGTAAATATAAGCCGTTCGGGGAAGGGAAGCACTTAGCAGTTTTCACTCTCCTTAATTTTTAGGCAACAATAATTCACCCTTAATTTGGGGGGAGGAATTTATAAGGAAAGCCCAATCAAACTTTCGAAGTACATTATTGTTGCCGTAATAAGTTTGCCCATTTTTGCTTATGGCACTGAAATAAAAACTAATTCGTTTACTGGCCTGCAAGAGAATATTCCCATTGGAAAAGAGGATGGCGTTGAACTGTCTATTAATATTGCCTTTCCCGAAGCAAAGACTGTATCGCCTCGGCCGGTTGTTATTTTAATTCATGGTGGTGGTTTTATTTCGGGAGATAAAAGTTCTAAAAATAAACAGCTCTTAAAATTGTCAAAAAAAGGGTTTGTAGCTGCAAGTGCCATGTATAGATTATCACCCGACTATAGATTTCCCGCGGCGATTGAAGATATTAAACTTGCTATTCGCTTTCTCAAAGCTAACGCGGCTTTATACCATATCAACCCTGAGCGTATTATTGTCAGTGGTTCTTCTGCCGGTAGCTATTTGGCTGTAATGATTGGAGTAACAGGAAATTCAAATGTTTTTTCTGATCACGGCTTATATACTCAGTTTGATTCATCGGTTCGTGCAGTTGCCGCACAATCAGCCCCTATCGGCGACTTTACACTGTCGAAATATATTCATGAACCTACCGTTAAACGCTTATTGCCGGTCAGTTATCCTAATCTAAAAATGATTTTATCTGCTATGTCTCCGGCTACTTATCTTGATGCAAAAGATCCTCCTTTTTTCTTATCACACGGGGATAAAGATCCGATTGTCTCTGTCGCAATGAGCCGAGAGTTTGTTAACGAGCTGGAAAAAATTGACCATTTATTTGAATACCATGAAGTAAAAGGAGGAACGCATAGTTTTGCTAGCTCAGCGCCTAAACAATCGAAAACAGTGTTTTCTTCATATCTAAAATTCTTAAAAAAGTGGTCAATTTGAATGTTAAAAACTGATTTAGCTAAATATATGCTTACGGATTTGAATATAAGCATATGGACTTTTTTCTATTAAGGTTTCGGTATCAAGGTCACTAGATACACTCGTTAGAGAAAAATAGTCCATATCATTTATTAGGTATAATGGAATTGGTGGCCTAAGTTTCAGATTTTATTACTTTAAAAATATAAGTTACTATTGAGGCGATTTGAGTTGTTCTGATGTTTAATTTATTAACAATTTAGGGGCAAAAGTTAGCAAGATATTATCAGCCCTAAATGGGGGCTATATTACAAGGAGAGTATAGTGCGTCGTCAAGCATCTATGGAAGCATGGTTATTTATATTAATTTTAATTGCTATTATTGTTGGAATTTTTCTAATTGGACTTGTCGCAGTAAAGTTATATAGAAAATCAAAACCCTTTAAGGAAGAATCTTCGGATAATTTAAGTATCTCAATTTCACACACTATCCCATCTGATGGTTTCTTTAAAATATATTTTGTTGGTTTATTAATAACTTCCCCTGTTCTTTATTATTTATATGAGGCGATGTAAACCTGAAATATCAAAGCCTTTACCTGTAGGCGTTAACATAAAATGGAGTTTTATCTTGAATTGGTTTAAAAAAATATTTTCATCTAAAGTACAGAACATAACGGTTACAGATTCTGAGGTTGAACGTGCTTTTCAAGCGCTGCTGAAAACAAATGGCAATGTCAGCGAGTATTTTTTACTCATGGGAAAGAAAGATAAAAACGTATTAGCGAGACTATACAACTTAATTCTCATCGCTTGCGGTCGAGATGTTATTTTATCGGCTGATGGTAAACCGAGCTTCGCTATTTTTTATCAAGTAGCTGAAGAAGAAATAGAGTTCAGCAAGTGTCCTATATATCAGAAGGTGTTGAAATATATGGAAACATTGAATAATGACTCTATCGTTATTTTAGGTATTTTAAGTTGTGAAATGCAGTCTTTCAACTGGATGATAAATGAGTTAGGTAGTAAACAAGATACTCCTTTGACGGTAAAACAGATTTCAGAAATAGAAATATACCCACCGAAACTTCCATGCTAAAAATATGCTGAACTGGGTATTTAACTATTGGCTGGTATCAAATTTTTAACCAAGGGTTGATTAGCTCATAAATTTGGGCGTGATAAGCCAACAGGAATTTCCGGTAAAGCCTTTACTTATTTCAGGCATGGATGGCACAGGAGAATTATTTACCCTTTAATAGAGTAATTACCTGATAATATTGATATTCAGCTGATCTGCTTGAATACTTTGAAATCCTAAGTATTGTTTTTTTGCTTAGCGTCATAATCAATACTTGGTTAGCTGTTTATATCTACGCTTAAATCTATTGATAATACAACACTCAGGGCAGGCTTTAGGCTATTACTAACTTGGTTCGACCTAGTGCGTTGATAGTTGTTCCATATACTTATGTTCAAGCAAGTAAAGATTATTTGGTGACTAAAAAATCAGTGGCTGTATTTAAATAATTATGTATAAATATCAATGTAGTGAAGGTTAATGGTGATCCAAGTAACCCACACTACTTTTCAACGTTAATACAAGATGTAATAGCCTCAGCTTAGGCGATATCAGCCATAACCAAATAGTGTAAATTTCACATTATAAGGAAATAAAATGGAAGTAGATGTATTCGATAGAACAGAAACTAATGATGAGATTATCAGTGGTTCAACTTACAATTTAGTTATTGGGTTAACACTGCTTTGGGGCTTTGCCATCAATTGGTTAATGGTGCTAAATATTCCGGTAGAAGCTATAAGTAGTATCAATCCGATAGTGTTTTTTATTGGTTATCTTGCCTCGTGTTTTTTTGGTGTTTATCTTTTTAGTAAATCAGAAAGCCCAATGGTGAGCTTTATTGGCTATAACTTTGTCGTGGCTCCTTTTGGGTTAATTATTAACTTAGTGGTCAGCCAATATAATCCCGATATTGTCTTAGAGGCGATCAGAGTTACTGGTATGGTAACTTTTGTAATGATGTTATTAGGCTCGATGTATCCAGCCTTTTTCAATAAAATAGCAGGGGCTCTAAGCATCGCTTTGTTGTGTTTGCAGCGGCTAATATTTGCTTGTTTTTTGCTTTAAATGGTAAAGGAGGGCGAGTTGTTATGTTTAGTGCTTATGTTATTGCCAGTTTCTTAGCGCTGTGTACCGTGCTTGTGTTAACTATGTTGGTCTCGACATTTTTTAATCACGAATATGATTCAACTTCACCGATTGTGCTAAGTGTGTTGGGAGCTTTAGGCTTATTGTCTATTTTTAGTTTGAATAAGTCAGCTGTCCGTAATTAGCTTTCATAACTTATTTATTATACAAAAAAGTGAGTTTCGTTGTTTATGGAAATAGTATTAATTCGCCATGGAAAGCCAACGTCTGCAGACAACACTGTATTAAATGCGACCGATTATACCAAGTGGATCCGGCGCTATAATTTTTCTGATGTTGCTGCGAATAGCCGGCCTGAAAATAAAGCGGCCATTAATCAATCGTTTTATGTCGTAGCCAGTGATTTTACCCGCGCAACACATTCAGCTAAAATTGTTACCGGACATGCTCCAAATGAAACCGCTAAGCTGTTTAGAGAAATGGAAATTCCTCGGTATAAACTTCCTTTTAAGTTAAAAGCGTTTACTTGGGTATATCTTTGTCGAGTACTTTGGATGTGCGGTTTAAAAGGGCGCTTTGAATCTTTTCGAACGGCAAAAATTCGAGCCGAATTAGCAGCTGAGCAATTAATTACGTTGGCAAAAGTTAAAGGCTGGTTGTTTTATTTGGTCACGGCTATATGAATCTTTATATTCGAAAGGCATTAATTAAAAAAGGTTGGCGGCTAAACTCAAAAAGTAATGAATATTGGGGCCTAACAAGTTTAAAAATATAATTAAACATAGCTCAAAATCACCCAGCTGAAAATAAATGTCGGATGAAACATAAGCGGTATTTTACTCTTACCTGTTCCGCTTATGGGCTGAATAATTTTCAAGGTATTGTCTTAAGGTATTGTCTTAATACATCACATTAATGCATCACCTTAAAATATTACCTTAAAGTATTACCGTAAGGTAATGCATTAAAACTGAGATATTCTTCGGCGAGTCTTAATCACTTTGCAAGGCATCAATAGGGTTGAGCTTTGACGCTTTAATTGCTGGATACACGCCAAAAATCAAACCCACCATAGCGCAAATGCTAAACGATAAAACGATTGCCCCTAACGACCAAGACACTGACCACTGTGAATAAAGTGCAATAAACTCAGATAATATCAAACCAAAAATAATACCTAAAATACCGCCCATAATCGAAATGGTAAAACTTTCTGAAATAAACTGCAGTTGAATATCTTTTTGTGTCGCGCCAATTGCTCGCAATAGGCCTATCTCTTTGGTTCTTTCTAATACCGTAGCGAGCATAATATTCATAATGCCAATGCCGCCAACCAGTAATGAAATGCCAGCAACACATGACATAACAATATTGAATATTTGTTGGGTTTGTTTTTGTTGTGCTAGCAGCGCAGCAGGCACAATTAAATTATAATCATCAACATCATTATGGCGGCGATCTAATAAATGGCTCACCGCCTTAGCAGCAGCTATCGGGTCAACATCATCAGCAATTTTCAGTTTAATGCTACTGACTTCACTACTTAACGCTTTATTAGGAAATTTATGAATTGCGGTCTTTAAAGGGACAAATACTTGATGCTGTTCGCCGCCTAATTTTATGCCTTGAAAGGCATCTTTCTTGAGAAATGGCGCATTTAACACGCCAACCACTTTAAACCATAGGTGATTTATTTTTATATTTTGCCCAACCGAATTACCCAGTGGAAATAGCTGCTTTGCTGTGGATGCGCCTAATAATGCTACTTGCAAGAAATTTTGATTGTCGTGCTCGGTGAGCATACGACCATCGGCTAAGACCAGCTGAGATAAGTCAAAAAAACTTGGGCTAACGCCAACCGCTTCACCATCGCTTTTGCCATGGGCACTAAAAATTACGTAGGTGTCGATAAGTTTTTGCGCGCTAAAACCTTCAACAAAAGGAAGTGAAGCTTGGCTAATTTCGCCATCGCGAATATTTAAACCAGAAGAATGTTTACGCTGCTCCCTTAACTCTTTTTCTTCGAAGGTTTTTGCTTCAACAATCAGGTTATGTAAACCCATAGTGCTGATCATTTTCATCGCTTCTTTTTCTGCGCCTTCGCCAATGTTTAACATCGCGATGACCGCGCCAACGCCAAATATCATGCCGAGTAGCGTTAATAACGTGCGTAACTTGTGTTGTGTCAGCTCACTAACAGCATCAATAAAAAGTGCAATAATCTTCATTAGCTATTTCCCATATCTGTTAATGCTATTTTTTGTCCGGCCTGTAAACCTGAAGTGATTTCTACATGGCTTAAGCTAACTTGACCTAAAGTGACTTTAGATTGAACGTATGCTCCGTTTTGGTATAGATAAACAAAAGACTGATTTTCATTAGTAAACACACTTTGCAATGGGATCAGTATTTGTTGTTTTTTCTTCGCGATATAAATTTTTGCTTCTAGTTTTCTACCGGGGACAAACAATTTTTTTTGCTGTTTTTCAAGGTTAACGATAACTTCAAAGTATTTTTGAGGATCGCCGCGTTTTATCGATTGTGGGAATTGGGCAACAGACTCGACATTACCGTTAAAGGTTAACGATGAATGGGCGTTAAGGTAAAAACTGACTTTTTTGTCGACCGCTAAATTTATCGCTTCGTTCTCAAGGACAAATAATTTCACCTTCATTTCGGTAATGTCAGGTAATTCAGCAAATTTTCTACCGGGCCAAATACCTTTTCCGACCAGTGGTTTTTCACCACGCCAGTCAGCTTGATAGGTTAATAAGCCATCATGCGGTGCCTTAACTTCTAATTGCGATAAGCTTTCTTGTAGTATTTTTATTTTGTTTTCGTTCTGTTGCTTTTTCATGGTGAGCAAGCCCATTTCACCTTCTGAGCTGGCGCTGAAACTATCGCTTTTCCAGTGTAAGTATTCTTCTTTGGCTAACAGAAATTCGGTATTTTGTAGTTCATCTAAAATATCTATTTTTGCTCTAATGCGTTCGTCTTCAATGGTGAAATTTTTAGCAAAAAGTGTTTCTTGAGAAATTAAGCCGATGTCTTTGTTAATATCTTCAAGCTGCAAGTTTAAGATACTGCCTTTTTCAATGATCTCTTGTAAATTAATATCTAAATCTAACTGTTTTTCATTACTTTCTTTGTTCATGGCTTCGCCATCAAAGCGGGCGATCACATCCCCTTCTTTAACTAATGAAAACTCAGGTGCTAACCAGGCAATATTTTGCATCCCTCGTCTGGTCATTGGGGCATTGATTATCGTTGCTTTCGCTGAAAATAACTCGCCTTTGGCGGGCACGGTAACAACTAAATCTTGAGCGACTACTTGATATAACAAGGGTTCAGGCTGTTCAGAAGAACAAGCACTCACAAGGACTAAAGCTGAAATTAATGCTAAGGGCGACAATAATTGTCTTAAAGGTTGTTTACTCATAATGACTCTCGGCTTCCTTGCAATGTTTTTGTACCGCTAGCCAACTTAGGCTCTTGATCTAGATGTATTTCAATACGGGCTGTCATACCTGGGCGCATAATGCTGACATCAGTTTTATCAAAATCAATAATAACGTCGATAATGCGTTTTTTATCTTGCGCCGAATTATCTCGTAATACTCGGCCTAAGGTGACAATAGTGCCTTGAACCACCAATTCTTGCGTGCCATCTAAAATTACTTTTACTTTTTGACCTAAGGAAATTTTTCCGCTGTCTGGTTCGGCAATTTGAGCTTTTAACTGCATTTTTTCAATCACGGCTAATTCAATAATAGGCTGACCAAAATTAATGGTTTCACCTACGGCCGGTTTTTCGCCATTGTGCTTTTCTTTGTAAAGCACCATGCCGTCAATGGGAGCGGTTAAGGTCAATTTTTTAATATCGTTTTTAATTTCTTTTATTTCATTAGCGATACGATCGACCTTTGATTGTGCTAATCTCAGGTTGAGTTGAGTATTATCGTAATGAAAGGATAATTTTTTTTGTGCTAAAAATAAGTCATTTTCAGCAATAACATAATCTATTTCAGCGTGGCGTTTATCATTGTCTGAACGAGAATGGTCAACGATGGTATATTTTCTGTTGGCGGTTTCAAATTCCATTTTCTTTTCAGCAACTGCTAATATCAAACTTTGCTCGTTTTGTATTTCTTCTCTTTTTTTGTTTTCTAATTTCTTTTTCGCTGTGTTCAGCTCAGCGCGTTTATCGATTAATCGGTCTGAGACATTTTTACTGTCGAATGAGGCTATTTCGTCGCCTTTTTTAACTTTTGTATTTTCAGCAATTAATGTTTTTATTTGAAATCGCCACATTCGAGAAACGGCCGGAGGGCCAACCATAGCCGTAATTTTAGATTCTAATTCTCCACTGGCAGTGATAATTACTGGTTCAGAAGTGATGGTTTTTGTTGTCGCCGTTACGGCTTGTTCGCAGCCAAGCAGCATTAGCGAGAGCATTAATAATGAGCCTAGCTTGAATGAATATTTACTCTTGCTCATTGTGTGCTCCAATAAATTCTAATTGTGCACTCATGCCGGGTAATAAATTTAGTGCAGATTTGTTGGTAAATTCAAAGTCAGCGCGAAAATAAACATCGTTGCCCCATTCTTTACGTGCTTCTGGTTGCGTGGATACTTGTGATAATTTAGCGGTTAACGGCTGTAAAGGAAAAGCATCAAAGGTTAATTTGGCCTCAGTGCCTAAGGTTAAATATTTGTAATCAACTTCATGAACCCAAGTCTCAATATATAAGCCATTTAGCGATGGAATTTTTACTATTTTCCAGCCGGGTTGTGCGGTAATACCCACATAGAGTTTTTCACCTGTCCAAGGGCTGTTTTGGTAGAGAACGGGGCCGGTGCGTTCCGCTTTTGGGCTCATTTCTTTGAGCTTTTCTTGGTTATACCTTAACTTTTCTTGATGTTTAGCGATGGTTATATTTTGTTTCGTTACGGCAACTTTATTCGCAAGCTTGGTTTGAGTTAGTTTTTCTTTTGTTTTTGCATTGAAAATAATGGCTTTTTCATATTCAAGCTGATGTTTCTCATAATCATAACGGCTTATATGCTCAATACTAATACTGGCATTAATTTTTGCTTTTTCTAATAACAGCGCACTACGCTTTTGTGCGTATATAGCTTCAAGTAAGGTTTGTTCTGTTGTGGTTTTTATTCGATGTAACTCTTCTTGTGCACTAATTAACGCCGCTTCTTCCTGTTCGATTTGGCTTTGAATTAAGCCACTGTCAAAAACAACAACTAAGTCACCTTTTTGTGCAATTTCACCTTCAGGCAATATCCATTGCACTTGCACCTGCCAAGTATCACTTTTAGGGGCATAAAAAGTTTGGCTATCTCGCGCTTTTATTTGTCCTGATAATAAAAAAGTGTCTTGAGCAAAAACAGACAAACTAAATAAAACCACCATCATGAAAATTATAACTTGGTACATAATTTATCCTCTATGATCACACCATCTTGCATCCGTATGGTTCTTAATGCGTAAGCGGCAATGTCTTCTTCATGCGTCACCATGACGATGGTTTGTCCTTGGCTATGCAGCTCGGTTAATAACTTCATAATATCGATAGAGGTTTTGCTGTCTAAGTTTCCGGTTGGTTCATCGGCAAAAATAACTTTCGGGTAGTTCACTAATGCTCTAGCTATCGCCACTCTTTGGCGTTGGCCGCCAGACATTTCATTGGGCTTGTGATGATAGCGAGACGCTAAGCCGACCTTTTCTAGCATTTCCATGCCGCGTTTTTCGGCTTCATCTTGCGGGATATCAGTATACCTAAGCGGTAAAATTACGTTTTGTAAGGCGGTGAGTCGGGGCAGTAAATGAAAGCTTTGGAAGATAAAACCTATTTTTGTATTTCTAATTTTTGACAGCGCGATATCATCAATATCTTTAACTGACTCACCAGACAATAAATATTCACCTGAAGTGGGCGTGTCTAAACAGCCTAAAATACTCATCAAAGTTGACTTGCCCGATCCCGAGGTACCCATTACCGCGACAAATTCATTTTCTTCAATGGTTAGGTTTATATTAGAAAGTGCTTTTACCTGAGTTTCACCGCTACCATAGGTTCGGCAAATGTTTTCTATCCTGATCATTTTTATACTTCCGTTTTTATGACTCATCAATATACGAAAGAATTGGTAATACAACAATAACAATACATTTCTTGTTACAAATACTTAACTCTTAATGCGATATAAAAATATTTAAAATACAGTGATTTAGCCAATAAGTTTTTATATTCAGCCGTTTCATTAACTTGTTAATCATTAGATGCTGGGCAAAAAGTAGCGTTCAATAGGCAACATACAATTAGTGAACTGCGTTATTTAAAGGATTTGGGTTATTAAAATGAACGGGGTAATTTCGCGCAGTGTTTAGTTTGCTCGTGTTAAGCTGTTTTCGCTTTATCATATAAAAAGACGTTTATGTCTTGAGCGAATGTCATTATTATTCACATAGTCTATACGGTGTGATTGTTTCAGTGCTGTGTGCATTGGCGGATAACCTAATTGTAAGTACTTGGAGTTTCAGTGGTCGAAAAAATAAAATTTATTGCTAGCGATATGGACGGAACATTACTCAACAGCAACCATAATCTTCCGAGTGATTTTTATGAAGTTTTTGATGCTTTACATCAAAAGGGTATTTTATTTGCGGCGGCATCAGGCCGGCAATATTTTAGTTTGCTCAACACCTTTGAACAAATTGCCGATAAAATGATGTTCATTGCTGAGAATGGTGCTTTTGTGATGTATCAAGGGCAGGAACTTTATAGTTCAGTTGTTGATAAAAATGAGGCACATCAGATTATAAAATCTATTAGAAATATTAATAATGCTCACATTGTTTTATGTGGTAAAAAATCGGCTTATATTGAGATTCAAGATGCGTTAGCCGTTGCCGAAATTAACAATTATTATCATCATTGTCAGCTTGTTACCGATTTACTTGACGTTGATGACGAGTTTATAAAAATTGCGGTGTTAAACTTCGATGGCACGGAAGAACATGTTTATCCGGTGGTGTCTGCGCAATTTTCTGATTCACATCAAGTGGTGGTAAGTGCAAAAATTTGGCTCGATATTATGAATCAAGGTGCATCTAAAGGTACGGCTATTAAGTACTTGCAACAACGCTTTGATTTTAGCTTTGAAGAAAGTATGAGTTTTGGTGATTATTTTAACGATGTTGAAATGCTAAAAGAAACGTATCACAGCTATACCATGGCAAACGCCCATGCCGAGGTGAAAAAGTTAGCGCGTTTTGATGCGCCAAGTAATGATAATCAAGGCGTGACAGCGGTCATTAAATCTAAGGTGCTTAATTCATTGTAATTTTATAATGAATTATTAATGGGGTAGGGAAGGAATAACAAAGTTATATTTTTTAATTTTTTTGTTATAAAACAAAGAATAACTTTTGAAATCAATTAATGTAAAGTTGTTGGTGTCACTTAACCATAAATATTGATGAACATTACTTTGATCAATTAAATAATATGGTAATGGCTGATCAGTGTTGGCGATATGAATACCTTCACTGTGATCTTTTATTTTAACAAGTGCCCAGGCCGCTTGCATAAAATGCCCGCCGACGGTCGCGTCTAGTTCACCTTGCTTAACTGCGGTGATTGCACTTGGAAGCCAATCGATACCGCCAACAGTGATCTTTTGATTAAGTTTATTCGCCGCTTGTATCGCACTGAGCGCAATTTGATCAGATGCCGACCAAATAATATTAGTGTTGGGATATCTTTTTAATAAGCCTTTAGTTTTTTCTCTGGCGTTATTTTGCTCCCACATAGTTTTTACCGTTTGATTAATTGCGTTTTCATCCGTTAGGGTTTGCAATAATCCAAGCTCACGATTAACCGAAAGTTGACTATAATCACCACTTAATGCCAGTATTGATGGCGCTTGTTCTGATTTCTTTTGATGTGCTGTTAATAAAGCTTGGCTTAATAACTTTCCTGCTTGTACGTCATCAAAATAAATTTCGCTTAACCAATAGTGATATTTTTCACCGGGTAAGGCTATTTTTTCCATTTCTGCTTTATTCATACTTCTTTCGAGCGTAATAAATGGAATGCTAGCTTTTTCTAAACTATCAAAGCTGGTTGCTGATGATTCTCGATAGGGGAGGAAAATAACATAATCTACCTGGCTTTTATTCTTAATTAAGCTTTTGATTATTTGCCCGTTTTTAAACCAATCACCACTATGACGCACAGTTAAATTTATCCCTAAATCATGTGCGGCTTCTTGTGCTACTAAGGTGGTTAGATCCCAAAATTTTCCACCCTGTTTGTCAGGGTTGATTAATGTCACCCTGATCTGTGAAGCTGCTGATACAGCAGTTGCATTGGTGATTAATATGAAAAATAAACAACTGATTATTTTAATGCTTCACCTCTGTCTAATGACTTTGCCAAGATTGATTTTTAGTCGCTTAACATGGATTTGAAAGCTTATATTCTTACATTATAGTAAAGATCAGGTTGATCGTATGAAAGTTGAAGTTTTGATGGTGCTTTATTGTGGGCTAACAAAATTACCATAAAGTTTATTTTTAATGGGTCTTTTAACTAAATAAATTGCGCCATTACGCTGCATTTCTTTAATTTTACTCAGGGGAATATAATCGGGCATTAGCTTAAAATAATCATGGTTACTTAAATCACCATACTCGATGCTATTTACCACGGCATGCTGCCATTGATAGAAAAATCGGCCATAAACAATAGCAACGTTATCATCAGTGACACGTATCACTTTAGCTAATTTGAATTTGTTTTTACGTTCGAGCTTATCGTTGATGAGTCTGAAATCTAAAAAATAAATATCATCAGCTTGAGGAGTTAAAATTAGTTCCGAAGCTTCTGCTTGTTCCGTTTTATGTAAAGCATAACTTTCATAAGCAAAATAAAAAGCAACTAGTAAACCAATAACAAACACGAGTTGATTAAAGGATATTGTTGGCTGAGGTTTTCTCAGTTGTGACACAAAGGTATGTAGCACTTTAATTATTCCTTTTAAAGTTTAACTATTTGACCAAAAGACTATTTTGTTGACTTTCGAGCAAGTCGGCAGCGTTCAGTAAGTAAAATGATTGCAGAAAATACAAAGATCGATAATGCTGCGGTACGATTATGACACATATCGATTCATTATCGGGTTATTAAATGCATGACTGAAATAGGGGGAATGAGGCTAACTTTGCGGAACAATTACGTGTTAGCTGCCTTATTATAAGTCAAACCCTCGAGTTTTTAGTAGTGCTAAAACCTCTCCATGTCCAAGTAAGTATGAAGATAGGCGAACCTTTTTACCTGATTTAAAATGGAGTGTGTACCAGTACATTGAAGCATTAAACTTGGCTGAAATAATATCATCCCAGTCTTCTTTTTTTGCTCCTGTCCAAGGAGTATAAAACTCGATACCTTTGCCATTAAAGTTACCTTTAACTTTAAAGTACTCAGCAAAACATCCAAGTGCGGCGAGACCAAAGTCTGAAAACAAACCTAACACCGCAATAAGTTCACTTGTTTTTTCATGAACATCATCATCGTAGAAGAAAGCACAAACAGCAAAAAGTGAAAAAGCCAGACAAGCAATGGCACCTATCAAAATGAATACTCCATATTTAAGTTCGCCATTAGTTATTTTTTTCTTGATTGCTTTTGTGACAATCGTGCCTAGGATTACGGCTACGAAGCCGCCAATCAATCCTGAAGTAATACCTGAGTATAAATATTACTCCTTGATTTATAACGTTTAATCAAGGGGGTGCTGTTTTTTTTTGTTCTGTTTGGGTGGCTTGTTGTATTTTTAATTACCACAAATAAACTTCTCTTCTCCTAGATGGTAAATATTATTAACACCTACATAGATACCTGATATAACACCTGTTATTGGTAACAGAACTACACCGCTTATAGAATAATATGAGTTAGAGTCTTTAGCGGCATCAACAACTTTTAATGTTTTTCTATCGCTAGATATTTCACATTTATTAGCATATGAATGGTCATCAATAGGTAACACAACACAACTACTTATAAAAAAAGTAATTAGAAGGATAGTGAGTTTCATTAGGGAATCATCCGTGATTGATTATAAAAATATAACGCGAAAATTATGCTTGGCTATATGTGCGAGGTACGAGCCACTACCAACTGTTATTTGTTCGTTTGGGTAACTTACTCAGTTTTTAATTTAACCGCGGTTCCAAAAACCATTATTTCAGATGAACCGTCCATTATGGCACTTGTCGTAAAACGTATCCCAACGACAGCATCGGCTCCTTTTTCACTAGCATTTGCGACTAAACGTTGGATTGCTATATCCCGAGCTTCAGTTAACATTTCGGTATAACCATGGATTTCACCCCCGACAATCCCCTTTAAGCCGGCCATAAAATCTCGACCAATATGTTTAGCTTGAACTACATTCCCTGTAACAACACCCACTATCTCAGTAATTCCTCTACCTGGAATAGTATCAGTGGTTGAATAAATCATAAATTCTCCTTGAAAACATAACACCTCGTTAAGAGGTGAAAATTGTTGGCTAAAATT
>JBPOFN010000043.1:0-34796 GCA_051251725.1 Thalassotalea sp. | reverse complement strand
TGTGAGAACTTTTATATTACCCACATTTTCGGATGTGGGGGAGTCCAATTATCTATTAGTAGGAAAAACACGGTTTTGTTATTCCCGATAAAAACCAAGTACTTGCATCCATACAGGCAACGCTGATAGGCGCTAAAATAGCATTATTGAGTACAATAGCTTAAACCGAATCAGGTTATTTAGCTTACTAAACATGTTAAGTTACAATAATTAAACGATTAAATGCCACTATGTCTAATTTATTAATCCAACCAATTATTGTACTTATGTTGTTAACCATGTTGGTGTGTGGTTACATGTATTATCTTCGTATAAGTTACACGCTTAAAAATAAGATTAACGCACAAAAATTAGCATCTCCTGAGCAATGTCATGCGATATTGCCAAACCATATCAATCAGCCATCAAATAACTTTAAAAATTTATTCGAAGCGCCCGTACTTTTTTATCTTGTTTGTATTTTAATAATTATCACTAATAATACCGATGTGATCTTTGTCTATTTAGCTTGGTCTTATGTTTTATTACGTATTATTCATAGCGTCATTCATTGTACGTTTAATCATGTGATGGCACGTTTTTACAGTTATTTTCTTTCAAGCATTGTACTCTGGCTTATGGTTATGAAATTTGCTTATATTTTTCTCTAAGCTCGTTTTAATATCACGCTTGTTGTCTCGAAAAATCAAAGTTGAAGCCTACACTGTACTAATCCCATTCAATTAGCCTTAATTTTATCAAGTAACATCGAATTTCGAGTTAATTGCCTCGTATTAAATTAGCTAAGTATTCAGCTCCTTGGTAACATAAGTTTTATAGATGTTCGCGTTTCGACAAATTTGTACTGTAAAACAAAAGTCGTTTAGCCCGCGCAACTCAAGATATAACACTTATGCTAGAAGGTATGAATTATCAGCAATACTGAACGTAGAAATAATGATTTTACCAGCCCAACACTAAAACCAAGCCAAAAGTAGTACGGCATGCAGATATTAGAAAAAGATTATCAAGTTAACAGTGTCCGTAAAGCAATTGAAGCCGGCAAGAATTCTATTATCGCCCTTCCTACGGGAGGCGGTAAAAGTATCTGTATACTCAAACTATGCCAAGCGATGGCTGACAAAAAAGTGGTGGTAAGTTTACGTAATGCCGCATTAGTTCCTCAACTATTACACACCCTAACGATTAATGGCTTAACGGTCAGTGTGGTCAAATCAGGCTATAAATATGTTCCCGGCGGTGATGTTACCTTAGTGATGGAACAATCATTTGGCCGAAGAAAACACCTTAATATTCAATGTGATGTACTGCTACGCGATGAATATCATGTCGGCTGTATGGGCGGCGTTTATATTGCGATGCGAGAAGAATTAGCACCTGATTTAATTATCGGCCTAACGGCAACCCCGATTGATAGATTAGGTGTCTATATTGACTCGTCGATGAAATTAATTGAAGAAACCACGACAAAAAATCTCATTGAGATCGGTGAATTAGCCAAACCTATTTACAAGGTACCAAGCCTAACGCAAGAAATAGATTACAGCGCGGTTAAAATGTATCACGGCGATTATAGTGTCTCAGGGTTAGATCTTATCTTACTTGAACATTGCTCACTGGTAGCAGAGCAAACTGTTGAACATGCACTTTCTAAAGGCCGAAAAGTGATGTTGTTTGCGAACTCTATTAATCATGTCGAGTCATTATCTGAAGCGTTTCATTTACAGGGAGTAAAACATGAACGAGTTCACTCACAGCGCTCAGTTGAAGATAATGATGAAAGTATTCGCCGGTATAAATCAAACGAAGTTAGTTTAATCATCAACATGTCGATGCTCACCATCGGCTTTGATGACCCAGCAACTGATTGTGTGGTGTTAGCGCGGCCGACTAAAATATTAAGATTATATTTACAAATTATTGGCCGCTGTTTACGCGCGTCAAAGGGCAAAAAAGATGCATTAATACTGGATTTAGCTCAATGTATCTCAACCCATGGCTTTGCTGAAGATTATCGAGACTTTACCCGTAAAACCTCTAAATCTGCCGCGATCATGGCTGAGCGATTAAGTGTCACTAACATCAGCCAGTATGTTGATGGCGAGTTCACTTACGATGAATCAATAGAGCGTAAAGCCGCTAAAAGAAAATCAGTTCGGGCTCGTAAAAAGCCACAACGTCCAATAGTGGTCAGTAAAGAAACCGTTGAAAGAGCTGCCAGCAAACGCGCGGAAGCATTGCTTCGACTTAATCCCAAAATGGAAAAACTAGTAAGTACAATCGAACTGGTAAATAGTGTTTATGAGCAGCAAGACGAAGCGAGCAAAGTACTAGATGAAAGCTGCATGGTTAAGATAGTAGCACTAATAGGGTTTGCATACAGTGACGCATTAGTTGATAGCTGTACTTCCCTTGTCGAAGGCTTACACGCACAGAACAAATCGATTAGAGGCTTATTACTTAGAGTCAGTAATTTGATAACAGCCATTGCCAGAAAAGAGCTAACAGCCAATACATGATTATAAGCGCTAAGTTATTTAACCTAAAACGATGGTCGTTTATCACGTAATAATAGCAATAAGTGCGATCATTAAGTTATGTAGATTAATATTATACCATTGCGTCTAAGAAAGTGATCGCTTAGCGAGAATTTTAAAGCTTAAAGGCATCATGATAAAGGCACAAAATTTATTTAATATAGGATGACTATATATATAAACATATTTTGCTTTTTCTCATCTCCCTTATGTCGTTCTAAGTGGTCACTTCTTTAGATGGATTGGTATAATACGACTCCACTTAGCTATTCTTAGACGCCATAAAAAAAGCCAGTAATTTTAAATTTACTGGCTTGATTCATTGCTACTATTTTTTACTTTAGATATGTTCAACCGCAATAATTTCATATTCAACAACACCACCTGGTGTCGTGATTTCAATTTCTGTGTCGACTTCTTTACCAATCAAGCCTCTAGCAATTGGTGAATTTAATGAGATACGACCTGTTTTAAAGTCAGCCTCATCATCTCCGACAATTTGATACTTAACTTCAACGTCAGTATCTAGATTTAATAAGGTAACTGTCACACCAAAAATAACTTTACCGGTATTGGTGATTTTACTAACGTCGATAATTTGCGCATTACAAAGGCGACCTTCAATATCTTGAATACGCCCTTCACAAAAACCTTGCTCTTCTTTAGCTGCATGGTATTCAGCATTTTCTTTTAAATCACCATGTTCACGAGCGGTAGCAATATCTTTTACTATACGTGGACGTTTTTCTGTTTTTAAAAACTTAAGCTCTTCTTGTAGCTGTTTAGCACCAAGAAGTGTCATTGGGTATTTTGTCATATATTTCTTCTTATAATATGCTTATTAGCTTTAATTTTTATCTTTTGCTTAATTTTATAATCTGGTGACGATAAATTTTAAAGCAGATAATAATTAAAAAGTGGTTTCTTCAAAAGAAAAAACCACTTAATTAAATTAATTAGATGATATCGCAAGTAGTAACTTGCAAATAATTAACAACGTTTATGCAATTCTTGAATAGACGTTACTGTATTTCTATCATCAGCTGAATGCGATTGTGCCGCAGCAAATGCTGCATTCAACGTTGTTGTGTAAGCTACTTTATAGCGAAGTGCACCACCACGCAATACTTTCGAGTCTTCAATTGCTTTACGACCTTCTGTAGTATTGATGATGTAGCTGTATTCACCATTCTTAATATTATCAAGAATATGAGGACGACCTTCTTGTACTTTATTTACTCGGCGAACCGGAACACCCGCTTCACGTAAGATAATTTCAGTACCGTGGGTAGCATCTAATTGGTAGCCTAATGCAACCATTTGTTTGGCTAAATCAAGCACACGGCCTTTGTCACTGTTACGGACAGAGATTAATGCACGGCCTGATTTAGGTACTGAAACACCGGCACCTAAGTTTGCTTTAGCAAAGGCTTCTTCAAACGTATCACCAACGCCCATTACTTCACCTGTTGAACGCATTTCTGGGCCAACTAACGGATCACTACCATGGAATTTGTTGAATGGAATTACCACTTCTTTCACTGAGAAATAAGGAGGAATAACTTCTTTAGTTATGCCTAATTCTTTCAACGTTTTACCCGCCATTACTTGCGCGCCAATTTTAGCTAACTGTACACCGGTTGCTTTAGAAACAAATGGCACAGTACGGGCAGCACGAGGATTAACTTCAATTAAATAAACCTCATTGTCTTTAACCGCCATTTGCGTATTCATTAAGCCAACAACACCTAATTCAAAAGCTAGGTCGGTTACTTGCTTGCGCATCACATCTTGAACTTCTTGACTTAAGCTGTACGCTGGTAATGAACATGCTGAGTCACCTGAGTGAACACCGGCTTGCTCAATGTGTTGCATAATACCGCCGATAACTACGTCAGTGCCGTCACATAAAACATCAATATCAACTTCAATCGCATCATCAAGGAAGTGATCAAGTAATACTGGTGAGTCGTTAGATACACTTACCGCTTCGGTCATATAACGACGTAAATCTTCTAAGTCGTAAACAATTTCCATTGCACGACCACCAAGAACATAAGATGGACGAACAACTAATGGGAAGCCAATCGCTTCCGCTTTCGCCATTGCTTCTTCTATTGACGTTACCGTTGCGTTTTCTGGTTGTAATAAACCTAAACGGTCAACCGCTTGTTGGAAACGTTCTCTGTCTTCGGCGCGGTCAATGGCATCTGGCGAAGTACCAATAATTGGTACACCAGCAGCTTCTAAAGCACGCGCTAGTTTAAGTGGTGTTTGGCCACCATATTGCACGATAACGCCTACGGGCTTCTCAATGCGAACGATTTCTAACACATCTTCAAAAGTGATTGATTCAAAGTATAAACGATCAGAGGTGTCGTAATCCGTTGAAACCGTTTCAGGGTTACAGTTAACCATAATGGTTTCATAACCGTCTTCACGTAAAGCTAATGCCGCGTGAACACAACAATAATCAAATTCAATACCTTGACCAATTCGGTTCGGGCCACCACCTAAGATCATGATTTTGTCATTATCTGTTGGATTAGCTTCACACTCTTCATCATAGGTAGAATACATGTAAGCCGTGTCAGAGCTAAATTCAGCAGCACAAGTATCAACGCGTTTATAAACAGGGAAAATTTTCGCTTTTTCACGCTTTTTACGAATTTCAGACTCATTAACACCAATTACGTCAGCAAGACGTAAATCAGCAAAACCTTTACGTTTTAATTGACGTAAATATTCAGGTGTTAACGACTTCATGCCGCCTTCAGCGATTTTTTTCTCTTCAAGAATTAAATCTTCAATTTGTATTAAGAACCAGCGATCAATATTCGTTGCTTTGAAAATATCTTCAATGGTTAAACCTAAACGGAAAGCGTCGGCAATATACCAAATACGATCAGCACCAGCTTCTTGTAGCTCATGCATTATTTTCGTTTTTGCGCCTTTTTTAGTGACATCAACGATAGGATCAAAACCACTTACGCCAACTTCTAAGCCGCGTAATGCTTTTTGCAATGATTCTTGTTGGTTACGGCCAATGGCCATTACTTCACCCACTGATTTCATTTGCGTCGTTAAACGGTCTTCTGAACCGGCAAATTTTTCAAAGTTAAAACGTGGAATTTTAGTAACAACATAATCAATTGTTGGTTCAAATGATGCTGGTGTTTTACCGCCAGTAATATCATTTTGTAATTCGTCAAGCGTATATCCAACAGCAAGTTTTGCCGCGATTTTAGCAATTGGGAAACCCGTTGCTTTTGACGCTAATGCTGATGAACGTGATACACGTGGGTTCATCTCGATGATAACCATACGGCCAGTATTAGGACAAATACCAAATTGTACGTTTGAACCACCGGTTTCAACACCAATTTCACGTAAGACCGCAATCGATGCGTTACGCATGATTTGGTATTCTTTATCCGTTAATGTTTGCGCAGGTGCAACTGTGATTGAATCACCGGTATGAATACCCATAGGGTCAAAGTTTTCAATCGAACAAATAATGATACAGTTGTCATTTTTGTCGCGAACCACTTCCATTTCATATTCTTTCCAACCAATTAATGATTCATCAATCAATAATTCTGATGTTGGTGAAAGATCTAAACCACGGGTACAAATTTCATCAAATTCTTCGCGGTTATAAGCGATACCACCACCGGTACCACCCATAGTGAATGATGGACGAATGATACATGGAAAGCCAATACGCGTAGAGGTGTCATGCGCTTCTTCAATCGTATGGACTATTTCAGCGCGTGGACATTCTAGGCCAATATTTTTCATTGCTTTATCGAAGCGTTCACGGTTTTCAGCTTTGTCGATAGCATCAGCCGTTGCGCCAATCATTTCTACGCCGAATTCAGCTAAAACACCTTTAGCTTCTAATTCTAAAGCACAATTTAAGGCAGTTTGACCGCCCATTGTCGGTAATACCGCACAAGGACGTTCTTTTTCAATAATTTTACGAACAACTTCCCAATGAATTGGTTCAATGTAAGTGGCATCGGCCATTTCTGGATCTGTCATTATCGTTGCAGGGTTAGAGTTAACTAAAATAACTCGATAACCTTCTTCACGTAACGCTTTACATGCTTGTGCGCCTGAATAATCAAACTCACAGGCTTGGCCAATAACAATTGGGCCAGCGCCTAAGATCAAGATACTTTTTAAATCAGTACGTTTTGCCATTTTCTAAATTCTCTCTCTGTCTATCTTGATTAAGGGCTTAAGCTTTAGCTGCTTGTTTACTTGCAACAATAAGGTCAATAAAGTGATCAAATAACGGTGCTGCATCATGCGGACCTGGACTTGCTTCTGGATGACCTTGGAAACTAAATGCTGGTTTATCTGTACGATGAATACCTTGAATAGTACCGTCGAATAATGATTTGTGAGTAATCGTAATATTGTCAGGAATATTATCTTCATCAATGGCAAAACCATGGTTTTGCGCAGTAATCATTACGACATCACGATTGAAATCTTTCACTGGGTGGTTGCCACCGTGATGACCAAATTTCATTTTAACGGTTTTAGCTCCACTGGCTAAACCTAATAATTGATGACCTAAACAGATACCAAATACTGGGATCTCTGTTGTTAAAATTTCTTTAATGGCGTCAATCGCATAAGTACATGGTTCTGGATCACCAGGGCCATTCGATAAAAATACACCATCTGGCTGCATTGCTAACACATCAGCCGCAGAAGTTTGTGCCGGTACCACAGTTAATTTACAACCACGGTCAGCTAACATGCGTAAAATATTACGTTTAGCACCAAAGTCATAGGCAACAACATGGAAAGGTTTCTCGCTTGGCGTGACAAAGCCTTTGCCTAATTCCCAGCTACCTTCATTCCACTGATATTGTTCTTTAGTAGAAACTACTTTCGCTAAATCCATGCCTTTTAAACCAGGGAAAGCTTTGGCTTTAGCTAATGCTTGCTCAACACTTTCTTCGGTTAAGTCACCGGCAACGATACAGCCGTTTTGCGCACCCTTTTCACGTAAAATACGTGTTAATTTACGGGTGTCGATATCAGCAATACCAAGAATATTATTCGCTTGAAGATATTCACTTAAGCTTTGCTCGCTGCGGAAGTTACTTGCTAGTAGAGGTAAATCACGAATAACCAGCCCTTTCGCTACAATAGCGCCAGACTCTTCATCTTCACTGTTCGTACCCGTATTACCAATATGAGGATAAGTTAGCGTAACGATTTGTTCTGCATATGAGGGATCGGTCAAAATCTCTTGGTAGCCCGTCATTGATGTGTTGAATACAACTTCACCAACAGCCGCCCCTTCTGCACCAATAGCGGTGCCTTTAAATACAGTGCCGTCTTCAAGCACTAAAATTGCAGATTTAGTCAATGTAACCTCCATAAAGAAGAAAAAATATTAATGATAAAACAACTAAGAACTTCATCATTAACTACAAAAGCGATACGCACAAAAAATGCCAAAAACACTACCCAATTCATCTTGAAAGGTAAATTTTTGACAAAATCCACTTATTTTACGCTTGTAGCTCTCTTTCGTCTAGTAATAAATGTAAAAACTCAGTGTTTAAATGAAAAATCAACTTAAACACCTAAAAGTAAGTGTTATCTATGTGAAACACCTGATAAATAACAGCAGCTTCGCATTATTCTTTGAATATAATTTTATTTTAAACCTAGCACATCTTGCATATCATAATAACCTGCCGGCGCTTTAGATAACCACAGCGCTGCACGCATCGCCCCTAGAGCAAACGTCATACGAGACGTCGCTTTATGAGTGATTTCAATGCGTTCACCTAAATCAGCAAATAAGGCGGTATGCTCACCAATGATGTCGCCGGCGCGAACTGTCGCAAAACCTATGGTTTCACGATCGCGTTCGCCAGTAATGCCTTCACGGCCATAAACCGCACATTTAGACAGATCTCGGTCTAACGTATCAGCAATAACTTGGCCAATTTTCACTGCGGTACCTGAAGGTGCATCTTTCTTAAAACGATGATGCGCTTCTAAAATTTCGATATCAGTATAGTCGCCAATCGCTTTTGCGGTCATCTCGACTAATTTAAATAATAAGTTCACACCAACACTGGTGTTAGGCGCTAATACTATCGGGGTATTTTGCCCGGCAGCTTTAATGGTTTCAACTTGGCTGTCATCAAAACCGGTTGTGCCAATCACAATCGCTTTTTGATGTTGCTGACACCATTTAATGTTTTCTAATGTTGCTTCAATCGAGGTGAAGTCAATTAACACATCAGCTTCGCTCAAGGCATCAATTGTTGTTGAAGTGTTAATACCTAAATGACCGGTACCGGCTAATTCACCTAAGTCAAAATTAGCAAATGAAGAAGACGCTCTAACAGTTCCGCCAACCAGTGACAGAGCTTCATTTTCTACGGCGGCTTTAATTAAATTGCGGCCCATGCGACCACTACAACCTAAAATAGCAACTTTAATTGTCATTTAAATTCTCTTTATCTTTTTAACGTTAGGGTATTCGGCAAGTCTAGCGAATGTGATAGTTCTTGCGAATTAATATTTATAATTTTCAATTTTTGATCAATAACAGCGAGATAATAAATCGCACAAAATTCAGTATAAACCGCCTTGTCTTCGGTCAAAAACTGCCAACCAATATTAACAAGATATAAATCTGTATTGATTGGTTGATAACAAGCATTAAGTAACTTTAATCCGCTAATGTCCGCTTGATTTAATTGAGTACATGCTGCCGTTAATGTGTCGACTAGCTGCTGATGATTGTTTATTAACACTAAATTGTCGGGTGAACTTAAGGTGCAAGGTAAGTGATAAAAGTCGCCTAGCGTGTCGATTTTCTGCTGCGTAAAAGCTGAAACATAATGCTGGAAAAATACGCTTAATTGCTCTGACGTTATCATAATTTCACAACCTCACTGGCACTCGTAAATTACACTTATAAAAAAGCCGGGAAACCCGGCTTAATCGAGATATTATAAAATATCTAATAATTCAACATCAAATACTAATGTTGAATAAGGTGGGATAGCACCTTGTGAGCCACGCTCTCCGTAAGCAAGGTTATACGGAACGTATAAACGATACTTAGCACCAACTGGCATTAATTGTAATGCTTCAGTCCAACCTGCGATAACGCCGCCAACTGGAAATTCAGCTGGTTGACCGCGATCATATGAACTATCAAAAACGTCACCGTTAATGAAAGTACCGTGGTAATGAGTACGAACTGTGCTAGCAGCAGTAGGTTTTTCACCTTCACCGGCAGCTAAAATTTCAATTTGTAAACCTGATTCAGTAACAGTAACTTCATCACGTTTTGCATTTTCTACTAAAAATGCTTCGCCTTCAGCTGACTTTTCTTTTGCCGCTGCTTGCTCTAACTCTTGTAATTTTTTAGAAATAATCGCAAAAGCTTCGTTTAACGCTTGCTCATCAACTTGGCTATCAGCACCAGTTAATGCATCAGCAAGACCTGCTTGCACAGCAGTTACGTCAAATTCTTTAAAAGGATTGTTACGTAATTGATCGCCTAATTGACGGCCAACACCATAGCTTACGCGTTGTTCTGTAGATTCAAATTTGTTCTCAGACATGCTCTATTCTTCGTTGTAAAATTTCGCGCGAAAGTTTAGCACAATCAAAGAATAGTCTGTAGGGGTTAGCATTAAAAAAATAGTAATTAATTATCTGATAATTTCAATTAATCAAGCAGGCATTTTCTTCGTCGCTTAACAATAATAAAGTACTGACCCCGCAGTAACACAAATGATGGCTAGCGCGAGCAGTAAAAGCATTGATTTACTGACGATAAACAAGCACAATTTATTGATAAACCACTGACAACATTAGACTGTAATGACCACAACTGTTAGCCCCAAAATATCAGCGCTGTTGCCGTTTGCCTTATTTTTGCTGCTATTTTTAGGCACAGGTATCTTGCTCACCTTACAAGGTGTTGATTATGCTTTTTATCAATTGCCAGCCAGTATTGCGATAATTCCGGCTATTTTCTTAGCGCTTTATATGGGCAAAGATTCATTAGATAAAAAAATCAGCCATTTTATCCAAGGTGCCGGACACGAAAACATTATCACCATGGGCGTTATCTATTTACTCGCTGGTGCCTTTGCGGTGGTTGCAAAAGCAACCGGCAGTGTTGATGCCAGTGTGCAACTTGGTTTAGCCGTATTTCCAGATTATTTGATTCTGCCTGGGTTATTTTTAGTCTCAGCCTTTTTAGCCACCGCAATGGGAACCTCGATGGGGACAATTGCGGCTGTTGCTCCTATCGCCTTAGGCTTTGTCGAAGCGGCTGATTTAAATGCCGGGTTAGTCGCCGGTGTGATCATGTCAGGCGCCACTTTTGGTGATAATTTATCAATTATATCTGATACGACCATTGCTTCAACTCGAAGTCAGGGCGCGCAAATGAAAGATAAATTTCGAGCCAACTTCAAAATCGCGATGCCTGCAGCCATTATTTGCCTTGTTATTTTTACTTGTTTAGCACAGCCAATCTCAGCGCCGGTTGTTACTAACATTTCAGTTTTTGGTCTCTTCCCTTATTTATTAATTTTATTGTTGGCGTTAGTTGGGGTGAATGTTTTTCTAGTCTTAGTGATTGGTATTATTACCTCGGCCGCGATTGGCTTTATACAAGTGGATTATCAGCTTTCCGCCCTTGTTACCGATATCAACAAGGGTTTTGCCGCGATGCAAGACATCTTCATTTTAGCTTTATTTATTGGCGGATTAAGTGAATTAATAAAACGCCAAGGCGGCCTAGCCGCTTTAACTTTAAGTATTGAAAAGTTAACTTACAAGCTTAGTCGTAATAATCCAACCTTAGCTGCTGGCATGGGGATCAGTGGCTTAGCATTTTGTGCTAACTTTTTTACAGCCAACAATACCGTCGCTATTATTGTTACCGGTGAAACCGCGAAGAACTTAGCCACTGACGGCAACTTAACACCGGCTCAATCCGCCAGTTTATTAGATATATTCGCTTGTATAAACCAAGGTTTAATCCCCTATGGCGCACAAGCTTTGTTACTGGGCGCCACCATGAAAATATCGCCAATTGACATTGTTATTTATGCTTTTTATCCAATGGTGTTGTTAATTGTCGCTCTGGTGAGTTTTAAGAAAATGATAAAAGTGAAAGCTTAATCAAAAAGTATTCTTTTTAACCGTACCAATAACAAAAAAGCCTTGTTATCTAATTGATAACAAGGCTTTTTAAATGAAAACTTCTTTAACGAAATAAAAACACTGTTTATAAAAGTGATTTATCGATAATACCACCTGGATGCTGCACAACGATTCTGGCAACTTCGGCAGCCACTACAACTGAATCAGCAACAGACTTTCCAACACTACGTGCACCTAAGTAAGTACCAGCAAAAGAGTCACCTGCTGCAGTAGAGTCTATTTGCTTTGGCGCAGGAGTAAATGGTAAGTGAGACTCACCTTCAGTGCCATAAGTATACACGCCGTCTTTACCACATTTAACAATAATTTCAGAAGCTGAATATTGTTCGAAGAATTTGATGATCGCTTCTTTATCTTGCTGATCAAACATATCTTGATGATCTTCCAACCCTGGGAAAACAATATCTGAGATACTGTATGCTTTTTCAGCCCACGCAATAGCATGCTCTTTCGAGTCCCACATTTTAGGTCGGTAGTTAGGATCAAAAGCGATTTTAGCACCCTTTGCTTTTAGCGATTCAATAAAAGCGATTAACGCACCTTTATCTGCCTCAGACAAAATAGCCAAGGTAATACCGCTAAAATAAACCGTCTCTATTTCATCAGCTTTCGATAATATAAGATCCGTATCAATTAATGACATCATTTGACTCGCTGCAGAGCCTTTACGCCAATAAGTAAAGCTGCGCTCACCATGTTGATCCGTGTTAATAGCATAAACACCAATCGGTAAATCTGCAGAGGTAGCAATAAATTCTGTTGAAAGACCTTCACTTTGCCAAGCCGCGATCATTTCATAACTGAAAAAATCTTCACCAACGGCACTTAAATATTTAATTTCCGTTGATGGTGCATAACGCTTTGCATATACGGCAGCATTATAAGTATCGCCAGCAAAAGACTTTGCTAAGCTAGTTGCAGATTGGTTGCGAAGCTCCATCATGCATTCACCGATCACTAACATCGACAATGTATTTCTCCTAAAAATGAAAAGCAGTTAAGTTTTATACGCTTGATATTTATTACCAACTACCGAACAAGTGTTACTACATAAGACAATAAGTATAGAAAACTTACCCGAAAACATGTCATTTATAAACATGTTATTTATAAGCGCTTAATTTGTGCGTGATCATACATACAATCGTTGAAAAATTAAAGTATTTAGCTTGCTTAAAGCGCGTTGTTTATCCTCTGATTGGCATTACATGTAACGATAACAACCGTATGATAATTTACATTTAAACGGCTAGGTTTACATACAAATACATTGTTTAAGGTCTTTCTATATGGTAGCTTAGAGCGGAAATTTACTCGATTTTTAATGTGCTCAGCATTATTTAGCGATAATTATAAAAATAAAGGCGAAAGTTCTGCGAGTAAATTCATGCCTTTGATTATCACTAAAATAAAATTAAACAATAAAAGTATGAGCACCATTTACGTTAAGTTAACTTTCTAGTTAATAAAAATTAATAGCAATGAGATACATAATAAAATGAATTATATTGAAATTACGCTCTTTGTCATAGCCGTTACCAGTGTTATTGGTATGGGTATATGGAAAAGTAGAGCCGGTGAAAAGGATGATATTGAAAATCAATCTAGTAGCTCTTACTTCTTAGCAGGAAGAGGTCTAACTTGGTATTTAGTCGGTTTTTCATTAATTGCCGCTAACATCTCAACAGAGCAATTTGTTGGTATGTCAGGTAAAGCAGCTGACTGGCTTGGTATGGCTATCGCCTCTTATGAATGGATGGCGGCGATTACCTTAGTTATTGTTGCTTTTGTATTTTTACCACGCTTTTTAAAAGCAGGGATTTATACGGTTCCTGAATTTTTAGAGTATCGCTATGGCAGCAGCTCTCGAATTATAATGGCAATAGCCACGCTTGTAATTTTAGTGGGTGTACCAACGGCAGCGGTTATTTATTCAGGCGCAAAAGTAATTTCAGGTTATTATCCTGATGTATTTATTTTAGGTAACTTAACTGCTTCTTGTTGGTTAATTGCTTTATTATCAGCGGGTTATGTATTCATTGGTGGTTTAAAAGCCTGTGTATGGACCGATTTAGTTTGGGGCGCAGCACTTATTATCGGTGGTGGTATTGTTGCATATTTAGCCTTTGATGCACTTGCAATGGCAGACCCTGCTTCACTCGTTAAAACTGCAACGCTTAAAGAAGTAACGGTTGATCAATTAGCCAATGCTGGCAGCTGGGAACGATTCCAGTTACTAAATGCAGGTACCGCAGCAGAAGGCGGAAAGCTACACATGATCCGCCCTCTTGACGACGCTGAGATCCCATGGTCAGCACTAGTCATTGGTTTATGGTTACCAAACTTTTTCTATTGGGGTTTAAACCAGTACATTATTCAACGGGCATTAGGTTCTAAATCTTTGGCTGAAGGCCAGAAAGGTATCGTTTTTGCTGCATTCTTAAAACTATTAATTCCTTTCGTTGTGGTTATTCCAGGTATTTTAGCGTTTAACTTATACTACGAACAATTAGCAGTAGCAGGCGGCGGTTATGATTTTGATGGCGCTTTCCCAGTGTTATTGAAAAACTTAATCAAGCCTTACCCTTGGGTTTCTTGGTTTATTTTAGCGGCTATATTTGGTGCTATCGTAAGTTCATTAGCTTCAATGTTAAATTCAGCATCAACAATTGCTACCATGGATTTATACAAAAAAGTTAAGCCAAACACACCAGACTCATCATTACCTAAAGTTGGTCGTGCATTTGTACTTATCTTTGTACTTATTTCAGCATGTATCGCTCCGACACTAGCTCACCCTGGTTTTGGTGGTATATTCACCTTCATCCAAGAATTCCAAGGTTTTATTAGCTCTGGTATTATCGCTATCTTTGTTTTTGGTATGTTAGTACCTCGTGCACCACGCTTCTTAGGCTGGCAGTGTATCTTATTGAACATATTCCTATATGGTTCAATCAAATGGGTATTTGGCGAGATGATCGTTGATGCCGGATTATGGTTCTCAGATGAAATTGCATTCTTAGATCGTATGGCAATGTGTTTTATTATCATTATGTCTTACTGTGCAATTGCGACATTAGTTAAGCCATTAGATAAGCCGGTTGAAATGCCTGTTAATCATGACATTAACTTAGAGTCTTCTAAGTCTGTTAAAATGTTTGGCGGTTTTGTTATTTTAATGACTATCGGTTTATACATTCTCTTTTGGTAAAAACCGTTAATAAAGTAAAACAATAATCTTACTTTATTAAACAAAAAGAGCAGCTTAATAGCTGCTCTTTTTTTATCTCAAAATCTTTAACCTTTGCACATAAGTCGTTAATTAAGCGCTAAAATATAATCGGATAACGCCAATAAAATAACACTAACTTGCTACCAGCAAACTTATTAATAATAGCTGAGAATAACGAACAATTAATGACGCCATTCTTTGGTTAATAATTCGGCAACATCATTGTTATATTTCACTTCGTATTTTTTCTCGCTGCCATCGCCGTCAACCGTATAAAACTCATAGATAACCACACCATCACTTTGCTCACTTTCAATAATGCGCTTAGCGGTAATAGCAGGCTTTATCGCTGATAATGCAGCAACAACCTTGGTCGGACATTGTGAGAGCTCAAGATCTCGCTGAATTTCAACAATGGTCCACACGCCATCAATCATTAACATATCGAATTCGATTTCTTGACCATTGGCATCAATGCCTTCAATGTCGATATATTCATTGCCGTGTTTTAATTCTTTTTCTGCTTCTTTAGCAACAAAGCCCTTTCGCGCTTTTAACACAGTCGCCATTGCTTGTGCTGGTATTTGCGCTAACGGCAAACTAAATTTTTTATTAAGCGAACTGCCGACAGTATTTTCGCCTGCGAAAACCGGCGCTGCAGCTAACAATAAGCTGATAGAACTAATCAATAGTAGTTTTTTACTTTTCATTTATTATCCTTTATCACATGGTCAAAATAGCGCTAAAGTGCGTTAAGGCTATTAATACAACAAAACATAAAACATTGCCACAATTGGTTACATACAAAACCACAGAAAATCACCAATACAATTACCAAAATACATTACCAAAATAAAATTTAAAAAACATAAATCAATAAAATAAACACAAAAAAACTTACCAATTAATCGCCACAAAAACCACCAGAGAAATAAAGAATTAACATATGAAATATCATTCATTAAGTATTTACAATGATAAAGCGAATAACATTAGCGAGTTTTTGCTTGATAAAATTTACAATAAAATAACTCAGTTCAGTAAATGTAATAAATAATTACGCTACGCAGTTAATACACTTAAAGACATTAAAGTTGGTTTTTCAGCGATAAAGCTAATATTTACAGGATTATCGGGAGATTTAAGCATAATCATGCTGATGAGATATTAAAAGAATTAGCAATAGATAATATAGAAAAATCAATTGTTGATGTATTATTTAGCGAGGATGATGAAACAGTTTTAAAAAGAGATAAAAACGCCGCGATAGTAAAACCATCACGGCGGGTTATAGTTTTCAAATAAAGTTAGCAACTAACAAAGTGCTAACAACCACTTTTTTAGTCTTTTAGATGTTGACCAATTTTAGTTATTTTATTAATTCCTACATTATTATTGGTGCTGCTTTCACCACTACTCCAGCGCACATTCACTTGCTTGATTGTTTTACAACTACCTAACCCGACATGAATTTGATTATCAAAGCTTTGCGAGTATTTTGCCGCTGAGCTACCCACTCTTGTTTTATAAGTTTGCTGACAGGCCTGAACAGTAACTACGGCTCCTAATGCTGACACTTGCTTTGCAGGCGAGCTACCAACATTAATTTTGATAAAATTATTATCTTTCGAAGCTGCTAACGTATTTTTAAATAAGTGCCAGCCACCTCTTTCATTGGCATAGATCAGATCTAATTTTCCGTCTTTATTATAATCAAAAGTTTCAGCTGCAATACCTGTTGCTCCTAACTCTTGCGAAATAACCTGATGTTGTTCAACAGTTTTGAATTGGCCATTACCTTGATTGAGCAATAACAGCTGTTTATTAGTCGTTGCTAAATTACCGCGCTGAACCACAAATAAATCTTTAAAGCCATTATTGTCAAAATCACCGGCAGTAACTGCTTCCGTATGAGCAACTAACGATAAATTCGCCGCGTCAGTTTTATCAACATACTTGCCGTTAACATTTTCTAATAAAATATCTTTAACACCCCTTTCATGTGAATAAGCAGCATAATCGGCAACGTTTAATACCACACCAGAAGTTGGCGACCAAGTATCGCCAGCAATACGCCATTGACCATTGCCAATATAACCAATATAAATGCCTTTTTTATCCAGTTTATCTGGAAAACCTAACGCATTACTGCTGACTAACTTTACGTCTTGACCGCTGTGATACTCACTTGTGTGTTCGTATTCATAACCGCTTTCACCTAAATAAATAGCTTGATGCGGCCATGATGACTGATAATTTTTTAATGCTAAAATATCACCCACTAATAAGTCAGCGAACTGAAATTTTCCACGTTTAGTATAAAAAGCAAAGGTGTTAGTGTTTTGGTCAAAAAATGTTTCGCCCGCAATTAATTCTTTACCGCGAGTAAAGTACAGGTCTTGATCGCCGTCGTTATCAATATCAATTTCAACAATATTAGTAACATGCAAAAGTGGCGAAGCGAAAAAATCTTTAGTCACATCCTTAAAAGTAAAATCACCGTTACCTTGATGAGCGGTAACTTTGCCATCACCATACAGTAAAAAATCAGGAATATGGTCATTGTTAAAGTCAGTCAGTAACATTTTCTGACCATCTCTTTGAGTTTTCATTAACTCACTAGCAAGCACCATTTGACCATTGCCGGTATTTTCATAAAAATAACTTGGGTTTTGTTTTGATTTACCACCCGGCGGAAAACCAAACATTAATAAATCTAAATCACCGTCATTGTCGCCGTCAACCAACTTTACCGTTCGACCGCGCATATTTAAAAACGGTACAGAAAACTCTTCACCACCAATAATATTACGGCCAACAACATGAAATAACTTGGTATTTCTCGCGTTATCACCAGAGCCACCGCCACGGGCGACAAATATATCTTGGCGACCGTCATTATCGAAATCACCAACGGTAATACCGTGGTTATCTCCCATATGAATGTCGATACCTTTGCCAAACTTTCCTTTATTGTTCCAATAAACTTTAATGCTATAGCCGTGATCGGTTAACAATAAGTCTAAAAAACCATCTTGGTCTAAATCAGCGATGACGGGCGTATCCCATTTACGGCGGTTAGCTTGTTCTAAGCTAATATCTTTTAACGCGGCAACAAAAAACGAATCATCAATGCTAGCCTTATCTACAGCAGTAAAAGCAGCTGCCGCGTTATTATTGACCAGAAATTCACGCTGCTGTGTAGAATTACTGGTCTCAGTCGCTGAAGTTCCACTCGTATAAGGCAGTTGAACACAAGCAGATAAAAAGCTAATACCCGCCAAAACTGAGATATTTTTTAACCAGGGTTTATCGTGTTTATTTCTATTAAATATGTGCATGCTAGGCCTAAAGTTTAAATTATCAACAAAACATTTATTAAGAGTCTACCCTTACATAAACATCATATCAATGCATAAGATATACCTTTACGATTATTTACATGAAGATCAAAATTAAAATAATGGCTTATTTTATTATTGGCTATAAATTCAGTTAGTTATTTAATTCGTTATTAGGGTATTAACTTCATAAAAATAGTAGCCATAAAAAAAGCCGTTCGTTAACGGCTTTTAGTTAAGGTTTTAACCCTTATTTTTCAAATAAAGTTAAACAAGTAAATAGCCAAGCACATTATCCGTGGCACAGCTAGGAGTTAACCTCTGGCAATTATTCAATAGGCGCTCTGAAAGTTATATCCCCTACTTTTAAGTTTTTCCATGTTGGGCTTATTACTTCAACTTGATCTGTTAATAATAAGTCTTTCATTAGATGATTTTTATTTGGATTACTCGTTTGCATATACTTAGCTGACCATTGCTGCTCATCATCAAGTAACCATAAACTCGCTGAAGTAGAAGAGTTATTTTCTTCAATCACAACATAATTTACTTTGCCGTCGTCATTTAAATCTTTGGCAATAAAATAGTAGTTTTTACCGCGATATGTCGACCATTTCGACTTTGTTTCTCGTTTATATACTGCGCTAATTAATGCTTTAGGAAATTCACTTTTATTTGGCCAGAACTCAATAAACTGAAGAAAGTCTTCGACACTTAACGCCTCACGATCAATTTTTTGATGGTTAATATACATTCTATCAATCATAACGATTTGCTCTGGCGCATGCACTTTCAGTTTAGGTTTAAGGGCTTGTAGCGCTAAATAACCTTGGCGTCCTAAAGTGCGGTCAAAATATTTATAATCAAATTTAGCATAAGAAGTTTTACCAGCATCTAAACGCGCTAACTGACTAGCCGCTGAAATACTTTGAAAATTAAGTAAAGGCGAATTGACCAACAGCATCGCCAGTAATACCACTATGCCCATTGAAATATTCACTTTGCTTAACGTTGTTAGCCAAGCGTCGCGTTTTTTAACAATGCCAAATAAATAGCCAAATGAAAAACAAGCCAATAATACGCAAATTAATAGCGCCCAACAGCGATCAACACTCAGCCCATATTGCTCAACTCGTAACCATAGACCGTAAGCAGAAATCATGCTGTAGATGGGTAAGATAGCAACACCGATAAAGATCAAACGATGAAGTAAATGATGATAAGGCCGTTCATGTGCCGCATATTGATAAACCGTATTAATAAAAAATAAGGTTAGCGCCTGAAGCCACATAACTAATAAACTACCGCTGCCAGTTTTCCATAAAGTGTCTAATCCGGTAAACGGTAATGTTGCTAAAAATCCTAAAGAAACAATGGTAAGCGCAGGTAATAAAAATTTAATTAAGGTTTGTAATATGGTCGAAATATTATCAGCGGTATGAATAATATTTCTAAAAACAATAATGGAAAAACCAAACGCGAGTGTTAATACAGGAATAACAAACCAGTCTTTTTTTAATAACGCTTTAAAAAAATCAATTTCTAAGACCGCAAATAACCCTGCACCTAAATTAAGTATTCCCCAAAAGATTAAAACGAATAACCAGCATTCGGCAAAAATAATAAAATTTCGCCAAGACAGTTTAAACAACGAACTATAACTAATCGCTTCATTACTCAAATATTGCTGAATATACATTAGTGCTTTAAAAGCGGCGATCAGCGCCGTAAAAGAAAAAACAAAAATAACACTACTGTTATCAACAAATGCTGTTGGTTCTTGTTGAAAACCAACATAAGCCCCTAATACCGATAACAACAGCGTAAATGGCAATAAATACTTAACACTTGTGAGCCCATTGGTTTTAGTAATGGCCAATAACGTTAATAATGGATAACTAATGGCAAAAGTTGCTAACGATACTAACCAAACAGGCTCAGTGCCCGGCCATATTTTATGCTCAACGCTTTGGTACAACAGTGTTAATAAAATCCCTTGCAGCAAGGAAATAAGAATAATAAGAGGTTTAGGTAATTGATTATCCATATCTTTATGTTTCCATACTTTTACATATTGATGATTTAAATTATTTAATAGTCTGCTAGAACTGAAGCTAAGATACAACTTAATGATAAAATCTATTGTCACTATTAAGCCAAAGAAAGCTAAAAACAGTTATTAACAAGATAAACCTCGCCCGTTTAAGGCGGTATTAAAGGCTATATAGAGTGCTGAAAAAAAATAAATCACGCTGTGTTATCTTGGTAAGTTAAGCTGGCCTAAACGTTAATGAAATAAAGTTATCAAAAAAGTCAGTTAATTCCCCGTAATTAAGTGTTAATTTTCCCCTGACCACTGCAAACAATGTTATTAAACGGCTATCAAGGTATTATTGCTGATGCTTGACAATGGAAGTAAAGCGACCAGCCATTATAAGAAACAAACTTGGAGTATTCTCACCATTAAAGCTGTTATTTGGATGTTAGGGGCAATTACGTCATTTTGTTTGATGGCTGTTGGCGCTCGTGAATTAAGCGATCAAATGAATACTTTTCAAATATTATTATTTCGCAGTATTTTTGGCCTCTTTGTGATGTTTTTTATTATCATCAGTACCGGTAATACCAAGCTATTTTATAGCCGTAAACTTGGCCTGCATGGCGTGAGAAACATTTTTCATTTTATTGGTCAATATGGCTGGTTTATCGGCATTGGGTTACTGCCTTTGGCTGAAGTTTTTGCCCTTGAATTTACAGCTCCACTATGGACGGCATTAATCGCCAGCGTCGTGCTTAATGAAAAGCTAACAATAAAAAAATCCATCGCGATTATACTCGGTGTGATTGGGGTTATTATTATCGTACAGCCGGGCGTGGCCATCGTTAGTTCTGGCTCGCTAATTGTCTTAGGGGCAGCGCTTTGTTTCGCTATCGCTTATGTTTCAACAAAATCACTGTCATCAACAGAAAGCCCGTTAACCATAGTCTTTTTAATGTGTTTATTGCAGCTTCCTATTAGCTTGTTTTTTGCCTTACACAACTGGCAAACGCCAATAGGTATTCAATGGTTATGGCTCACTATGATAGGCATTACCGCATTATCGGCTCACTTTTGTCTCGCAAAAGCGATGCAATATGCTGATGTTACCACCATAGTAACATTGGATTTTTTTAGGTTACCGGTCATTGCCATTATTGGTGTCGCACTCTACTCAGAAAGCTTTAAAATAACCTTATTTATTGGCGCCCTACTGATGCTGCTAGGGAATATATTAATTATGCACAAGCCTAAAAAAACGCTATCAACAAATAAGAGATAAGACTCACTTGCCGTCTTATGGACACTAGCGGTATGTTCCCTTCAGCTTTTTATTCACTTTTTATCATTCAGCCGCTTTTAAAAGGCATGATTAACAGTTGCCAAAACGAAGCATTTTGTTTGGCGTCTGGGTATTCAGTCAAACCTAGTGCAAGTTCATCATCACTTTTTAGCGCACAACTTTTATAACTACCAAATAATTTATCCCACCAAATCACGCTAAAACCATAGTTTGAATTCGTTTCACTGACCACTTGGCTGTGATGAATACGGTGGAGAATTTGTGTCATTAAAACCAAGCGTAATGGTTTTTCAATCGCGCTTGGTAAACGAATATTAGCGTGGTTAAATAAAGCTAAGGCATTTAAGGTGATTTCAAAAATCAGCACAGCAATCGCTGGTACCCCCAATATACTTATCGCTAGCAGTTTAATCACTATGCTTAAAATAATTTCAATCGGGTGAAACCGTAAGCCGGTGCTGGTATCAACATGGGCATCAGCGTGGTGTACACGGTGCAAACGCCACAACATTGGCACTTGATGAAATAAGCGGTGCTGCCAATAAATTAACATATCTAATAACAATAAACTGGCGACAATCGTCAGCCAATTGGGTAACGTGAAGTAATTAAATAAACCAATATTATGTGTTTGATGATACAAAGCTACCGCGGTTAAACCGACAGGAACAGTTAAACGCGCAAGCAGTGACGAAGCAAACACTAAGGCAAAATTAGCCGACCAACGTTGGCTGTTTTTAACAGACGATTGACGCGCAGGCTTTTGCCATTCAACTAACATCATAAGCACTAAAACAGTGAAAAAGCAGCCGAGGCGCCACCATACTTCGTTAGTCATGTTTTTGCTCTTCGGGGTGATCAGCTACTTTGCCACTTAGCTTTTGTTCTTGCGCTTTTAAGGTGTGATAGCCGCCATAAATACGCGTAAAAATAGTTATCGCACAGGCGATGGCAAAAATAATTGCTAACACGGGAAAATATTGCGGCCACAAACAAAACGCAATAAATAATACAATGGTTTCTGTGCCTTCGGTTAAGCCGTTTAAATAATAAAAACTTTTGTTTTTAAATTGTGGTTTATCTAACTTAAATTTTTCTGCCGCAATAGCAAAGGCTAAAAAGCTTGAGCCTGTACCAATAAAGGCGGCGAGCAATAACGCGGCCGCTACGCCATTTTGTATGGGATCTGCCAAAGCAAAACCGAGTGGAATAGCGGCATAAAATAAAAAATCGAGGGTAATATCTAAATAGCCACCAGCACTTGAGCTTTGTTTACTGTAGCGCGCTAATGCACCGTCAAGGCCATCTAAAATGCGGTTAAGAATAATCGCTGCCAGTGCCCAAGACCACAACTGTAAAGCCAACAAAGGTAAAGCTAACAGCCCCACTAAAAAGCCATAAAAGGTCACTTGGTCGGGGCTAACATTACGTTTATGCAATAACCTCACAACGGGTGTTAATAACGGTTTTATAACCGGGGTAATATATTTATCTAACATTTTTATTTAACATCTCTATCTGATATCTTAGCGATTCAGTGTACTTAAGGTAACTATTTTACCCGCGGCGGCATCGGCATCACTTTGGTCATGGCTTACCATAATGGCGGGTAATTGATGTTGACGAATTTGTTGAAAAACTAACTGCCGTGTTTCTTCACGTAATTGGCTATCAAGTTTACTAAAAGGTTCATCAAGTAATATCGCTTTAGGCTCACTTAATAATACCCGTAATAAAGCAACTCGTGCTTGTTGACCTCCCGATAAATTATCAGGATGGCGGTCAGCTAAACCGCTTAAACCAACTTGTTCGAGCGCCGCGTTTATTTTTTCATGGCGCAATTTTTTATTGCCCTTAGGCATCGCAAAAGCAATATTACCGGCAACCGACAAATGCGAAAACAATAACGCGTCTTGATATAACACGCCGATATTACGTAAATGAGCGGGTAATGTAGTGACATTATTACCATTGAGCCATACTTCACCGGTTGCTTGAAAACTCGGCGCTAAAGTACCAGTTAGACAATTTAACAAGCTCGATTTACCGCTGCCCGAAGGCCCCATAATCGTTAATATTTCGCCGCCATTCACTTGCTCATTTATACTGAGTAACAATTGATGTTGGCGGAACAATTGTAAATTTTTGATGTGTAACGATGATTGCATTTAATAACCTTTAGCGATGCGCACTTTTATAAATAAATTTTGGCAGTAACCATGCGAGGATAAAACCAAGCAGTGGTAACGCCATTTGTATAATGGCATATACCGCACTGGTACGCCTACTTGCGCCATTAGCGAGAGTAACCGCTTCGGTAGTAATGGTTGTTATACGCCCACCACCAACTAGTAAGGTTGGTAAATATTGGCCAAAACTAATCGCTAATCCTAATGCGACGGCAATTAAAATAGGCGCAAATAATTGCGGTAATTTAACTTGCATAAAAACTTTACATGGCGTCGCGCCAAGGCTTGCGGCAACATAAGAAAAACGCGGGTCTAAACGCCGATAACTGCTCGCCAGCGATAAAAAGACATAAGGTAAAACAAACAATAAGTGACTTAAAACCACATTAAAAAATACGCTTTGGTGGTTGACTAATTGCCCCAGCCATACCAAACCAAATAAAAAGGCAATACTGGGTACTAATAACGGCAGATAAATAATAAAGCTGGTAAAACGCGACAGTTTTTTAGCCGTTAACTGCTCAGACTCTAAGCATAATAAAGTTAATATTACCGCCAATATGGTGCTAATAATGCCAATGCTCAAAGTGTTAAATAATGGCTCGGCCATTTGTGTTAAGGCGCGTTGAAAATGCGACAGTACAAACTGCTCAGGTAGCGCCGCCGGAAAACGCCAAAAACCAGCGAGCGACCACATTATTAAGCCAATTAAGGCTAATAATATAAAACTTAGCACCAACGTGGTTAAGATAACGGTTATTTTCTGCCAAAAAGCGCCGCCATATTCTCGTTTACCATTGGTTAACGTATCACTTAAAAAGTACTTTATCGTTTTTTCGCCAGTCAGCCATACAACCAGTAAAAATCCAGTCACCACTAGTTGTAATAACGCCCCCGCAGAAGCTTGTATACGCAGGTTTAAATCAACATCGTTAAACCATTGCATAATAGCAACAGCAAGTGTTGGTGGCGTATTAGGGCCTAAAATCAACGGCATTTCAACACTGGCGCTGGCATACGCCAATACCGCTAAAATAGGTAAACGTAATAAAGGATATAAACTCGGTAATATCACTTTATAGAAAGCGGTCATTGGGCAATAACCCAAATTAAGTGCAACTTGATGATGCTGACGTAATTTTTTGCCCAGCTCAGGTTGTGCTAAAACACCAAGTGCCATTAACAATAAAAAAGGTAACTCTTTTAACGTTAAGCCTAAAATAATACTAATACCATAGGCATCATGAGGAAAAATGCCCTGTGGCGCTAACTCCCAACCGCTTAACCAAGGGGAAAACAAGCGTGAGATCATACCCGATGGCGCAATTAAAAAACCAACCGCAATGGCCGCCGCCGCATGAGGGATAACTAAAATAGGGCTTAGCAAGCGTTGAATATTATCAAGCCAGACACTATTAAAAAAAGCCGCCAAAATCATTAAGGTGATGATAAAAGCGAGCAAGGTACTGATTAACCCTGTGCTAATACTTAAGACAACCATTTGTCCAAGGCCAGGTGTTTGCCATAAAGCATTAAAACCTTGCAAGCCAATACTGTATTGATTAAGTGCCGGCGCCCAGCCAAAAGCAGGTAATAAAACGCCGATTAAACCGCCCAATACCGGGATTATTAACAGCAGCAATAAAAGCTTGGGGCTAACTCTGACGATGCGTGAAAACCAATCAACGGATGGCTGGAATGATTCAGTATTTTTAACTGGCATGCTTTTAGTCATATTGAGTAACGCCAAAACGCTTTTGCCAGCCGAGCATAATTGCATTTACCCAGCTTGGATGCGGTTCACTTAATGTACGTTTAATACTAGTAACGGGTAAAGCACTGACATGGGGTGTTTGTGTTTTAAATAACGCTTGCTCACTTACACTAAGGGTTTGATAAATAAGGACACTGCGATCGCCCCACACACTGGCTTTTTGTTTATGGGCTTGCGCCGCTGGGCTTAATAAAAAATTAGCCACTAACTGTGCACTGGCAGGCTGACTAGCATTATAAGGAATAGCGACAAAGTGGGTATTACTTAAACTACCATCGGCCATTGCGTAACTGCGAATACTGCTGGGTAGATCATAACGTTTTACCGCTGCGGGTACCGCCGGCGCCGAAAAAGTAAACGCTAAACTAAGTTCAGTATCATCAACCAAGCGCCGCATTTCTTCACCACTTTGCATAAAATGTTGACCTCTACGCCACAAGTTTGGCTGCAGTTCAGCTAAAAAATCCCATAATGGTTTTAACACTTGCTCGCTATTTTCAGCCGTTGCAGGAGCATAAAGTGCAGCTTCGCCAGCATGGCCTACAGCGCGGTTTTGTTGATGCAAAATAACCAAGGCATATTTTAAAAAGCTCATACCTAAAAAATCGGGTGGTTTGGGGTAACTAAAACGGCCCGGATTTCTTTTACTCCAAGCTAATAATTCCTGCAAAGTTTGTGGTGGTGTGGTGGTTGCTAGATTGTCGTAATAAAAGGTTAATGACGCTTGCCCCCATGGTGCTTCCATGCCTTGGGTTGGTATGCCAAAATCTAAGGTAACTGCCGGGTTATTATCAGGGTCGGTCAAAGCAAAATTGGGTAATTGGCTAGCCCAGTTTTTTAATAATAAGCCGTGTTGCGCCATGGTGGCAAAATTAGCACCGTTGATCCACACTAAATCAACACTACCGTGCTCATTATTATTGGCTGATTTTTCAGCCAGCACTCGGCTAACCGCTTCGCTGGTATCGCTCAGTTTTACATGATGTAAATTAATTTGATATTGCTGTTTAACCTGCTCGCCAGCCCATTGAATATAAGTATTTATTTGTGGGTCGCCGCCCCAAGCATGAAAATAAACATCTTGTCCTTTACCGCTATTTTCTATGTTTTGCCAAGCAGTATGCTCAGCCGCAACAACCATATTGCAAGCTAAGCTGGTGCAAATGAAAAACGCGAACCGGTAAAAACCATAACGCGCCGTTTTACCGCATAACTTAATGCTGTACATTTAGGTCCCAGTTGTAGCTTAAAAATTCAATCTTCATTTTATTCTCAGCTAACGCTTTTTGTTGCGTCGGTGAAAGCGCTAAAGCATCACGGTATAATAATAAAAACTCATTCAGGCTAGTCGCCTTATTAAAACCTTTTGCAAAATCATCACCATACCATTTAAAAATAGCAGACAAATGCAAAGTATTATTCTCGGCAAAATTGCGACTGCGATCCGCTAAAAAACGCTTAGCTTGAGCTTGTAATTGCGCATCTAATTGTTCACCGGTATAAGCTTCTGCCCGCAGTGCCGGACAACCAATACTGGCACAATTTACCGCAAAATGAATACGTGGGTCGTTATATTTTGGCTTACCTTTTTTGTCAACCGCACCACGAATTAAGTCGTGCTCTATATTGTCTAAACTACGTGTTTCACCTAATAACGGAATAAATTCTTTACTCCATGGCGAGCTAAAAAAACTGCCTAAATCTTTAATCGAGGTTAGTTTAGGATACTTGGTTAAAATCAGCTCAACGGTCCAAGCATTATATGCATTAATTAAAAAAGCCAGTTGTTCGTTTTTGCTGAACTGCTCAAATTCGCTTGGCGTTATTGCACTTAATACCTTTAAGTACGCGGTAAGTTCGCTGCGCTGCGTTTGCATCGCCGCATAATTCACCGCCGTACTATGACCATGATTAACCGCTTGCACGTTGTCACTTAGCAACTTATGCCACGGCTGATGAATATTTTCTGCCGTAGTCATAAATGAAGTACTTAATAACAATAAACCTAAGAGCAAGCCTGCTGATAAACGCAATGTTGATCTTGAGTATAAGCCTAAGCCTGTAACAAGCACTTTAACCATATTAACCTCGACGCCAAGTATGGTATTTTTCCAGCCAGTTTAAAACGGTTTCGGGTGCATGGGCACGTTTCCATTCACCCGCGGCATATTTATTTCCTTCCGCCCATGTTGGGTAACTATGAATAGTGCCTAATATTTTATTAAGCCCTAAACCATGTTTCATTGCCAAAACAAATTCAGCAATTAAATCACCAGCATGTTCAGAAACAACGGTGACACCTAAAATTTTATCTTTACCTTTGGGTGTGATCACTTTAATAAAACCTTTGGTGGCACTGTCGGTAATCGCTCTATCAAGCTCTGCAAATTCAAAACGGGTGATTTCATAATCAATGTTTTGCTCTTTCGCTTCTTGCTCGTTTACTCCAACCCGCGCAACTTCAGAGTCAATAAAGGTGGTCCACGGGATCACGCGGTAATCGACTTTAAACTTTTTAAAATGACCAAATAAACCGTTAACCGCCGCATACCAACCTTGATGTGCTGCCACATGCGTAAACTGATACGGCCCGACAATATCCCCCGCAGCAAAAATATTAGGGTAAAGCGTTTCTAAATATTCATTCGTGACAATCGTGCGGTTAGTTTCAATACCTAGCTCTTCAAGGCCATAACCTTTAAGGCGCGCACTTCGGCCAACAGCACAAAGAAGCTCGTCGTATTCAATGGCTATTTCTTGATCTTTTCCTTCTTCACTTTTTACATTATTTTCGGCGTTACTACCTACGCTATTACCTATGTTATTACCTACATTGACGCGCTTAACGATAATATATTTTTTACCATCGCGTAATTCACAACGTAATGCTTGATGCGAGGTTAGAATATTAACGCCACTTTCAGTTAATACTTGATGCGCAAAGGTAGAAACGTCAAGATCTTCTTTGATCATAATGCGATCAGCCATCTCAACTTGCGTCACCTGTGATCCTAAACGAGCAAAACTTTGTGCTAATTCACTACCAATAGGCCCGCCACCAAGTACCACTAACTTTTTAGGTGCTTGGTCTAGCTCAGCAAACTTCGCCCATAAGGTATCGCTGGTGACATAACCGGTTTCTTCAATACCTGGTAATGGCGGCACAAAAGGACGTGCGCCAGTGGCAATAACAATAGTACGTGCGGTTAAGGTTTGTGTGCCGCCGTCATTAAGTTTGATTTCAACGGTCCATGGGTCAAGTAACTTACCGTAGCCTTTAACCACTTCTACACCTAAATTAGTGTAACGTTCAACACTGTCGTGCGGCGCTATATCTGCAACCACTTGATGAACCCGCGCCATTACTTTTTTAAAGGAAAACTGTGGTGTTGCGTTTTCTAAACCGTAGTTTTCACCATGGCGAATTTGCTCAGCAATTTTTGCACTTTTAATAATTGCCTTGCTTGGCACACAGCCATAATTTAAACAGTCGCCGCCCATCTCGCCAGCTTCAATTAAAGTGACTTTTGCTTTAACGGCAGCAGCAATATAACTAGTCACTAAACCACCCGCGCCAGCACCAATAACAATCATGTTACGGTCGAATTTTTTAGGTTTTGTATAGTTTTTATAGACCCGACGCTTTTTGAACATAGCTAATATCGCCTTAGCAATTAACGGGAAAAATCCTAACAAAGCAAACGACAAAATTAGGTTGAAAGATAAAATACCCGACAAGCTTTCAATTTGTGCCAGTTGTGTACCTGCATTAACAAAAACAAAGGTACCCGCTAACATACCAATTTGGCTGACCCAATAAAAAGTCCACGACTTAATCGCCGTTACGCCCATTAATAAGTTAATCAAAAAGAATGGAAACACAGGTACTAAACGCAAGGTAAATAAGTAAAAAGCGCCCTCTTTGTTAACGCCAGCATCAATTGCCGCAAGGCGCTGTGGAAAACGTTGTTTGATTGAATCACGCAATAAATAACGCGACACTAAAAACGCTAAGGTAGCGCCAATACTTGAAGCAAAAGAGACAATAATTAAACCTTCAAATAGGCCAAACAAAGCGCCTGCCGCTAAGGTTAAAATAGCAGCGCCCGGTAAAGAAAGCGCTGTAACTACAACGTACAATAAAAAGAAAGCGCCGATCACCAATAATGGCGATTGCTCGCGCCATTGGCTAAATTGTTCCATTGAACCTTTTAGGCCTTCGAGGGTTAATAATTGATTAAGCTCAAAATAAAAAAATAGCCCAATCACTGCTCCGGCAAGCAATAATATTAATAGTTTTTTAATCATGTATTTCTCTTTAAGAATTTTCGTTTAAATGCTTTTATCTAACGTTCTTTCATTAATTTTTTTAGAAAGTATGTGAAAGTGTCAGCTTGGCGTTAATCGGTTGCTCTGGAAAAACCAAAGTAGCGCCAAAATAACCCCCTTCAAAAACGGGTCGCCAGTTTTTTTGATTAGTTAAATTGTTAACATCAAAACGTAATTTAGTATTTGTGGTAAAGGCATAACTGGTGTTGGCATTTAAAGTGTACTGATCACGAATCTTAACTGTTGCTAAATAATCTAACGGATAACTTTTGTTATAAAGCGCAGAAAAGCCCGTTTGCCATTGTGCTGTAATGGCATAGCTGCCGTTAATACTAAACGATTGATCTGGAATACCCTGCACTTGTGCGGTAGACGGGGCAAAAGCAGTAAAATTTGGCGCGCCAACACTGGTCCCTAAAATAATATCAGGGCGCGAATCATCAAAAGCATCGACAACTTTCGCTGAGTCTTGGCTGCTTGCTGAATTATCATAACTGGCGTCAATATAGCTATAACCTGCACTTAACCATAATGGATAAGCATCGTAGAACACTTGGCTTTCAAAACCGGTACTGCGAATGCCGGTATTACTACCATCGCGATTACGTAAACTGCGGCGCTGACTAAATACTGCAGCGTCAGCGTACCAACCACTGTCGCTTGGCGCATATTTTACGCCAATTTCCACTAAGGTGTTTTCGGTGGCAAAATTTTGCGCACTAATGGTGTTATCAGCGCCTAAGGCAGTTCCGCCCGCCATACTGTTTGAAGTTGCTTCGTTGTAACTTGCCGCGCCGTAAGTGGTGAAATGGTCATTAACTTTATAATTAACGCTAACTTGCCCTGATTGTAAGGTTTCGTTAATGCTATCACTGGCGGCAATTTGACCTTCTGGCACTATTGGATCGCGGGCAGTTACATCGTAAAAATCAACGCGATAACCAACACTGGTATGTAATTTATTGCTCCAATCTGAGTCTTGTTGAATAGCTAAACCGGTTTGCCATGAACGCGAGTCTGTGGTGTCTGATAAGTTAAAGTCGCCGCTGTTATCATTGTTGATATCGTATTGACCACCAGGTGAAACAAAAACCCCAGGGCGTAATTCAACTAAACGGGCTTGTTGCGCTGCGCTTAATGGAATACGGCGATTAACCAGTGGCCCAGTTAAATCAATAGGCGCATCAGCTTCGGTGGTAAATTGGCTATAACCTAATACTTTATTGTAACGGACATCAAAGGCAAAAATAGTTTGCTGCGCGCTACTCCACTGGTAAGTTAGTTCAGTGCGATTTTGCGCCGTATCCGCGCCATCAATAATTTCAACAAAACTATTCTGGGCAATTTCTTCACGTTGTAAATGCTGAAAATAGGTAATGTTTTTAATACTGGCTTGCGGCGAAAGTTCACGCTTATAAATACTGTGTAATAAATAAGTGGTAGCTTCGTTTTGATTATCAGGGTCGGTTAATACTTGGCTTCTTGGAATTTTTACTTGCCCGGTTGGCGAAACAATAGCGCCTGCGCCCGGTACTGTACTACAATTACTTTGCTCGCCTTGACCGGTGATATATAAACCATGATCAATTAACGCTTGGGTTGGGCGATTGATACCTGCGTTGTCGGTAAATTCAACTTGATATAATTCAAAGTTAAGGTCCCAACTGCTTTTGTCGTCAGGTAAAACACGTAAAGCGGCAAAAATACTATCACTTTGATGAGCAGAAAAATCATAAAAACTGCCGTTATCTATATGCTCTGCACTTACTCTAAAACCAACTTTATTTTTAACAATTGGCGCACTGTAATCAACTTGCGCACGGTATTGATCCCAGCGCCCGGCCGATAAACTGACTTTGCCTTTACTAACATCGGTACTTGCGGTTTTAGAATGTAAATTAACAAAACCACCATTACGTTGACTTGAGCCAAATAGTACTGGCGGTGCACCTTTTACTACATCAATTTGCTCGACGGCATTAAATGACAACGGCACACCAAAACCATTATTACCCGCTTGACGCCTAGTGCCGTCTTGAAATAATTCACCTAGCTGACCACGAATTGTTGGCAAGCTTGGCGCGCCAAAACCACTTGCAGCATAAGTGTTAGGGCTTACGGCCAGTACATCTTGCAAAGTAGTAATATTTAATTGTTCAATTAACTCGCTTGAAATAGGTGTTACCGAACGAGCAATATCTTGCACTGCAACGTTATCGCCAAATGGTCCATCAACGGTAGTGTCTTTAATTGATAAGCCTAAAGACTTATTAGCATGGCCAATAACTTCAATCACTTCTAATGACTGCGCTTTAGATGCTGTTACTGCATCTTGAGCGGCAAAAGTAACAAAGGGAATATTTAAGATGGTGGCTATTGATACGACCAAGTATGTTTGCTTCAAACGTTTACTCACTAGGGTTATAACTGGTTACTTGGGCATAAAGACCTAGCTGCGCATAAATAACTTTCAGCATTTATGAACTGTTTTTATTTTTAATAATTTACCTTTTAAATTGAAATAAAAAAATAAAGCTGCGGTCTTACTAGCCCTAACAGATGTTAATTTTCAACTTAGGAAGTTTTAGTTTTATGAATAATTCAATGAGTGATAATGTGCAAAATCGTTTGCAGTGGTCTTTATTCTCTTTACGTCTTGGCGTGTTTATCGTGATGATAATGTGGACGCTAGATAAGTTTATTAATCCGGGACACAGCACGAGTATTTTTGAACGCTATTATGGCATTAGTGGTTCAAACGATACCATCGCCTATATATTAGGAGCTTTACAGTTGTTACTGGTTCTTGCCTTTTTATTCGGCATTAAAAAGCGTATCACTTATGGTGTGATTTTTGTTTTACATGGTATGTCGACGCTGTCTTCTTACGCTAAATACCTTGATGGTTTTAATAACTTATTGTTTTTCACCGCTTGGCCAATGTGGGCAGCCTGTTTGGCGCTTTATTTATTACGAGATCAAGACGTAAAATATACCGTTAACCCTAGTAATGCTGGCACTCACGCGTAGTTAAATGTAGTAATATGCGCTGATAAGTAAAAACATGATGAACTCCACGACTTACGGGAGTTCATCATAAAAAATTAAAAAATAGCCTGACTCCCTTTTCGGGTAACTACAGATGAATAAAACCTAAAAATCGTTAGCAACAATGTTTTGTTTTAAGTTTTATGCTTTAAGCCATTTTTTTTCGCAGCATATAACAAAATGATAGTTCCGATAATTCCAGCAATAAGTGACCCAAAAAGAATCCCTAGCTTTGCTTGTTCAATTAATGCCGGTTGTCCGTCAAATGCTAATACCGAGATAAACAATGACATTGTAAAACCTACTCCCGCTAAAAATCCGATGCCCATAATATGAGAAAAGTTGATTTCAGGTGGTAACCTGAGTATCCCGAGCTTTAACCCCAACCACGCAAAAAGACTAATACCAAGCCCTTTACCTAAAACCAAACCGCACATAATTGCTAAAATGATCACCGCATCATTAAATGCAGGCATTACCGTAGGTAACATCACGCCGGCATTAACAAAAGCAAACAAGGGTAAAATAATCAGGCTAACCGGTTTGTCGAGTGAATACCCCCAACGTAAAATGGGCGTTGTGGTACTTTTGGCAATATCTTCCGCTTTTACCGCCAGCGCATGTTGTTCAACATTTTCAATAATGGGTGCATTACTCTTGTCCATTTCTTTAAAGTCTTCGATAACATTTTGCATTTTACGACGAAACCAAACTTTATTTGCATAAGGACGTGTCGGTACCATCATGGCAGCTAAAAGGCCAGCGGTTGTTGCATGTACGCCTGACTGCAAAATAAACCACCAAAGTAAAACGCCGCAGGTAAAATAAAAAATAGGTTTTCTGATACCAAGCTGGTTTAACATAAACATCACTAATAATGTTAATGCCGCCCATAAAAGCGACTGAGTAACAATTTGTTCGGTATAAAAAAAACCGATAACCGCCACCGCGCCCATATCATCAACAATCGCGAGCCCTGTTAGTAATACGGCAGCGGCACGGGGAGCTTTCGCGCCTAAAAGCGTCAGTATCGCAATAGCAAATGCGGTGTCGGTTGCCATTGGTATACCCCAGCCTCGGTAACCTTCAACACCACTAATAGTAATAATACTTAAATAAAGCAGCGCCGGTAAAACCATACCGCCGATTGCCATAAAAATAACCAAGGCGGCATCTTTTAAATCGCTTAAAGCGCCAACTAAACACTCATATTTAATTTCTAAGCCTAAGATGAAAAAAAACAACACCATTAAACCGTCATTGATCCAATAATGGATCGAGTGACTTATTGTCCAGTCGCCAAGAGAAATCGTTAATTTCAATAAACTTAGTACTTCATAGGTATGTTGCCAGCCGAAGTTAACCATAAAAATAGCGGCAAGCGCTGACACAAGTAACACGATACCTGCGATCGCCTGACTATTAATAAATGATTCGACAGGTGAAGATAATTTTAGAAAACTACGCTCTAAGGGGGCATGCTCACGACTTGCTTCTCGTATTTTGTAACTCAATTTTTCACCTTTGCCTTGTGTTATTCTTAAACGAAGACTGCCTAAATGTATTTAGTTACTTACTAATTTAATCAATACCAAAACATTAACGTTAAATTAATGTAAATCAAGGTAGTTATTGATGAATAAGCATAACATCTTTAGACATGGCTACGCTGATAAGAATGTTATCCAAGCAACATAACGAATTGAACGAAGCAATATGCAAAAGTGAGATTTTATAGATTTTCTAAGCTGCCTGTGCGGCAGTGAAC
>JBPOFN010000042.1:0-34897 GCA_051251725.1 Thalassotalea sp. | reverse complement strand
AGTCCGCTATTGCCACGAAGCGGACTTAATTCATAGGTTAAAATCATCCACTCTAATGATCACTTTGATACGATTGCTGACATTAGCCTGGTTTATTTAACAACATTTGAACCGATACAAATCAGCTCTGCGTTAGACAATAGAATTATTCAAAATTTCATCAGAAATCTATAAAGTCAAAAATTCTAATTTGATTAAAAAATACCAAAGCGGACATTAGATTAATATGATTTTAGGTATTAAATTCCATCTCGCTTTGGGGCACATAGCGCCATACAAAATATTGCTTAACAACTCCAAATAGTTGGCCAAACTTACTGTTTCACTACTTAATATATATTTAGGGTCATTCATTATACTTTCATAAAATAACGCCTCAGATGACCTTAATGTGTCCGGTCATTGTCGTGTCATGTGTTATGTAGTATGCCTTGCGGGTTTACTTAATAGGAATTGCAATAGGACGCATTGGCGCAGCATCCGCGCCCCTTAACTTTAGAGATCCCCCAATGAATGCAAACTGATAAATTTTATTCTGTGAAAGTTTTTCTAAGTTAACCAACTCCATAATAGGGATGCCGTGTTGCGCCAATAGATAAGTGTGAACTGGGAGATAATTTCCCTCTATCTCTGAAGGAAATGCCTCTAGGCTAAGGTTATCTCCGCCGATGACCATAGCGCCTTGTTCTACCAAATATCTGGCACCCGTCATGCCGAGTCCAGCAGGTGCTTCAAGGTAGGCTTCAGTGTTCTTATAATTGACCATTTTCCCCGTACGAATAAGTACAACATCGCCTGTCTCCAGTATTATTTTTTGACTTTTAAGTGCGCTTTGTATTTCTTTTTTGCCAATACGAAAGTTTGGTGGTAATACTTCAACACCTTGATCTTCGGCGACATCAATTAAAACACCACGAGCAACAATGGGCGGTATAGTTTCAGCACCTGTTTTATTCCAGCCGCGGTCACCTAAGTCTTTGTCTGCATCAAAGCCATTATATATTTTACCATCTAGTCCGAAATGGTTAAGCGCATCAATATGGGTACCTGTGTGTGTGTACATGGAAATTGCAGAGCCAGAATAACTGACATGTTCATTCATTTCCTTGCCAACATTCATAGGATCACTGTTAACAGTGCCTTGTGGTGTATGAGTCATCCAGAATGTATATCTTGGGTCGCCAGCAGGAAACCAACCAGGCATGCCCATGAAGTACTCAACAGAGAGATCATAAACGTCACCGCCACTGATACGTGAAAGTACTAATGCTTTTGACGCTTCGGTCATTAAATTTAAACGACCAATTTCGTCATCTGGCCCCCACGGACTTTTACCGACTTTACTTTGATCTGCATAGACAGAAGTAAAGGTTAAAGTGCCCATTACTGCAATAAGTGTAAGAACTGATGTGAAATTACTTTTTTTCATGAGATTTATCCATGTTTATTTAGATCTAGGTGATTACTTACGTAGTATTGCGATGGCATCAATTTCGAACATGACTCCATCGGTATAAAGTCGAGTAACGGGGATCAAAGTGCTTGCCGGAGGAGAATCACCAAATATGGCTTTGCGTTTTTTTACCATATAAGCAAGTTTATCAGGATCGTAATCGGTGATCAGTAAAGTGATTTTGACAACATCTTTAAAGTCTGCACCTGATTTTTTTAGTACCGCTTGTAAACTATCGAATGACCTGTCGACTTGCGAATAAAAATCGTTTGAGCCAGTTTTACTCGCGCCTACTTGTCCTGACACGTATAACATAGGACTACTTTCTATCACCGCATTAGCGTGTGAAAAGCCATATTGTGTTGGAGTAATGGTTTGGCGAATTTTTTTTGAATCTGCGAATGCTTGTGCAGAACTAAAAGCACCTATTAGTGCTAATACAGGGATTAACGGGGTAAATATTTTGCTACTCATCATTTTTCCTTAGCTATTAGTAATGATGAGTAAAGTATATTGGGTTATTTTTACATGATAAATAGCTAATATGACAACTTATTGTTCACAAATATGAACTAATCATTTTGAAAAAATTAAAATTTATCCCATGACGGCTTACCTTCCATTCTTTTTACCATATAATCGATAAAGGCACGTGTCTTAGGTGCCATATGATTACGTTCAGGAAATACCAAGTAAATAGAATGTTCCAAAAGAGAATGTTTGGGTAATAGTTGAATAAGCCGCCCCGATTTTATGTCTTCTCCTACGGCAAAGGTGGGCATTCTAGATATTCCAACACCCGCTAAAACAGCTTCGCGTATTGCTAGGCTATTGTTCATTTGTACCGAGCCATTGACCCTAACTCGTTTAGGCTTAGATTTAGCTGCAGTGAACTCCCATTCCCATGGTGACTGTTGATATTGATAGGTAATAACGTTGTGAGCAACTAAGTCCTCGGGCTCCTTAGGTGTACCGCGTTTGGCTAGATAGTTTGGCGCTGCGACCAAAGCATGGTGACAAGGAGCAATTCTTCTAGCGATTAAGTTACCTTCTAATTGATGGGTGATTCGAACAGTTAAGTCAAAGCCATCTTTAACCATATCAATTTTTTTGTCGTCAAACCGAAGATCTACCTGCATTTCAGGATAACGATGAATAAACTCTTCAAGTGCAGGAGCTATATGCAAAGCACCAAAAGACAAAGGAGCGTTTATCTTAAGGGTACCTCTTGGTTTTCCCTGTAAAAAAGAAACTGCTTCCTCTGCATTATCAATGGCTTCTAATCCCTGCCGTGATCCTTCATAAAATGTTCTACCTATTTCAGTGAGCGTTAAACGGCGAGTAGTACGCGCTAACAGCTTTACGCCAAGCCTTTTTTCTAAGCGCGTTATGTACTTGCTAATCACCGATTTTGAGGTATTGAGTTGCTCGGCAGCTGCGGTAAACGAACCTGTTTGCACCACACACACAAATGCGGCGACATCGCTTAGCTCTGAGTAATTAATACTATTAGTTAACATATGAGAACAATGAGTTTGAATTATCGGTATTTATCTATATTAACTTACCTAATATGATTTACAACATAAAGTAAGTCTTCAACATCAAAGGAAAAGGAATACGAATGGGTATACTAAAAGTTATAAAGCAGAGGTGGGTTGCTCTTGGCGCTTTACTAGGCTCTGGTGCTTTAGTAGGACTGTCTACTAACTTAGCAAAAGTAGCTTACGGTCAGGACCTTGCTCCTTTTCCATTTCTAACGTGGTCATTAGCAGGCGCAACACTGATTCTTGGATCTATTTCTTTTCTAAAAAAACAAACTCCACCAACAAATAAAGGGGCCATTAAATATTATTTTATTGCAGGGTTCTTTTCAGTTGCTGGATCTAACCTTATTCTTTTTAGCGCAGTGTCACATGTCGGTGTGAGTTTTGTCGTTTTAGTCATTTCTTTAACACCTATATTCACCTACATTGCGGCATTGGCACTTGGCATGGAAATTTTTAGTCGCTGGCGTGCAGCAAGCGTTATATTTGCTCTTGCTGGTACAGCCTTGCTGGTCACCGCTAAGTTGTCATTGCCCGAAACCAACCATTTGTGGATTCTAATGACTTTAATTGGCCCCGTATTATTGGCTTCTGGAAATATCTATCGGACCAGCCATTGGCCAAAAGGTGCCAAGCCAGAGTCTTTAGCGCCAGGCATGTTGTTAGCTGCCACGGCTACCTTAGTTCTTGCAGCTATCGCTATCCAGGGTATGTCATTGTTTGCTCTATTCAATACCGAGAATATAGGGCTGATAGTACTTCAATCAATTATTTTTTCTGGTCAATTTCTATTGTTATTTGTACTACAAAAAGTGGGAGGACCTGTGTTTTTAAGTCTTACTGGGGCTGTAAGTGCAGCTTTCGGGATACCGTTTGCTATGGCCTTGTTAGATGAACCCATGTTACCCGCTTTAGCACCTAGTGCACTCCTTATAGTAACAGGCATTATTTTCATGATGAAAGAGCAAGCAATTAGCAATGCGTGATAAACCAATAATAGATAACTTTTTAAGAGATAAAAACACAATGAATAAAAATATAAATACATTTACTTCAATGAGAAATGATAGACAACTGCATCTCTATTTAGCTTGGGGTTGCCCATTTTGTCATCGTATTTTAGCTTCATTAGCGATAACAAAACTTTATGACAATATTTCCATTACTTGGATGGAAAACATCAAAGGTGAAGCAGGTTGGAAAATGTGCTTTATTGAAGATCCTCTTTTTAACTCTGACTCACTGAAAGCGGTATATCAGCAGTTAGAACCGACAGTTGAACATCGCTATTCAGTACCTTTACTTGTAGACAAGAAAAACAAGCTTTTACTTTCGACAAGTTCCGCTGAAATTGTCCGTTATGTTGCAAAGGGCTTTGATGATGCTTTCAGTGTCGCGTATGACCTAATACCTAACAAATTAATCAAAGACATTGATGAAATGAACCAATGGTTGCACGACAAAATTAATCGCGCTGTATATCTAGTCGGTTTCGCTACGCAACAGTCTGACTATGAATACAAGCTTAACGAGTTATTTAAAGCACTAGATGAACTTGAGGAGCGGCTTAAAAAACAACTCTTTTTGTTTAGTGATCAGTTGACTGAAAGTGATTTATATTTATTGGCTACATTAGAAAGATTCGATAATATTTATTTCTGTTTGTTTAAATGTTCACTGAAGCGCATAGCTGATTATCCTGCATTATTCCGGTATCACAATCAGCTTCGTGGTATGGAGTCTTTAGCTTCAACCTTTCAACCAGAGTTGACCAAAGAGCATTATTTTATGAGTACCATGCATGTTCTCGGTGAAGCGCGAGAACTTAATCCATCAAAGATTATTCCGATTGATTATTATCCCTAAAGTTACTCCATTATTTGATTAAACATCAATAACAAAATATATTACTCATTAGATACAGATTAAGGACATCACCAAGAAACAACAGACATAACTGGTGCAACTTACTCTTACGGATAGTATTCAAAACGCTATAAAAAACATAGCTAATATGGCTCTTTAATGTACGACTTATTTGTCAGAACAGTATCAATTGAGCTCAAGGCACAAAGTGATCACAACTCCTATGGCACTTTGGGGGCGAAAGCGCCTTAGATTTAATGCTCTAAATTTGTTTGGTACTTGCTTGAATGATTCTAATGTCTGCTTTGGGGATTTGAGATCTAATTCTGTTCAAAAATTTTCGGCTCAATCTCAATTGTGAATGGTTGTGAGTTTTTATATAAAAACGACAACTTTAGATCCTGTTCTTCCGTTTTTAACTCAAAAGCTAAGGTCAGCAATTGGCTAGCACTTGACCTAAAGAATAACCAGTAGCTAAGGTCAGCAATGCGCACCAAGTGAACATTAGCACCAATAATTATTAGAGCTAAAACCTGAACCGATTTTGGGATTTGGTTAATCGTCACTTTTGCCACAAAGACGACCTAATTTAGTCGTGGATTTACCGCTAAAAATAGTCCGTTCTGCCACCATAGCGGTCGTTCACGTTTGAAATATTAACGATCACTTTTATCGGCTATTCATTAGGTCAAGTGTTAGCCAATTGCGGACATTAGCTTATGAGTTATTAACGACAGGTCAGAGCTTATTGTTGCCTGCCAGATTTAGTTAAGCTCTGCTATTGAAAAGCATCAGATTAAGTTTGGGCTACTACAACTTACTGAGCCATAATCAACGATTTAAAGAGAAAACAACCCAAAGGCTAGGAAGTTAACTGCTTTGGGTCGTGAAAGGGCAAAAACTCAAACAGCAGTCATATTAAAATAGAGTCTGTGTGTTGCCACCCCAAACACCATGTAAGGTAGCCCATTTAGCTTGAATCTTATATTTGAGCACTTTTTCTTCTTCAGTTTTTAACCCGACATTAGGTCGATGAACATAAGTTGTTTCACCGGGATTTAAGGTAACGGCTCCATAATAAGAAAGATCTTCTTTTAACATCACCATTTGCTGGTTTAAGACCAGAACATGTCGATCAGGCGATAAGATTAGTGTGTTACCTGATTTCTCTACCGTGAGATTCCTTGTGAGAACCACATAAGGTTTTTCACTGATATTTTGTAAATACACTCTCACTTCATTAGTAGCGCGACTGACATCAGTAAAGATTTTCAAATTATTGGCATGTGTCGTTGCTGAACAAAACAAGGCTAAGAAAAAGAAGCTTTTTAGTAAGTTTTTCATTCTGCCCCCTATGACTTATGTGCGAGTGTGATATAGCCATTGAGGCTGTGACCCTCATCTGTCTTAAAGCTTAACTCTACTTTAACGCTTTCATCATCTATCGGTGAAACCCGGTAACTACCTTGGGAAACCGTTTCATTATCGCCAGGGGGAACGTGGATGGTGACATTCTCTTTTGGCCCTAAATTGCCACCTGTTGAGTTGAGGTTTAAATTTGAAATAATCAGACTAGGCTTAGTACATTGACCACTGACTTGAGCATCGCATTCCTCACTATAAAGAGAAATACTGGTCGTGATTTCATTTCCCCAATTGATTTCGCGTTGGTGAGATTTTATAAATGACCATGGCGTTGAGTTGAGCGTGCCCGAAAGAGGTCTATCTTCAAATTCATAGCAATATTTTTTGGTGGTCTTGGTATTTTTCATGGCCTTAAATTCACCTTTCATAGTTGCCATGACATCAATCTTGTAGCCCTGCTCAGTAGTAACCACAATGGTAGGTACAATTAAATCATCATAACAAAAGCGTGAATATTTAATGTTCACGCCTTGTTCAACGTCATCGAGAATTTCATAGTTTCTACTTGTAAAAGAAAAACCCGACTCAGGAGAGAACATCTCAGCGTTTTTAGGGATTTTGATGATTGCCCTAAGTGTGGTCACATCTTTAGCTTGCATGGCTTCAAAATAGCGTTTAACGAGTGTTTGTTTTTCGGTATCACCACAACCAGATAACAAAATGGTAGTCAGAGTGAGAGGGATTATTGTTGCTTTCATAAATTGTCCTTATTTTTTATTGTTGTAACTTGAGGAATTTAGCTCGGTGGTATGTCAAATATTCATGTTGTTTGGCATTAAAGGTTTACCTTGATACGAAACCATACAAGAGACTATGGTTAGTTTTCAATACAAAAGCTAATCCAACCTAATCAAAAAATCACAAAAGTTAATGACATTAGTTTAATTAGTTAAAGTTATATCGGATACCTATACCAGCCATCGCTAAACTCTGTCCTAGCCAGCTATATTCAAACTCAACATTAAATTGAGCATATCTGTAACCTGCACCTATACCTCTCGCAATACCTGAATGAACATTGTCAAATTTCAACTTGCCATCACGTCCATAAACTTTGTACCTTTCATTCGTGATACCTAGCTTAACTTTATAATAAAAATCATTTTGGCTTCGATAAACACTATACAAATGGTACATGTTTATTTTTTGGTCTCCGCCATACAGTTGGTTATGGGTTTTACTCATGTTATAGCTGCCTTCAACCGACCATTTATCAAAGGAATATCCAGCTAAAATACTTTTTACATTCGTCGAGTCAAATTCCTTTTGATCAAACGTAATTTGGCTTATATCAGTACCTAGATAGATTTCATTCGCATGGTTCATGATAGGAAAAATCAATATTAATCCATAAATAAACACATGGGCTATTTTCTGCATGAATAACATATTTTCTCCGATTATTCTGGTGAACTGATATCAATAGCAACGTAAGAGTACGTCGCTGGAGGTTTTATCATCACAGGAGATAACGTTGGTAATATTACTTTTAGCCACTCAGACTGATAAAATTCATCGAATGAACTTAGGTTAGGGATCTCAGTAAGCTGCCAAGTACTGTAGGTAGCTAAATCTTGATACACACTCCCCTCTGTTACGCCAACAAGGTAATCTGAGGGTAATTTATAAATGAAGCCATTATCACGTTGACTAGGTAATAAATAATCCCATTCATCTGTTGTATTATCTAATCTAGAAAACCTTTTAAAACCGGTAATAATACGTTGATTTTCACTATTAAGGTCATAAGCTAATGCGGGATTATTTATTAAAGGGGTTAGTAATTCGGGGGCAAACATTGGTTTATTGAAAAAGATATCTGTCGTCTCATTATTTAAAGGTACATGCACCCCCCAAAAGCGTACAGGTTGAGACGTACCAATTACGTCCATCTGGTAGCTAGCATGAAAATCAATTTGAGCAACCCTATCGTGTTCAAGCACATTTATACTTGAACTACCTTCATTAGCTGGGACACTATAGTTATATATCTGATCTGTAACATAGGTGATTAAATGGGAGGTATTTTCGCTGGTATTTATTGTGATTTCACGCCCCAACTCGCTCTCTAAATCCATATCTACAACCAGAGAACTATCAAGTAAACGTTGACTAGGCTCAGCGATAGTTCGATAGAATATTTCACCACTATCTCTATTAAGGTAGTTAGTCACTAATATTGCTTCACTTCCCCCTTCAATCTCGCATAACTGGACGTTATTAAACTGACTATACTCAGTTGTGCCCGAAACACTGGAATAAGGAAGATTCATTTTCCTTGTTGTTAAACGACCCGGTATTACTGAGATATTTGCCGTCTGGCATATACAACCTTCGGTATCATCTAACCTTGTCGTTAAGGTTCCTAAATCACCTACGGGAAAATGTTCTAGCACGGTGATATTTAAATTATTTTTGTCTGAGGTATCTACCCCAGTATCACGCACAATCATTAAATTAATGTGTGTTTGTTCAATGGTCGCTACTATTTCTCCGTTACTATTAGGTAGGTGTCTGGAAGATACTTCACCATTATCGGCATACACTATCGCTTCGTAGTGCAAGTATTCAGACCTTTTGCCACAAAGGTTCATACTATCCATCGACATACTGAACTGATAAGTACTGGGGGGTAGTTCATTATCCGTAGAAGGATCATCTGAATTATTATCACAAGCGACAAGACAAGGTAATAAGCTATAAAAAAGTACTGGTTTAATATTCATTATGTTTAAAAGATCCATCTTACGTATGGTTATTGGTGTATTAAAATTATTCGTTGGAATCATCAACGCTGAAATTGGCATTAAACAAACATATTTTGTTGCCATCTAAATCGCGAATATATGCTGAAAAATACCCCGAACGTATTCCAGGTTTCCCCTCATCAGTACCGCCAAGACTGAGGGCTTTTTCATATAAACGCTCTACGTCGTTGGCAGACGTTACCTTAAACCCAACCATGGTTCCGTTACCAACAGTTGCTTTATTGCCATCAAAGGGCTCTGCTAAAGCAAACATAAAATCGTCTCCAGCCCATAATGTCATTCGACCTTCGCTGTGTATTTTATTGAGTTCTCCGCCAGCAAAAAGCGTATCGTAAAATTTAACAGCTGCAGGCATTTCATTCGTACCAAAAACAAAATAATTCATTTTCATCATTGTTTTCCTAGTGTAGATCTTGGTTATAAATAACGGGCATCTTTCCCTGCCACTTATCCCATAAGTGAGAATTAGAAATTAACTGGCTCATAAAATGTGCAACATTGATTCGGCTCGTTTTTCCAGCATCAAAAATAGCACTGCGTATCGGAGACGGATAAACAGCATAAGGACTAATATCAATGTCATCCGTTAACGAATCGGGACGTAGAATCACCCATTGTATCGCTTGGTTATCAGTGCCAATATGCGACTGTAAGTACTTTGCAGCTTGTTCATTATCGGCATGAGGAGGAATCAAGTATCTTATGCACCCAATCACTAAAGACTGCATAATTGATACTCTTTCATTCGCTGACGTATTTTGGTTACCGGTTGAATTCATTAGAATAAATTTTATCGGTTCTATATTTGAAACCTGCTTAATTGCTGTGCACAAACGCTCGGCAGCTAGCGTTACTAATCGCTGTGGGGAGCCCAAAACCCCCTTAAACGATAAGTTATGGCCTAAACACGAAACAACGGCTCGGCAACCCTTAACATGTGAAAGAAGTTCATCTTCACTCAACTTTAAAATATCGCCCAAAATAATCGTGACGTTTTCATGTGCCTTTATATTTTCTGACAGCACGGCAGTTTCACGGACAATAATTTTTACCTTTTCTCCTTGAGTGATTAACTCATCAACTAACCGTTTTCCTGTCGCGCCACTAGCGCCAACAACCAGAATTGTCATGTTGTTTCCTTACTGAATTTTTTATAGGCGCTACTTTACCTATACGCATTTCAAACATATACTTTAATTTTTCTATACTTGGTATACAAAAACGTATGACTTGGCGTTCGATAACATTTGATTGGAATCATATTAGAGCTTTCTTAGTGACGGCTGAAGAAGGCACTTTATCTGCAGCAGCGAAGGCACTAGGATTAACGCAACCGACATTAAGTCGCCAAGTATCGGCACTTGAAAGCGAGCTAAAAATAACTTTATTTGAGCGCGTAGGCCAACGCTTAGTATTAACAGATAGTGGCGTTGAGCTATTAGAGCATGCCCGAAAAATGGGAGATGTTGCGTTAGATTTTTCATTATCAGTTACCGGACAATCTAAAAAAATTGAAGGTAACGTCATTATTTCAGCAAGTGAATTAACAGCCATATATACATTACCTAAAATAATTGCCGAACTAAGAAAGCAAGAGCCAGGCATTACCATTGAGGTTGTTGTTAGCAACGAAGTTAGCGATTTAAAACGCCGTGAAGCAGACATTGCTATTAGAAGTTTTCACCCTAAAGAAAATGATCTCATAGCCAAAAAGGTTGGTGAAGAAGTTATTTGGTTATACGGCACGGAAAAGTACTTGAGTACACTGTCACCATTTACAAACTTTTCTGAATTGCGTGATATAAACATTTTAGGGTTTGAACGCAATAATGCAGTTATTGATAAATTAAACGCAAATGGCTGGCAACTTATCCAAGATAACTTCCCTATAGTTAGTATGTCCCAAGTATTGCAGGTGGCATTATGTAAAGAAGGACAAGGTTTACTCTTTTTTCCAGAAAATATTGCAATGCAAGAGCCAGGTTTAGTGTGCGCCTTTAAAGAAAAAGGTCCTTTGATGACACTACCTATTTGGTTAGTGTCCCATCAAGAATTACGAACTAGCCCGAGAGTTAGACGTGTTTTTGATTTTATCTCTGATGCATTTGCATCGTTTTGATGTAGCTCATAAAAACGACGACCCCAAATTAAATGAGTCCTGTCGCTTTAATTACTTCTTACTGTAACGGTAATATAATCAGTAGGTTTTTCTGCCATAGGACTTTCTATCGCTTCTTTAATGCTTTCACTATTAAAAAGTGATTTAAAAAATTTAAACAAAATACAAACCTATCCATTTGAATACTAAAGAGCCTGGGGAGTTTCTCTTATTAGCCAAAAGCTGACATTAGCTATTGAGTATATAAGGTTAACTTGGAGCCTAAACCTGACGTTAATTTTAAACACATTTTATTCACCTAAAGGGTATAAGTAGTTATTGGAGAACAAAGACATAAAGTTTTATCTTTAATAAAGGTGCTCTTTTAGAATTCACTTTATAAACCGTTTACGAGTCCTCAGATACGTGAGAAACTCTAGTCTAGATATAAAAAATTAACGCTTAATTATCAATATGGACTCACTCAATTTTGTTAACTTAATTCAAGCTGCTACTGTCGGTGTTTCCATATTAGGTTGCTTATTGTTGTGGCGAAAAGGTCTTTTTTACGGAATCGCTTTACTTCTAGCATTAATAGCCTTTGCTTCAAGCATCAATATTCTTGAAGAAACAGGTGTCACCCGTGATATCTATTTGCTCAGTCCTATATTTATTATGTTATTTGGCCCCGCAAACTATTTAGCTGCCAAACACATAACTAGTGGAAGATTTAAAACTATCGATTGGTTGCACTTATTGCCAGTCGCACCTGTATTGCTGTTTACTTCGCACGTTTCTATTGTTATTGCGATAGGTACTTTTTGGCGATTAGCATACACCTATTTTACAGCCCGATTACTCATTCAGTACAAACGTACATTAGATGAAGAACGTTCTGATTCTGATGAATTTTCATTGAACTGGTTAGTCTGGATTGTAGTAGGGACGGCCTTGTTCAACTTAGCTGATTTAGTAAGGTTGAATAGTCAATCGTTCATCCCCTATGAATTGAATGTTATTGGTCAAGGCATTAACAATAGTATTTGGTTAGTGGTTGTTATGATTATCACGGTCAAGCTGTTAGAGCAAAAAACGTTGCCTAAGCCAACTAAAATCAATGAAGAAGAGATTGGCAAGGAGCCTTTACAGGAAAATTATCTTTCTACCTTTAATGAATTAAACAAGTTGGTCAATACCAACCAATTGTTTTTGAAGCCCCGCCTGACATTAAGTGATGTGAGTGAATTTACAGGATTACAGGTCCGAGACATCTCACGCGCAATTAATACCGTCACCAACAAATCGTTTAATGAATACATTAATGAGTATCGAATTAAACATATTTGCCAAGCGCTTGATACCTGTTCCCCCCATTCACTCACTCGACTTTATACAGATGCAGGTTTTAGCTCTAAAGCTTCGTTTAATAAAGTCTTTAAAGAATACACTGGCATGACTCCTAGTGAATATAAATCTCAGAATAAAGTCTAATATCAGGATAATAGACAACTAAAAACAAGATACTGGACAACCGCTCTAAAAATCAATGTTAACTTCTGCCTATCTTTTTTTAAGGAGTTAAAAATGAAATTATTTATCACTTTATTATTAATATCTTCCGCCATAAGTTGTACCTCACATGTTGAGTTAAAGCAGAATGAAAACACATTTATTTTAAATAATGTAAATATCGTAGATATTGAAAATAGAAAGATCCAAGTTAATAAATCTATTCTTATTAATAACGGTAGAATCCAAAACATTACTCATTCGACAATTCAAGATCCTTCGATGGCTATCAAAGTTATCAATGGTAATGGCGGTTATGTAACGCCTGGCCTCATTGATATGCATGTTCACATGTACGAAAAGGCTGCGTTTACTTTAGCGCTCAGTCATGGCGTCACCCACGTTCGTATTTTGAATGGTGTTCCTGATCAATTAATCTGGAGAGATCAAATTACCACAGGGGAATTAATTGGTAGCAGCGCAACAGTGAGTAGCCCGATAATATCTGCCTACGAGGATGCATATTTACATCATACAGTTCATACAGCAGACCAAGCTAAAGCCGCAGTTAAAGAGTATCAATCGCAAGGTTATGATTTAATCAAAGCATATGGAAACTTAAATGGAGAATCTCTTACTGCTTTAGTCGATGCAGGAAAAACATTCAATATTCCCATTGCCAAGCATGGCCCACATGCCTCAGAAGATTTGCCCGTATCTTCTCTTATTGGACTACAATCTTTTGAACATGTTGAAGATATTTATCAAGGACCACTCAACTACAAATTTGCCCCTAACCGCTTACCAGCGATTGCGGAAGAAATAAAGGCGACCAATGTGCCAGTCACTCCAACATTAAATGCTTTTTACCAACTCACCAAAATAAGTGATAAAAAAGAAAAATTTCTAGACACTATTCCAACAGAGTATACCTCTGATATTATCGCGTTTGAAGCTTCAAATAACCAAGTCAAGCGTTGGTTAACATCCTCACAGCAGATGGTGGAACACAACCGAAGAACGTTAAAATTTTTGCAGCAGATTACTAAGGTTTTTCACGATGCAGAAATCACAATGCTCGTTGGTTCTGACTCTGGTGTTCTGCTATCACCACACGGTTTGGCAACTCATAATGAGATGCGACTAATGCTCGAATCAGGATTGGATGTGTTTGACGTATTAGCAGCAGCCACAATAAATCCAGCCAAAGCACTTAAGTTGGACAATGAGATTGGTAAAATTTTAGAAAATTACCAAGCAGATTTTATTTTTTCTAAAACTAGTCCTTTAGATAATTTGTCTGTGCTTGAAACACCAGAAGCTGTTGTCAAAAATGGTTACTTTTATTCTAAACAAGCTTTAAAAGAACTGAGAGATAAAGCTATCGAATCTCGTAGTTTTTGGGACGAGCTTGCAACCTTATTTGAGGCTCTATAAAGAGCAAATGAGCGAGTCCCGCACATAACAGAAACTTTGGTAGAAATGCTTTTATTGTAAATAGAACTAGGGAAAAGTTGCATGTTAAGCAAACAATAAGGTCACTATATATCCGCTATTTGTTCTAATCAGCTAATAATTACATTGTGTATTATGTCTGCAATGTCGGATCACTTGCCCTTAGATAATCCAAGGCTAATGTCAGCTACCGTATCAAAGTGATCATTAGAGTGGATGATTTTAACCTATGAATTAAGTCCGCTTCGTGGCAATAGTTAGCGTTCAAGAATCAAACCTGACTGACCGCTATGAGCTTGAAGCGGACGTTAGGATTAATTAGTTGCTAACTTCCGCTTAGCGCACAAAGTGATCTTAATAATTCAAAAGTAACTGGTGGCTCAGGAGCCAGTCACGATGATGTTCAATCAGGTTTAGAGTGTTTGACTCCTGCAAGCTCATTGAGGACGTTGGTGTTTGGTAATTAGGAGCTGTTCAATTTCATAATGCCCGTTAGTCTGGATATCTTTTAGCATCAAACATAATTAAAATTTCATTAAACCAGAACACACCCGAACTAATGTTCATGTTAGACAAAATCTTCCACAGTTATGGCGCTGTTACCTTAAAAATAGCAACAGAAGGTAAAGCTGAAAAATTGCAAAAACCGAAGGGCGTTTTTAACACCAAGTTATACAAGTAAGTGGCAAGATAACCCTCGAGTTATTTGTTAATTTATTTCTACAGGTTTTAAGATTATATCAAAATCCATTTGAGACTTTTTGGGCTCTTCAATTTTATAATTTCCTTCTAAGAGGCCCATATTTTTAAAATTTTTATTATGAACTTGAAAGTAATTGGAACCTACGTGACCATATTTACTTAACTTCAATGAAAAATCCGACTTTTTAGCGATAATGCCAATTTCATTTTTTTCTTTATCGAAATGAAATTCAGCGTAATCACCAATAAGTAAGTCAACTCCCATTTTATCAATCAAATCAATAGCCGATTTATAAAAGCGAAGAATAGCTTCGTTTCTTTTGGAAATACTAAAACTAACATCTCTTTTTATTAGGGGCGTGTGTTTATATGGTGGAATAATTACAAAAGCCATTATGTTTACTTTAAATTAAGTGATAAATAAATATTAGCTAAATATTTAAATAGATCAATATTTATATAAATAACAATTAGTTAAACTCGAATCGCGTTCGGTGATATATTTTGTGCAATTACCCAAACATGATTTACATCTTTGACTTTTCTGATTTAAGAAAACTTATTAATTATTTTATTACAACGCTTCCTCCTTATTATTTAATTACCTAGATCAATAAACCGTGCATTTCCGTTCGCGCACACGGTTTCGTTTTGAACCGTGCACTTAAATCCTTATATCTATTAGGCTTGAGTAAAAATACCTTCGCACAGAAATATAGGTATAGCTGCGCGAAACTCTGCATTTTTATACTCAGAATCTGTTAATTATGAATCGTGAAAATTGTTCGCAATACCTTAATATCATCAAAATTTGTTAAAAATCATGTAACTATTAGTTCAAGGATAATAGAATATGTATGCAGCTCTTTTGTGAAACGGCCTGTGATCGTTTTACGAGTAATTTAATCTAGTTTATATCTAGGTATTGAATACAAATGGTAATTAAAGTTAGTTTTTCTTTTAATGTACTTATTTAGCGGAGAATTTGATGGATTTAGTTAAATTAAAAAGTGAATTGAACAAATGGATGAAACTAGAAACATGGTCTTCAGGACACCCGTTGGATGAGAAACGCTTTCATGAAAGTTTAAAGCGTGTTTTTGAAAACTTAGGTACCAGAATTGATTGCACTGATTTTCATGAAGTGATGGATGAATTAGTTCACGAGCTTTATCCAAATTGGGAAGAATCATATAAAACTGAGTTAGTAAATAGATATGCCACTAAAGCGGATAGTATTGCGAACTATTTATATGATATTAAATAATAAAATTAATTTAAAAATGTTTATCTCGTCATTAACAATTTCTAATAATTTGAACCCAAGTCAGACGGATACTACTATCCGTACATTACCAGCTTATCTTTAGCTAATTTTTTGCGTTATTTTTCAAGGAGAGATCTCATCACTATTGCAGAACTTGCAGGTATATTACTCGGTTTATTATCAGTAATATTAGCTTGGTATTATGGAACAAGAAAAAAGCGTTTAAAAAAGAAGCTGTCTGATCATGAAGATAAACTTTCGAAAATTAAAAAGTACTCTAGTCAAACAGGTTATAAAAATATGTTACATGACTGTTTTTTTACTTTTAGTTATGTTGGAGGGATTGTTTTATTAACGCTTGGAATAAAATCAGCAGCTGCCTTCGTTGTTCCGAATTTTGCAACTTCAAAAATTTTTGATTTGTTCATTTCTGGTATTTTTATTGGTTCAGGAATGGTTTTATTAGAATTATTTATTCTACTTGGTAAAGTTAATAAACCTAAAGATACTATTGAATCAATGAAATCTAAAATAGAAAAAATACGTTCAGAGATAAGTTGAATTACATAGCGGTAATGTGTTTTTACACACACTACCGAATAAACTAACTCTAGTCGATCTATCTAGTCTAAACCACGCTCAACTAACCAATCACTCCATACACTCAGTGCATCCCGACAGTTTTGCATCGCAATGGTTTGAATGTACGTTTGGTCAAGTTTACTCAACGTATGGTTGAGTAAAAACTCACCTATCATATAGTCAACACCAGCCTCTAACCATGCGGAACGAGCGAATTTTCGTAAGTCGTGTGCAGACCATTGTTTATTTGCTAGTTTTGAAATAATCGAAGAGCCTTGGTTGGCACTTATATGTAACCGACTGTTCGATTTATGTGGAAAAAGGTATGCGGAACGTTGATTTTTATTTTGATATTTTTTGTAGCTTTTCAGCCAAGTAATAACAAAGTCAGTTAACGGTAAAGTATGCGGCTTTTTATTTTTGGTATTCGCTGCCGGTATACGCCATAGTTTTTCTTCAAAATCAAAGTGTTCCCATTTAGCCGCTACCGTTTCTCCAATTCGGGTAGCGTGAACAACCAGCAAAAAAAACAACATTTGATGTGAGTCACGTTCATTTTTTAATGTTTTTAAGCGTGACAGTAACGCTTTGTGCGTTAGTCTTGTCACCTTAACTTTTGGCCGTTGATGTGTGAATTCAGCTAATGAGCAATTTAACAATGGGTTATATCGAATTAGCTGAACTTTGGTGGCGCGTTTAAAAGCAGCATTTAGTACGGCTAATATATTCTCTAAGGTTGAAAGTGCTAAAACTTTTTGAAGTGGCTGATATAACAGCCTTTCAATAAGTGGTAAGCAAACTTCTTCAATAGAAGTTTTACCGAGCAAAGGTAATAAATGGCGTTGTATCGCAATAGTTTGGTTCTGTTTAGAGTGAGGTGATAATGCCTTATTTTCTTTTATCCGCTGTAGATACCAGCTCAAAAGCTCAGCAACATTAATAAATTCTAATTGTGAAGGAACCGCTGTTTTGTTTGCCGATTCACTCAATAATTTTTTTGCTTGTACCCGCGCAGAACTTGGCGAAAGAGCAGGGTAAACACCTAGTTTTATCCAATGGGTTTTACCCTTTTTGTTTAAAACTAAATAGAAAGTTCCTAAATCACGATTGGATGAATGGGAACGAAAGTAGATCGGTAACTTAGTATCTCGTAGCTGATGAGTTGTTAAATCTGTCTGATTTTCTTTTATTGAGGCATGACTAAGCCCTACGTGTATTGTACGCATAATATAAAACCTGAAAAATAGGTGGTTAAGTCGGCTGCCATCAAGCTTGCCGAGCGAGGATTAAATAAAACGGTGTGACTAGTATTACCGTTAATTCAGTTTTATTTATCCGAAAGGGTAATTATTTAAATCTTCCTGAGTAATAAACGAAGGGTAAGCAATATTATCTTTCTTACCTTTACGAATAATTTTCGAAACAATAACTTCATCAGTCATGCCACGGTTAACTGCACCGTAAATTGTTTTACCTATTTGATGACGAGCATAATCCAATTTGTCGTTTAAGGATTTATCCACTGTTTTTAGCACTTCTCTTTTGATTGAACGAGGTAATACGTCTTTTAATATTCTGGCATTCGCTTTTGGATAAGCGCCGACAAAATATTCATCAGGATTCAGTAATACCTCTAAAGGGATTGTTTGTCCTGTTCTACTTCGCAACCTTACTTCAAATCGAAACCATTTTTTATATTCATCAGAGTTTTTAGGAAAACCACCATGCTTACCTTTTTCATAGCCAAGAATTTGCTTGGTAGAATGGCGAGAACCAATAATGATAGATTTGCCAGAAGAAGTAGCAATTGTCTCTTTGTTTGGTTTAACGCCTGATGCTGGAGAATATAACCCTCGACTATAAGCTTGTTGCATATAACGAAGTCCATGCTTTAAGGTAAAGGAATCAACGGCTAAATCAATTCGTCTTATCTCAGCATTAATTGTTTGTGATAATTCTAATAAAGGGAAGAAATACTGCTCTTGCGTATTAATATAAGAACAGCCCTTACCTGTTATTTCTAACTGTAAAACCGAAAAACAATGTCGCCATTTTAAACTGCCGCAATAACTTTTTGTTTCGTCAATCGCTTGTAATAACATACCTTCATCAAAGTATTTTAAATTAGGTTTCGATGATGTTGCTTGTAGGCCTAGGCTTAATAAATATTGATGAATATTATTAAGTGTGAGATTAAATTCATTTTCAGTTTTAGGCTTAAATTGTATTGTTAAAAAATCAACTCGACTTTTAATCTTATGACTTTCTAAATAGTGACAATCAGTGATTGTGAATTGATCTGTAACGTTCGGTGCTGATCGCTTACTCTCACTGATGTCTTTAGGTGCCGTTGTATCTTCGAATGACTTAGTTATGATCTTAGAGTTAAGCTGTTTCATTAGCACGCTCCTCAATCCAAGTCATTAAACTAGACAAACGCCATGCAATAGCACGTTCACTTAATTGGATACGTTTAGGAAATTTACCATCTCTTTCTAATTCCCAACGGCGAGTTCTGGATAATCCAGAAATTTGTTTGCATTCAGCTTCGCGAACGAATCGGTCTATTGGTTTATTCGATGGGATGGCATTAAGTTGTAATTTCATTTTAAATACTCCTGATGTTTGTTAACAACTGAGGGGGTACTTTAATGATCGGTATCCTTACTTTTATCCTTATCGAGATACATAAGGATGTAAATGTTAATCAATTTTTCTTTTTTTAGTCCGTATTTCAGACATAATATTTTGCACACGCTGTCTTTGAATGGGCTTTCCTTCTTTTCCTGTCTTGGCATCAAGCCAATATAATTCAGCATCTTTAGCTGTGAGATCAGTAACTTTAGTTATTTCTATTAAATCAAAAATCTCTTCACCGACATGATTTGCAAAAAAACGCCATACGTCATTTATCCCAGCCTCAGGAAATAATTTTAAATATTGCGCTACCACAATATGATGCTTTTTTGGGGCGAACGAACGTTTTATTGATTGTTTTGGGGTTGTATTATCAGCAATGAACTCACTCAGCCTTACTTCATCATTCTCATTTGCAGTTTCATTACTAAAAGTAAGGTCTTCTATTTCTCCGGTTGGATCAAATTCTAATAAATCAACAATTACCTTTTTTCTTTCATCAAGACGTTTCATAAAAGTCATTTTTTCGGTTGCTGTAAAATATTTAAATGACATATCATTATCTAAATATTCAATTTGAGCATTTATGCCTTCTAACGTATAAGCAATACGCTCAATATATCTATCTTCCGTTTCTCCATCTTCAATAATTAAAGAGCGTTCAAAAACACAGTAATCCCATTCTAGAAAACTAGAATAACCTAATAAATTTGCAACAGGGTTTTGAGGAGAAATTAAAGAAGTCATAGAATCCGAAAATAAAAGTATAATTTCTTTCAATTCTAGCGAGTTAGGTGGTGTTTGTTAATGAACAATAAAGACTTTTGTACAAATTTTTTGATAGACTGATGGTAAGCTTAATATTATGTAATATTTTCGCCGAATAGAACGATAAGATGAAATTATGTTTTTTTACGAATCTATAACTAAAGCTAAATTAATAAAGCCAAAGATAAGAAAATCAAGGATTATTGATGGATATTGAAGGATTAACACCTGAAGACCAAGCCCGATTAGTTATAGACAAAAAACTAGTCGAAGCGGGTTGGACTATCCAAAATAAGAAACGCATGAACCTTTACGATGGTAAAGACGGTATTCATGGTGTAGCTGTGCGCGAAATGGATACGTCTACAGGGCCTGTTGATTACATGCTATTTATTGATGGTAAAGCTTGCGGTGTTATAGAAGCTAAAAAAGACGGTATCTCTTTAGGCGGCGTAGCAGGGCAAAGCGAACGCTATACAACCTCTAAAACTGCATTCATTCAAACCTGGTTAGACCCACTTCCATTAACCTACGAAGCAAACAGCCATGAAGTGCGCTTTTGTGACTTCAGAGATCCCAAAGCACGTAGTCGTAATGTATTTCATTTCCATAAACCCGAAACGCTTAAAAAGTGGCTTGAAGAAGAAAACACGCTTCGATCGCGTATGCATGACCTGCCTGAATTAAATACCGACGGCTTACGCGATTGTCAAATAGCAGCCATTACAGGCATTGAAGAATCACTTAAAAAGAATAAGCCCCGAGCTTTACTGCAAATGGCAACAGGCTCAGGTAAAACCTTTACAGCTGTTACGCAAATTTATCGACTGGCTAAGTACGCAAAAGCAAAGCGAGTTTTATTCTTGGTTGACCGTGGAAATTTAGGTCGCCAAGCTAAAAAAGAATTTGAACAATACGACACACCTCTAGATGGCCGTAAGTTTACCTCTCACTACAATGTGAACTTGCTCGGCACAACAGGCGTTGCTGATACCACTAAAGTTACTATATCTACTATTCAACGTTTGTACTCACAGTTATCAGGTACAGAGCTAGATGATGATGCCGATGAACGTTCAGGCTATGAAATAGAATCTAATACCGAATCAAAGCAGCCACGTAAAGTGCTTTATAATGCTGAAATTCCAATCGAAACATTTGACCTGATTATTATTGATGAATGTCATCGCTCTATTTACAACTTATGGCGACAAGTCATAGAGTACTTTGATGCGTTTTTAATAGGCTTAACAGCAACACCTACCAAGAAAACTATCGGCTTTTTTAATCAAAACCTAGTGTCTGAATATACCCATGAAGACGCGGTAATAGATAAAGTTAACGTAGGTTACGACATCTATCGCATTAAAACAGAAAAGTCAGAAAAGGGTGACTTAATTGAAGCAGGCACCGCCGTACAAGTACGTGACCGATTGACAAAAAAGAAACGTCAAGAAGTCCTAGATAAAGATGAAAAATATAGCAAAACGCAGCTTGACCGCAGTGTTATCGCGCCTAATCAAATACTCACCGTATTAACGGCATTTAAAGACAACTGCTTACTCGATTGTTTTAGAGAGCGCACTTGGGTGCCTAAAACCCTTATCTTCGCTAAAGATGACGACCATGCTGACCGTATTGTTGATAAAGTACGAGAAGTGTTTAATGAAGGTAATACTTTTTGTAAAAAAATAACCTATCGTGTTGGTAAAAAAGCCGCTGAAAACACCATTAAAGAGTTTAAGATAAGTCCTCACCTACGAGTAGCCGTTACGGTTGATATGATAGCAACAGGTACAGACATTAAACCGCTAGAATGCATTATCTTCATGCGTGATGTACGTAGCCAAGCCTACTACGAGCAAATGAAAGGTCGGGGTACACGCGTTATCGATGTTGACTCACTTCACTTAGTGACGCCTGATGCTAAAGCAAAAACCAAGTTTGTATTAGTCGATGCTGTAGGCGTAACCGAAACTGATAAAACTGAAAGCCAAGCGATGGAACAAAAGCCGTCAGTTTCTACTGAGAAGCTCATGGAACAAATAGCCCGTGGCGACAGGTCGGCTGAAACCATACGTAGTTTAGGCAACCGTTTAATACGATTAGATTTAAAAATTGATGATAAGCAACGAGCAGAACTAGGCGAATTAATGGGTAAGCCGCTGGCATTGGTCGCCGGCGAGTTAATACATGCCACCAATGAAGATTATTTAGAGCAACAAGCAAAAGTTGAATTTGGCACAGACGCACCAACCCAAGAGCAACGTGACCAAGTATTTAAACCCTTAGCTAATGCAGCAGTAAAACCCTTTCATAACCCTGATGTACGAGAAACCATCGAAAAGGTAAGGCGCAATACCGACCAAATTATTGATGAAAGTGCCGACGAGCTAATAGATGCAGGTTTTGATGAAGAAAAGGCTCAACACATCATTGAAAGCTTTAAACAATTTATTGATGATAATAAAGACGAATTAACCGCGATTGAGTTAATTTACAGTAAACCGTATCAACAACGACATTTAAGTTACGAACAAATAGAAGAACTTGCTGAAAACATTCAAGCACCACCGTATAATCTCGCCCCAATTGAAGTGTGGAAAGCCTATCAGCAACTTGAATCTGCCAAGGTAAAAGGTGTGCCACCTGCAAAACTATTAACCAATATCGTTAGTCTAATTAATTATGCCACAGGCTTAAAAGACGTATTAGAGCCTTTCCCGCAAGTGGTAGAACGTCGTTTCGATACTTGGTTAACCCAGCAACAGCAAACAGGTGTTGAGTTTGATGATTCACAACTTGAATGGCTGGCACTGATAAAAGAGCAAATTGCTCAAAATGCAGAAATGATGATAGAAGACTTTGACTATGCCCCATTTACCCAACAAGGTGGCGTACTTAAAGCAAAGCAGTTATTTGGTGACAAACTAAATAATGTAGTTAATGAATTAAATGGTTACCTAATAGCATGAATAAAATTATTACTGGCTCTCTACTTAGAGAGCTTGCATTGTCGTTGCACAAAGAGAAATGGCTTGCTGAGCAATATTATAAATTTGAGGTTTCAGGGAAAACACCTAAGAATACAAATTGGGAAAAGAAATACAAAGAACCAGCTAAAGTTGAAGATAAACTTTACAATTTGCCAATAAATTGGGCATGGGGATCAGCAGAAGAGCTATGTTCATCGGTGAGAGATGGAACACACGATACACCTCGTTATATTGAGTTAGGCGTGCCATTGATAACTTCCAAAAATTTAGTTGATGGAAAGCTAGATTTTAATAACGTTAAGTACATTTCTCATGATGATCACATTGAGATTTCAAAAAGGTCAGCAGTTGTATCTAATGACGTTCTTTTTGCAATGATTGGAACGATTGGAAATCCTGTAGTTGTAAACAAAAAATCAGAATTTAGTATTAAAAATGTAGCACTGTTTAAGGAAAACAAGCTTATTTTAAATACTATTTATTTAAAGTATTGGCTGGAGTCACCTAAATTTAAAAACTGGTTAACACCTCTTTTAAAAGGTACGACTCAGAAATTTGCACCTCTAAATTTGTTGAGATCTTTACCCATCCCCATTCCTCCTACTAATCAGCAAAAAAATATTGTAGATAAAATTGAAGAACTCTTTTCCCATATCGACGCAGGTGTTGCTGGACTAAAACAAGCTAAAGCTAAATTACAGCAATACCGCCAATCTGTATTAAAATATGCGGTAACTGGAAAGTTAACTGAAAAGTGGCGTGAACAAAACGCCGACAAACTTGAACCGGCGAGTGAATTACTTGAACGCATTCTAGAAGATCGCCGAGAAAACTGGGAAGCCGAGCAACTCAAAATATTCGAAGAAAAAGGCAAAACACCTAAAGATGATAAATGGAAAGATAAGTATAAAGAACCGCCTAAAGCAGATATAAGTTTATTACCTCAAATTCCATCTAATTGGGTATGGTCAACCATTACTCAACTAGGAGAACTTAATCGAGGTAAGTCAAAGCATAGGCCACGTAATGACCCAAGTCTTTACGGAGGTGATTATCCGTTCGTTCAAACTGGAGATGTACGCGCGTCTGATGGTCTTTTAACTACATACAAACAAACATATTCTGATAAAGGTCTTTCACAAAGCCGTTTATGGCCAGTTGGAACTATGTGCATCACAATCGCAGCAAATATTGCTGAAACGGCAATACTAGGCATAGAAGCATGTTTTCCTGATAGTGTTGTCGGTTTTATTCCTCAAAATAAAAACGTATCGGTAGAATATATTGAATTCTTTTTTAGAACAGCTAAGGAGGATCTAGATCGTTATGCTCCGGCTACAGCACAGAAAAACATTAATTTAGCCATATTAGAGACTGTCTCTGTCCCATTTATGTCTGTAGCAGAACAACAAGAATTGGTTTTTCAGGTGAGTGAAAAGCTTGATGCGACCAATAGAGCAGAAGCTACAATTGATTCAAAAATTAAAAAGTCAGAATCATTCAAATCTTCAATTTTAGCTAAAGCATTTTCTGGGGATTTAGTACCTAATGATAGCAATGAAAGTGCCCAAGAATTATTAGATAAAATTAAAGCAGAAAAAGAAAAGCTAATTGCTGATAAACCAAAGGCTAAAACTAAAGGGAAAAAAAAAGTGACTTCTGAACGTAAATCATTGCTAGTGGTATTAAATGAGCAAAGTGAAGCGGTAACACCTGATGTGCTAATGCAAGAAGCAGGGTTTACATCGGTAGACATAGATGATTTTTATGTCGAACTTGCTTCAATAGCTGAAAAAATTGATCAAATTTCACCAGAACAAGATACTTTGAAAAATTGGCCTTATGAAAAAACATCGAATATTAAAATAAAACTGAAGGATTAGTTGTGAAAATAGATTGGTTAAGATTAGAAAACTTTAAAAACTTAAACGATTTTGAAGTCGATTTTTCATTAGAAACAGAACGTCAGGTCATTATCGGTAGAAACGGTGTTGGTAAGTCTAATATTTTAGAGGCTATTGCTTGGATTTTTAGAGACCTTGACCTAGGTGAAGAATCAGACTTTGAATATGCAATTAAGTACAGGTGTCGTGGTAGCTATATAAAAGTAGTATCTAAGGGAAAGTCTTCGAAAAAACCAAAACGTAAAGGCATCCGTAAAGAGAATACACAGCGCTATAAGAGAACTTACTGGTTAATTGAAGATGCTACTATAATTCAAGGTAAAACGGATGAGGAAGTAGAAACACTTTTTGTTGAATTAAAAGAAAGTGATTTTAATAAACGTAATCAACCCATAAAAAATGAAGAAGGCGAATTTCAATTTACTGATAAGCGCTTATTGCCTGATTATGTTTTTGGATATTACTCAGGGATATCAGCTCGGTTTAATAAAGCTTTTGAAGATCACGAACGTGATTATTATGACGCACAAAAAGGTGGTGAAGAAGTAGCATTAAGAACAATGTTTCTTGCTAAGCCTCATCATAGCCAATTCTCCCTATTATCATTTTTTGCAGAGAAAGATAGCAAAAATGAAAAGTTTCTTGAGGATGAGTTTGATATTGAACATTTATCCTCTGTATTATTTAAGTTACAAGAGCCTTACTGGAGTAGCGCAACTAAGAAAAAAGCACTTATGAGTAACAATGAAGATCGACGTTTTTGGGGCGCTGGAGGAAAAGTTGCCCCATTCTTAGATACTCTTTTCACAAACTCTTTTATCCCTATGGGCGGAAGTGAGCGAAAAGAAATTTCATTTAGCCAAACCAAAACATTGGAAACTCGCTATTGTTTTTTAAATGGTAAAAACGAAATAGTTAAGCTAGCTAATGGCCTTAAAGCAAAAGAATTCTTTTCTAGAATGGAAAGTACTATTTTTAGTGATCTATTAAGCTTAGACGGTGAAGGATTACAAATTCGAGTTAAATTAAAAGATGTAGAAAAGCCAATCACTTTTAAAGAAATGAGTGAAGGCGAGCAACAACTTATCACTATTATTGGTTTAATGCGTTTTACTCAACAAAATGAAAGCCTATTTTTACTAGATGAACCTGATACTCATTTAAATCCAGCTTGGTGTTTAGACCTATTAAAAAATCTGAAAGAATATGGTGTTGACCCTGAGCAAAGCCAAATACTTATAACAACTCATAACCCTTTAACATTTGCTGGCTTAGACAAGCATGAAGTAGTAATTGTTGATAAAAATACCGATGGAACTATTTATAGTTACCACCCTACAAGTGCACCGAAGGGAATGGGCTTCCAATCAATTCTTACTAGTGATTTCTTTAAACTTAGATCAACTTTAGATAGAGGGACGCTAGAATTACTCGATGAAAAACGTCATTTGGCTAATAAAGAAGGGAAATCACCGGAAGATTCGAAAAGGCTAATTGAACTTGATGTGGTTTTAGGCAAACTTGATTTTTCAAAGGCGGCGAGAGATCCGCTTTATCTGGAATACATTAGAGCTATGACAGAAGCTCAATCTCTAAAACCTGAGATAGCAGATGCCTCTCCGAATGATGGTGCTTGGGAGGTCCGTAAGAAAATTTCTTTAGATATAGCCAAAAAGCTAAAAGGAATAGAGGCTGATTAATGAGGTACCTTAACAAAAAGAAACTTCGAAGAGTTTTAAAACTTGATGATCTTAATGAAGCTAAAGAACATATTAAGACTTTATCTGCAGAGGAACGTTCTAAATATATTGATGACAATGGTCACTTGTGGACGGCTTTGAGAGGTGAGTTTTGGAGGTTTGGAGATCATAAATGTTGGTACTCAGAAGCGCCATTAAATGAACAGTGTGGGCAAATAGAACATTTCAGACCTAAAAAAAGATTACATGGATTAGCAAAAGGAACGAAGCACATAGGTTATTGGTGGGGAGCTTTTGATTGGGAAAATTATAGATTAGCATCTCAAGTTTCTAACATCAGGGTAACAGATTACTTAAGTGGCAAAAAAGTGGGTAAAGGTTCATATTTCCCATTGAAGGAAGGTACTCAAAGGGCAACTAAGGAAGCTGAGGAAAATCAATATGAAAAAGATAATGTTGTCCTCTTAGATCCTTGCTGTAAAAGCGATATTAAATTGCTTACATTCAGTCTTGATAGCGGAAAACCTATACCTACTATTCAGCCAAATAATATTGATGGAAAGTTTTTAAATAAAGAAGATGAATGGAAAAACGAACGAGCACATAAAACTATCGACTATTACCACTTAGACGAAGGTAGCTGGAATACAGATCGCAAAGACTTAATGGATGAAGTGGCTATTCTCTGTGATCAGTTAATAGCAGAGAGGGAAAATAATGGAAAGAATGCTAAGTATGATGAATTGGTAGATGACTTAACTGAGTATTTAGAAAAACATGAGCCATTTACCTCCGCCGTAAAGCAAGTTCTTAAAGAAAAAAGTCTTATCGTCTAATTATCAGAGTAAAAATAATGACAAATATAACAACGACAGAAATAGTTAACCGCGTATGGAACTACGCTCATGTATTACGTGATGAAGGCGTAGGTTATGGCGATTATGTAGAACAACTCACCTATCTTATTTTCCTTAAAATGACCGCTGAACGAGTTGCAGGTGGTCAAGAAGGGGAAAGCTTAGCAACTGAGCAATGGACTAAGCTAGTTAAGCTTGATGGTTCAGATTTAGAGAAAGAATATCGTCATACCTTAGAAACCCTTGGAGAGCAGAAAGGTACTTTAGGTACTATTTTCCGTAAAGCTCAAAATAAAATTCAAGACCCTGCAAAGTTAGAACGCTTAATTGACATGATTAACAAAGAGTCATGGTCCACATTAAGTATTGATGTAAAAGGGGCAATATACGAAGGCCTTTTACAAAAAGGCGCAGAAAGCGAAAAGAAAGGTGCTGGCCAGTATTTTACTCCTCGTCCCATTATTGAAGCTATTGTTGATGTAATGCAACCACAGCCTATGCAAGTTATTGCTGATCCTGCGTGTGGCACAGGTGGTTTTTTAACGGTTGCCCATGACTATATTACAAACAATAAAGAGCGACCACTTTCAAAGAAAGAAGCGCGTTTTTTAAAGCATGAAGCATTCAGAGGAAACGATATATCTGATTCAGTTACTCGATTATGTGCAATGAATTTGTATCTCCATGGTATTGGTACAGATGAATGCCCTATATCTACTTCAGATGCTTTAGCAAAAGAAGTTGGCGAAAATAAAGTAGATATGGTGTTAGCAAACCCACCATTTGGTAAGAAAAGTTCAGTTACTATTATTAGTGAAAAAACAGGGAAGCTAGAAAAAGAAAAGCTGACGTATGAGCGTGATGATTTCTGGACTGACTCGTCAAATAAACAACTAAATTTTGTTCAACACATTGGCAACATGCTGAAAGTTGAAGGCAATGCAGGTGGCAAAGCCGCTGTTGTTTTACCTGATAACGTTTTGTTTGAAGGTGGAGCTGGAGAAACTGTCCGTAAAGAGCTTCTTACCCGTTTTAATCTTCATACGATTTTACGACTGCCAACCGGTATTTTTTACGCTCAGGGTGTTAAAGCGAATGTATTGTTCTTTGATGCAAAACCCGCGTCGAAAAAACCATGGACCGAAGATGTGTGGGTTTATGATTTTAGAACCAACGTGCACATGACACTTAAAACTAAAAAATTAACACGTAATGATTTTGATGATTTCGTAGAATTATTTTCAGCTTCAGACATTAAAAAACGCATTTCAAACTGGCAAGAAGAAGAGCGCGAAGAAGATGGCGGGCCAGGCCCCGATGGCCGCTGGCGTAAGTTCAGTTACGATGAAATTATTGCCCGTGATAAAACTAACCTTGATATATCTTGGTTAAAAGATGATTCGTTAGAAGATACTGAAAACCTTCAACCGCCGGCTGTAATAGCGAGTGAAATTGTAGAGCTACTTACTGCTGCTTTAGAAGAATTCAAAAGTGTAGAAGAAGCACTTGTTGACGATGAAGAATGATGCGTAATGGTCTAATACTTCATTGTTTTAGGGGATAAGTTTGAAAAAATATATAGTGAACGTTAAAGAGCATGATGATAGTAACTTTCAATAGAAGAAATTACTTCAAAGGATAGTATTAAAAAGCTTGTACCTATCGTCGGTATTCTAAGTTCGTTAGCGACATTAGCTGTTACTTTTATTTCTTGGTCGACTTTAAGCTTGATGGAAGAGCAACATAAGATGGACTCGATTAAAGAAGAGAAGGCAGATATTCGGCATTACCTAGAAAGGCGTTCAGATTTATTACGTATTATTTATGATGAGGTAGAGGGAACCCTTAAATTTAATAGTAGGTTAAGATCAGAAGCCTTTGTTGAGCTTTTATGGTTCGAACAGGTAAGGGCAGAACGCAATTTAAATAGCTTATTAGAATCTGGGGATGTTTGGGTATCATACCATCATATAATTATGGAGCTAATTTCGAAGATGCAAAGCTATCAGATATAAAGTTAATGGGTAATAAACTTGCAAAAGGGATTTTTACTAATACAGATGTTTCAAGTGCTTCATTATTTCAAACTGATTTTTTAGGGGCTGCATTTACTGGCGCAGACTTCTCTCATGCTGACTTAGCTGAAGTAACTAATTGGGAGAAAAGAGACTTTGCATTTGATAGGGCTAATATTTATGGCGTTAAGAATGCTCCTGAAGGCTTTAGGGAATTTGCTCTTAAAAATGGGGCATGTGAGTTTAAAGATAAAAAAGAGTGGTTAGCATATAAAGAAGCTCTTAAAGCGTACAATAAACAAATGATAATAAATGAACCTGTATGCAAAAAAGATCTTTAGATTTAATTTGAATACTGTGTGTTCGTACCGTGGTTATTGTCTTAAAATGACATTTTATCAAATGTTTACTTACGTATAAAATATTTAGCTGGAGAAAAGAGGAGCTTAATTTTAATTTACTCAAAAATAGATGAATTTTATGAATATATTAAACACAGTTTTGACTTTTCAGATAACATTATGGATTTTCCCTTCGATGTATCTTCTGGCATTGGGACAAGAAAAGATGTTTTGATTTATTTAATACATTAGCGAAATCTAGAAGTTTGTGGCTTCTGAGCATATTAAATCATTTACTATGGTACTGATTTAGTACAAGAATCAACTATTGCAAAATATGCAACAGTTCAAATGAAGGGTCCAGAGAGGTTATTAAAAAAGTACAGGATCAATGTCAACGTTTTATTAGTTACAGAAAATTAAACTGGCTCAATAAACGAATTGTATAATAATTATTAATGAAGCAGCTCCATTCTTACGTTTTAAGTGGTTACTAAAGTGGTTACTAAAGTGGTTACTAAAGTGGTTACTAAAGTGGTTACTAAAGTGGTTACTAATTCCGTCTATTGGGTTTTATTTTTAATTTAAGATGTTGATATTTAAGGTTTAAATTTAATTATTCTGCATTCAGATCCAAAATATTGAAAATTGATTTTTAAGTGATGTTATCTCTAACTGTAAATCTTCAATTTATAAACTAATACATTAGACTATTTAATAATTTTCTTGGTGTTAGTATCGCTTTGATTAATGTTGAAACGTATTATTCGGTGGCTTTTTTGGGCGTTTACTCTTTATTATGACTTAGATTACATAATCAATGTGATTATGATACAAGGTATTGATTTATCGTGGTTTTATTTATAAGTTATTGATAGGTAACTAGATAGTAAGATGTGCATCATAATGTGCATCATTTTATTTTAATTTTTTAATTTGTTTTTATGTATCAATGTCTTGGGTTGGTGTTCTCATAATCGTGCCAGAGGATCGTGTCTTGTGTTTCAGTGTTTTGTTTAGGTGTGTTATGTTTCATTTTTTCCATGAAAAACAATATATTGAATGTTTTTTAATAAGTTAATGTTTCTTTTTGTACTTTATTATTAACTAGTTTTTATGTTGTTTTTGTACGCTTGTGCGTACACAAAATATTTTTTAATGTGTACACAACAGGAGCGAATTTTTGTGTACACAATATGGCGATAAGTAATTCAAAATTAAAATCTTTATATAATAAATCACAACCCAAAAGGTTTGAATTAAGTGATCGTGATGGATTGAGTGTTCGTGTCACAGAAACAGGTTCAATTGCTTTTCAATATCGCTATAGGTTTCAAACAATCCCTAAGCGATTAACTTTGGGGCGTTTTCCTGATCTGACTTTAGCACAGGCAAGGGATAAAATTCCACAACTGCGACAACTAATTAAAGAAGGTAAAGATCCAATAATTGAACTTAAACGGTTATCAAGGCCAACAGGTGCAACACTTGACGTTGAATCAAAAAGTATAAAATCAGCTGCTATCTAAATTAAATTAATTATTATTTTTTGTTTGTGTCTATATAGAAAGTTAAAAATAAAATATACTGTTCAAATGTACAGTTGTTTTTTCTTGGTGCTTTCATGAAAGTTATTCCTATTTATATTGAAGCCGGTATTTCTGGCTTTGAATCGCCTGCTGCAGAATACAAAGAGTTAGGTTTATCGCTCGATCAATTATTGATCACTAAACCTGATGCGACTTTTATTGGCATTGCCAAAGGCCAATCGATGGTGGATGTTGGAATTTTTGATGGTGATTTACTTATTGTAAATCGAGCGGAGCAGGTCAGAGATGGCGACGTTGTGGTTGCCAGCTTTAACGGCTGCTTTACTTGTAAGCTAATAGATACCAAACGGGCGCAACTTATTTCGGCTTCTAAAACACATAAAACCGTAAGTATTACCGATGGTGATGACTTTCAAATTGAAGGCGTGGTTACTCGCTCTATTCGTTTACATCGACAAGCCAGTGAGTTAATTGCATGTATGCGCTAGTAGATGCCGTTTCTTATTATGCCTCGGCTGAAAAGGTTTTCGACCCATCGATTAGAAATAAACCCGTGGTTGTTTTAACCAATAATGACGGTTGTATTTGTGCTGTTTGCCCAATTGCCAAGCAGCTCGGTATTCCCAAGTTCAAACCTTACTTTCAAATTAAATATTTTTTAGATAAACACCATGTTGTTGTTCGTTCATCAAACTATGAATTGTATGCGGATTTAAGCGACAGAATGATGAACGTTATTGGCCGCTTTTGTGATAACCAATATGTTTATTCGATAGATGAATCGTTCCTATATTTTGAAAACTATCATTCAATCATTAAAGACTGGCACAGCTACGGACATAAAATTGTTGATACTGTGTGGCAAGAAACGCGATTACCAGTTGGCGTTGGCTTTGGTTCAACCGCAACACTTGCCAAGGCGGCCAATCATGCCGCAAAAAAATTATCGGGTTTTAATGGTGTTGCAGTAATCGATACCGAGAAATCAAGACAAGAAATTCTTACCCGTATGTCGGTAACCGATGTGTGGGGTATAGGCAACCGATTAGGGAAAAAACTGAATTTACTCGGCGTTGAAAACGCTTGGCAATTAGCGAATCAAAATCCGAAAGCAATGCGTGGTCAATTTGGTGTCGTGGTTGAACGTACCGTGAATGAGTTAAACGGCATTAGTGCGTTATCGTGGGATGATGTAAAACAACCTAAAAAAGAAATATTTTCAACGCGTAGTTTTGGCCAGCGCATTACTGATATTGATTCATTAAGAGCCGCACTCGTAACTCACAGTAGTATTGTTGCTCGAAAATTAAGAAAGCAGCATTCATTAGTTAAACGCTTATTAATTTTTGCTGCTAGTTCTCCACATGATAACAACTATGTAAAAGGCTCCTTTATTTATAACTTTCCCTTAGGAACAGACAATTCATTAACCATGGCATCTGCGGTTTCAGGCATGATGCCGAATCTTTTTAAAGCGGGTGTGCAGTATTACCGGTGTGGTGTTGGCGCTATTGAATTAAATGACCAAGCCTTTACCCAATATGATTTGTTTTTAACACAAAATGAATCACCCGAATTAATGTTCATGTTAGACAAAATAAACCACCGTTATGGCGCGGATACCTTAAAAATAGCAACGGAAGGTAAAGCCGAAAAATGGCAGATGAGAAGAGCATTCTTATCACCAAGTTATACAAGTAAGTGGTCTGATATACCAAAGATAAATTGTTGAGGTAGATATGTGTGGTCGATTTAGTGTAAACAAAGCGTTAACACCAATAGTTAGCGAGCTATTTAATACAGATTACAGCGTAGAAACTAACGCTAATTTAAGTCCAAGCCAATTGGTTGCGACAATGGTTAAGAATGGTTCAAACTATCAACAAGTTAATGCCTTATGGGGGATTAAGCCTAGCTGGTCTAAAAAACTTATCATTAATGCTCAAGCTGAAAGCGTAGCGACTAAGCCTACATTTAGGCAAGCTTTTCAAAGCCAAAGATGCTTAGTGCCTTGTAATGGTTGGTTTGAATGGCGAACAGAAGAAGGTAAAAAAGTGAAATACTTATTTGAACATGCCAATAAAATGCCTTTGTATATGGCTGGCATATTATTTCAACACGAGCATACCGAACTAGTAACCCTAACTACTCAGCCTAATGATAAATGTGCTCAATACCATAAAAGAATGCCAGCTTTGGTGTTAGCAAAAGATAAGGACTACTGGTTTAATGCTTCACCTCTGGATCTTGAGCCATTACTACAATACGTGGAGGATCGGGTTATTCATATTGAGCGTTATGATTGAACTTTACTGTCCTATTTAAATATTCAAGAAAAAATGTCAGCGTACTATTAATAGTTCCTATTATGGCCGTGAATTCATTCTAAAATAGACTATCCGGAATTTTCAAACACTCGCCTTAATATATAAGCTAGGGTTTTTAGAGTTGAGCATTATAATTTAGCAAATATATAATAACTTGGTTATTGAGTAAGTTAGGTTTGTTGTATGCAATATGGTGCCATGCTTATATGTTGATTATTTTAAATTTGATATAAAGCATTGTTTTATTGTTCATTTGTATTATTTTCTGATATATAAATAATATGGAAAAATTCAGTAAGGAAACTTGAATTCATGGCAGTAGAAAGCTTCTCACCATCAGATTTAAAAACAATACTTCACTCTAAACGTGCAAACATTTATTACCTAGAATATTGCCGCGTAATGCAAAAAGACGGACGGGTACTGTACTTAACCGAAAGCAATAAAGAAAACCAGTATTATAATATTCCAATAGCAAACACCACCGTATTACTATTAGGTAATGGCACATCTATAACTCAAGCGGCCATGCGCATGTTAAGCCAAGCTGGCGTGCTGGTTGGTTTTAGTGGCGGCGGAGGTACTCCACTTTATATGGCCAACAATGTAGAACACGCCATAGAGTGGATGACCCCGCAAAGCGAATACCGCCCAACAGAATACTTACAAGGCTGGATGCAATTCTGGTTTGACGACGTAAAACGGCTTGCCGCAGCTAAACAAATACAAACTGCCCGTATTGAATACCTTAGCCGCGTGTGGCAAAAAGACGGTGACTTAAAACAAAACGGTTTTAACGTTAACGACACCACTATTCAAGCCGCATTAAAAACATTTACCACTCGAACCGAACAAGCAAAAAAACAAAGTGACTTACTATTAACTGAAGCACAGCTAACCAAAGCACTTTATAAATTTGCCGCCAATAATACCATGCTAGAGAACTTTACTCGTCAGCATCAAAGTACCGATTTGGCTAACGATTTTTTAAACCACGGCAACTATTTAGCTTATGGCCTAGCGGCATGTACATTATGGGTATTAGGTATTCCACATGGCTTCGCCGTAATGCACGGGAAAACCAGGCGGGGCGCATTAGTGTTTGACATTGCAGACCTAATTAAAGACGC
>JBPOFN010000041.1:0-37444 GCA_051251725.1 Thalassotalea sp. | reverse complement strand
AATTAAACCTATTCCCTAGTTCCCCGCCTGCGCGGGGATGACGAAAAAGTGGACTCTACCACTTCAATAATCATTCACCTTTTGCTTTCACGTTCAATAAACTGGCCAAGCATCATTAATGTCCATAATGCTGCCGCATGATCATTTTTACCTGATACATGCTCGGTGATTAATTTATTGATTTTTTCTTGTTTGAATATGTTTGTTTGTGTGAATGCTTGTGATGTTAATAAGTTGGTCATTTTTTCTTTTAATGGACCGCGTAACCACTGTGCTAGCGGAATACTAAAACCCATTTTTTTACGATATAAATTATCATTCGGTACATGCGGCTCAAGCGCTTTTTTAAATACCGCCTTACCTTCGCTGCCAACCAAGTTTTTATCTGATGGCATTTTAAATGCCCACTCAACAAATTTATGATCAAGAATTGGTACGCGTACCTCTAGGCCATGCGCCATACTTGCACGGTCAACTTTGGTATTAATATCGCCGGTAACCCAGGTTTTATAATCTAAATATTGCACTTCTTTTAACGGGTCGGTAAATGTTTTTCCCGCCAGCGCCTTACTGAATACTTTGTTCGCGTTATAACCCTCTAATTTGGCTTTAAAATTATCACTGTATAAACTTTGACGTTCATCGTTACGTAGCTTGCTCATGCTATTTAAGTAGGCTTCGCTACTCGACATTGCTAATGATTGAAAAGTGGTTTTCGCACGCAAAAATTGTGGTGCCCAATCTAATTTAGGATAAATTTTTCCTAATAAACCAAAAATAGGTTTACGAATAGCAAGCGGTAACTTGTCACGTAATTTTTGTTCGGCTAAATGAAAACGGTAGCGGCGATAACCAGCAAACAACTCGTCCCCGCCATCACCAGAAAGTGCCACTGTGACATGTTTTCTTGCCAGTTCACATACGCGATAAGTAGGTAATGCTGAACTGTCGGCATAGGGCTCATCGTAAATATCCGTTAGTTGATCAATTAACTCAAAATCTTCATGGTTAACAATTTCAACATGATGTTTAGTCTTATATCTGTCAGCAACTAATTGCGCAAAATCAGTTTCGTTAAAATCAGGCACGTCAAAGCCAATTGAACAGGTAGTAACTGGGTCGTTACTGTTTTTCTCAGTATTTAGTTGCGACATCATCGCGACAATGGCGCCAGAGTCAACACCACCAGATAAAAAAGAACCTAATGGCACTTCTGCTTCCATTCTAATATCAACCGCTTGTTTTAAGCGTTCAATTAACTCGTCTTTAATTTTTTGCTCAGACAAGCGCTCATTACCTGCAACAGCTTGCCACGGTAAATCCCAGTACTGTACGGGTTGAATGTTTTGTCCGCTGTCACCTTGTTTAAGATGTAAATAGAAGCCAGCCTCTAATTTATAAACGTTATCGAAAATAGTCTTAGGGTCAGGTACATAGCCAAAGGTTAAATAATCTTCAACCGCCTCATGGCTAATTTGTGCAGAGCACAGTGGATGCTGACGCAATACTTTAAGTTCAGAACCAAAAATAATGCTGCCATCAGTTAATTGGCTGTAATGAAGCGGCTTGATGCCTAAGCGATCGCGAGCAACAAATAATTCTTTTTTATTGTTGTCCCATAAAATAAAAGCAAACATACCGCGAAATTGATGAACACACTCAGTGCCCCATTCTTCCCAAGCATGAACAATAGTTTCTGTATCACTATTGGTTTTAAAAACATGGCCTTTGCTTTTTAGTTCTTCCGTAATGTCGTGGTGATTAAAAATTTCACCATTAAAAACAACAACCACGCTGTCATCTTCATTATAAATTGGTTGATGACCACCCGCTAAATCAATAACAGATAAGCGCCTGTGACCTAACCCAACACCACCACAAAAATGATAACCTTGATCATTTGGGCCGCGATGCGCTTGAGCGTTATTCATATTTTGTAGTAAGGTTTGATCAATTTCAAAATTGTGTTCAAAACTAAAAATACCGCTAATACCACACATTATGTTAACCCCAAAGATTGCTGATAAAGAGCAGCGTATGCCGATACCACGGCTGACTCTTCAAACGATTTATTGATAATGGCTAAGCTTTGCTCGCCATGTAATTTACTTAAGTTCGCATTACGGGCATAGTGCCCCATAGCCTCGGCCAGTGCTTCGCTATTTTGCTTTTCAACCAAGTAACCATTTTTATCGGGTAATACTAATTCAGGTAAGCCGCCAACATTGGTTGATATAATCGCTAATTTTGACGCCATCGCCTCTAAAACGGTCATAGGTATACCTTCAGCAACTGACGATAAAACAAAAACGTCGGCGTCTTTTAATAGCGTAGGTATATCATTTCTCGCGCCAGTAAAAATAACATAATCATCAAGCATTAATGTTTTACTTAGCGCTGTTAGCGATGAAAATAAATCACCATCACCCACCATCGTGAGGGAAACCTGTGTTGAAGACAAATTAATTTTTTTCACAAATAATGCAAAAGCTGTTAATAAGTTAGCTTGGTCTTTAACCGGGTTAAAACGCGCAATATGAATAAACCTTAATTTATCGGCGCTATTGGTATCTCCTGAAAAAGCTTTAATATCAATACCGTTTCGAATTAAGTTTACTTTTTGTTGTTTAATACCAACGACTTCAATTAACCATTGTTCAAGATCAACTGATACCGGTACAAAATGGTCAATAAAAGGTGATATTAATTTACGCAGGAAATTATGTTTTTTATTGAGGCCCTGCGGATCACTAATTTCACGCCCATGCTCGGCATGAATGTGACCTTTAACGCCCGCAAGCCATGCAATAGGATGATATTCAATTGCAGCTAAGTTATATGTATGAAGGACATCAGGTTTGATTTTTTTCAACAATTTAAATAAACGACCATGACTTGCTAAATCTTTACCTGATTTTTTATTTAATTGGTAAGTTTCCACTTCGCCGCTGAGATGCTGAGCAAAGTCAGAAACTTCAGACAACGCAATAATAACATGCCGATATTTTTCATTGGTCATGGCATTGATACAATTAACCATTACCCGTTCTAAGCCACCAATATCAAAGCGATAAATAAGATGAGCAATAACAATAGGAGAGGTGTTTTTAGACATACTTATAACCATTCAATGCCAGAAAAAAAGGTTTGAACCTGCTCTGCCGACATGCTGGTTTCACTAAAAGACATAATCACAGCAAGTCCTGCTCCCGAGCCACCTGATAATTTATCAAATAATTGTGCTTTTTTAATCGCTAATTTATTGCTCGATTTTATCTCACCAACTTGAAACCAATAAAATAGCTGCTTTGGGGTGCCCGACAATGAAACAATGTTTAATAGGGTACCGTCAATTTTTCCATTTTTTGTCTCAACAGTAATGTCCTTCCCCTGAACAATAGAAAACAGTTCAATATCAAAAAGTCTATTGCCCGAATTAATTAATTCTTGTTCTCGATCATCTTTATTGTACTGGGCAATGAACGTTTCTAATTCAACATTATTCACGGCTTGTCTATAACTATAAGTAGCATCTGCTGAATTAAACGTTGGCAACCAAGTTACTGATTCTATAGTTGCGGCATTTTCTTGTAACTTATCAAGTATTACATGAAGTTTATTATCACTAGCATGTGATGACTTACTACCGACAACAAAGGCATTATAAGCTGGTTGAAAGAGTAAAATTAATAAAGGAAACACAACAACATATAATGAAAAAGCTTTATTATCACCCGTTAAAATACTACTTTTATTTTTTTGATTAACCGTATCTTCTCGCCACAACTTACCAATCAACATTAGCAGCAATAATACGATACTAAAAAATACCCAACCATAAACAAGGTGATCAGCTCCTACTGCATGTTCCATGTTGGTAGTGTGGCCAATATAAATAATACCAAAGGCTCTAAAGCCATTAGCTATAATAGGCAGAACAATACTGATAAGAGTGAACACTGTACGGCGAACAGGGCTTTGATAAAACAAATATGCATATAAAGTCCCAATGGCAATCATCGAGATTAAAAACCGAATACCAGAACAGGCTTCTGCGACTTCAAAAGTGCCATTGGGAATATAAATATAAAGCCCTTCTCGATAAACAGGGATCCCCATTTGCTCAACAAGAAAAACACTAATATCTGCGGTTACCTCTTGCAAAGCGGGCACTAACTCTTCGCCCATAGGAACGCTGAATATTAGAAAAAACAATGGAAATGACAAAAATTTAAATAGTTGCCAGCCATAAACTGCGCCAACTAAACAAATTAAAGAGCCGTAAGCTGCAAGATGGGTTAATAGACCTATACCCGCTAAATCGAAGAGTAAATATCCGCATTGCCCGAGAAACAAAACTACACAAAAATAGGCATTAAACTGAAAAGGAATACTACTAATTTGAGCTTGTTTCTCATGCACTAAATAAAGCACTATCGGTAATATTAAAAAGCAATATGTATACGTTTCAGAGCCATTCCAAACCGAAACCATATCAATTAATACGTTTTGATATGCGCCAAACCAGATCGCGAGCAAAAATAGAAAAATGCTATGAAAAATCCGATTGTTAGTATTATTATCTTCCATAATTATTTTCTTATTGTTATTTAGTGATAGAGATTTTAAGGAAAAATCAATACGTTCTTATTTAAAAGAGCAAATTATTTCAAAAATAAATCGCCATGATTTGCAACTAATTGCTGAGCACCCGCAAAATCATCTGGCGTACCTATATCAAAAAATAAACCTTCATTTTTCATAGCATATACAGGTTCAGATTTACTTGATAATACATCGTTTTCAAAGCTAAATTTACCATTCAACTTATTCAGGGTTGGGTGTGATTTATCTAGCAAGTAAATACCAGAATTAATGAATCCTTGCCCTTCACGGCCTTTTTCAAAGAATTTATTTAACACGCCGTCATCACCAATATCAGCCGCGCCAAAACGACTAATATCTTCAACCTGTGTACATACAATCGCTAAATTAGCATTTTTTTGTTCAAAAAAAGTAACAAATTTATCGAGTGAAAACTCCATAAATGAATCAGAATTAACCACAATAACCTGTTCACTTTTCACTTTGGCTAGGGCTTGTTTAATTGCCCCGCCAGTCCCTAAAGGCTCTGATTCTACCGAATAATGCGCATCTAATTCAGGGAAGTTTAAAGTGATATCGTCGACTATCATTTGCGAATGATGGGAGACCGCAAAAACAAACCGAGTCACGCCCATGCTTTCTAAATATTTCACCACATAATGTAAAAATGGACGTCCATCTACTTCTGCCAGTGATTTAGGGTAACGATCTCCTGTCACGCCATGCAAACGAGAGCCCAATCCACCCGCTAATAATATCGCTTCCATAAAAACAACCTATCTTGTAAAAACGACTTAATCTGCAGGTTTATATTCTGCAAACATCAATTCTTCAACGATACCGCAAATAATATGGCCGATCGAAATATGCGATTCTTGAATATAAGGAGTGCTACTTGATGGCACGTCTAATTTGTAGTCACAAATTTCAGTTAACTTACCTTTGTTACCACATAAAGCGACAGTTTTAACACCCATTTTATGCGCCATTTCAACGGCTTCAATTACATTAGCTGAGTTGCCTGATGTGCTAATACCGAAAAAGACATCACCTTCTCTGCCATTTGCTTGTAATTGACGAGAGAATAATTGTAGAAAACCATAATCATTCCCAATAGCCGTTAACATTGACGTATCAGTGGTTAGCGCAATTGATGCTAAACCTGGGCGGTCAAAGTTAAAACGACTAACAAATTCAGCCGCTAAATGCTGTGCATCAGCAGCACTGCCGCCATTACCAGCAAACATGATTTTATTACCATTTCTTAACGCTGATATACAAAGCTCTGCCGCTTCAACAATACGATTCATTAACGCATCATCAGCAAGAATAGCTTGCTTAGTTTGAATCGTTTTTTCGAAATGGTCTTTAATATATTTTATACAGTCCATGCTTCAACTCCATTTTGAGTTAATTGAAATTTATGTACTTGCCCATCAGTTTCGCTTAATAGCTCCATTAACGGTAGTTTTTTTGTCGGTTCAGCAAATAGCATCATAAAACCGCCACCGCCTGCACCAGATAATTTTAATGCTTTGGCACCATTGGCTAGCGCTAATTCAGACATTGCTTCAACATGAGGGTTAGAAATTGACGTTGATGTGCCTTTTTTAGCTTCCCATGAAGCTTTTAATAATTCGGACATACCTTCGATATCGTTTCTTAACAAACACTCTTTCATAGCAAACGCATGCTGTTTTACTCGATGTAAGGCATCAAGAGATTTACTGTCGTCTTTTTTCCCTGCGGCTTTTATTTGATCGTCGATTATTTTACCTGAATCACGAGAAATCCCAGTAAAGTAAAGTACCATTTGGCTTTCTAATTCGCTTAATATTTCTTTACGAATTCTTAATGGGTTAACTAACACATTGTCTTTATAGAATTCCATAAAGTTAACACCACCAAACGTTGCCGCGTATTGATCTTGTTTACCACCAGAGAGTTTACAATCTTCACGTTCTATTTCAAACGCTAAATGCGCTAAATCATACTCACCCAAAGGTAATTTTAACAACTCGCGATAAGCAGCTAAAATTGAAACTACCATGGTAGATGAAGAACCTAGACCACTTCCAGGAGGTGCATCAGAGTAGGTAATAACGTTTACCGCTAAAGGTTTATTATTATTAAAGTCTCGCATTACTCGTCGATGAATTGCTTTATGCAGAATTAAATCACCTGACAGTTCTATCTCTTCATTTGCAGGGGCTGAATATGATTTTTTCATATCCAACGCTTGGAATGTTAATAAGCCATCATCACGAGTTTCAATCGTTGTATAAGCGAACATATTTATTGTCGCATTTAAAATACATCCGCCATATTGATCACTATATGGCGATACGTCGGTTCCGCCACCGGCTAAGCCAATACGAAGAGGGGCTCTTGAACGAACAATCATTAGCTACTTTCCTTAGTTAAATTTAATAATGAGGGTAATTTTTCAAGTGCACCATCCCAGCTATAGCGCTGAATAATCCATTCTCGATTACCTGCATACGCTCTTTCATCTTTATGAATAAGCTCAATAATTTTATCTGCCATCAATTCAGGGTCATCGATTACTAGTGCTCTCTGATAATCATCAACCTCAATACCTTCTTGCCCCATCGACGTCATCACCACTGGTTTAGCCATTGCCATCGCTTCAAGTACTTTATTTTGTACTCCTCGAGCGATTCGCATTGGCGCCACGGCGAGCACAGATGCATCTAAATAAGGACGCACATCAGGAACGCGGCCGGTAACAACAACTCCAGATAATTTAGCTAATTGGCATACTTTATCACTCGGTTTTCCGCCAACAATATAAAAAGTACAATCTTTAAACTGTGTTTTAATTTTTGGCCATACATGCTGACAAAACCATACTACAGCATCTTCATTCGCCCAATAATCCATCGCGCCGGTAAAGCTAATTGATAATTTATTAAGTTCAGGTAAGTCAGTTAAATCAAACCTTGCTTCGGATGAAAAATAGTCGGTATCAACACCGTTTGATAAGGTTACTATTTTATGATGCTGTTCACTTGGTGAAATAGTTCGAAATAATGCAGCTTCGTCATCAGTTATCAGGGTTAATGCTTGATAATCAGATAATATCTTTTGTTCATATTTTTCTAAAATTCGCTGCTCACGCGAATAAATCCACCTCGAATACCAAGGTTTATTTTCAGCATACTGGCGCCATTTATCAGAGTCAACATCTGCCATATCTAATATCCGCGTTTTATTTTCATAACGCGGGAAATCAATAAATTGTGATATTCCTGAAGAATAAACAAATAATTTATCAATTTTTTGTTTCTCAATAGTTTGATCAACCCAAGCTTGAAATGAAGCTGAGTTATAATGTGCAACTGACACTGACTGCCCGGTTAATAAGGCTTTAATACCACTTTTAGATTGTTTTCTATCACAAATATCTTCGCAATAATAACTTTTGCAAAACTTTGCTAGCTCTTCGGTATATTGTCTATCGTATTCATCATCAACAAAGCAACCTAAATGGACATCGTAGCGACTAGATAAAAACATTAATAAATTAAACGTTGTTATTTTATCGCCTTTATTCGGAGGAAAAGGAATGCGATGACACAAAAATAATAATGGTGTTTTAGTCATATTCTTAACCTAAATACTTGGATAAAAACGGGCCAACTATCTGGCTTATTTTTAATGGTAGTTTTTGCCACATATTGATAAAAATTTTATATTTGGGGTTATTTGGACTCAAGTTAGGTAACTCTGTCGCCTTCACTAAATGATAATAATAAAACAATGGTTGCGGCTCCATGCCCCAGGTTTTCTTATATCGATAAGCGCCGCTGTCATTTTTACTGCGTCCGAAGTCATACCATGTAGCCCCTTTTTCTTTTGCATTACACATCACTTTATAATACATAAAATCAGCACTTTTATGATAACGAGCATCGCTGTTACCACCACCATAATATGGGATCACTTGCTCTTTAAAATAAAAATTCATCACTGAATTAGAAGGCTGCTGGTCTTTATCATAAATAACCATTACGTCTAAATCGTCACCAAATACATTGACTAGGTTTTGAAAGTACTTCTTTGTAAATATCGGGGTGCCTAAATTACGATAGCTTTCAGATAATAGTTGATAAAAATCATCAATTTGATGCGAAACTTTGCTGGTTAATTCATTTTTTAATGAATGACGTATAACTGCTCTTTGCTTCTTTTTAACAGATGCTAATATTTTCTCATCATCTTCTGCTAATTCACAACCAAATGAGCTATGCATTTGCTTCAATAACATTCCATTATCTTGTTCTGTTTTATAACGTAACTCTAAATGATCAACAGACAATGATTCAGCTAGCGATACGGCTTCTTTTTCTAACAGGCGTGCGATTGAGTCATCATCGGCTAATGCCCCACCATAAACGCAAAAGGGCGTAGAGATTAAGGCATGTCCAAAAAGCTTACTTTTAACTTCGACTAAAGGTAAAACACCTGTAATACCCTTATCGGATTCAACATACAAAAAATAACAAGGATGGGAGAAGCTGTTCTCGATGACTGCCTGCCAACCACTTAAATGAAAAAAAGTTCCTTCGGCGTGGGCTTTAACATAGTCATCCCAACGCGAGAAATCCTTACTCGATAATGTTTTTACCTGTCCATTTAACATCTTATTCTCTTAATTTTTTTTATTTAAATAAACATTCGCCATGGTATCCCAATGATAATCTTCCAACAAATGAACAATCTTAGATTCCATTCGAGATAAATTAACATAATGACGAAATTTTGATTTAAACGAAGCGCCAGCGACTCTTGGTTGATTCGGGTCAATTTCCCAAGGGTGGAAATAAAAGCTGTACGGCTGTTGTTCTTGGCTATGAAATTTATTAATACGTTTTTTCGACATCCAATAGGGATATAAACGAAAATAACCACCACCGCCTATGCCGGTATTTTTATCTTGCTGGCGAATGGTAGGAATTGGAATTTCGATAATACCTTCAGAGCGCTGATGGATAAAACGCGGCCAATCTGGTGTGCCATATAAATCATGTTCGATAGGGTAAGTACTCGAGCTATAAACAATGCCCAACTCAGCTAATAACTCGAACGCCCATTCGTTTTGTTTACCTATCGAAAAACTCGGCGCGCGATAACCTAAAACTTTATTGCCGGTAATATCTTCCAACAAATTCAAGCTGGTTTGAATATCGTCTTTAAGCTCAGCATAAGTTTGTGTACTGGCCCTGCGATGATTCATGCCATGGCTAGCAACTTCATGCCCTTGTTTGCTAATTTCAGCAATTAGATCAGGAAAAGCTTTAGCCACCCAGCCTAAGATAAAAAAAGTCGCTTTGGTGTCGTATTGGGCATATAGGTCCAATATCCGGCGGGTATTGTAATCAACGGTAGGCTGACAAGCTTTCCAGTCATCAGGAGAGATTACTTTTTCAAAGGCTGAAACATGAAAATAATCTTCAACGTCAATAGTCATCGCATTAACAATATTAGATTGTTTATTGCCTTGAGGTCTTGTTTTTAACGCTAGCGGTAATGCTGTTGACATAAATATTATCGCCCTTGACCAAATAACACGATTTCTACCGTGCGGATCAATATAAGCAGATCAAGCAAGAAACTGCGGTGCTTAATATAGTACAAATCGTATTTAAGCTTTTCTAATGAATCTTCTTCAGATGCGCCATATGGGTACTTCAATTGTGCCCAACCGGTCAAACCTGGCTTTACGTTGTGACGCTCATTGTAATAAGGAATACGCTTAATTAAGCCCTGAACAAATTCAGGTCGCTCAGGTCTAGGACCAACAAAACCCATATCACCACGCATTACGTTATATATTTGCGGTAATTCGTCAATGCGGTATTTACGTAATATATGACCTATTTTTGTTGTTCGGTCATCATTTTTAGACGCCATTTGCGCGCCATCTTTTTCAGCGTCGATACGCATACTTCTAAATTTGATGATACTAAAAGCTTGTCCGTCTAATCCTACTCGCTCTTGCGTGTAAAAAACGGGCGCTTTCATACCTTCATCTAATTTGATTAAAAGCACAGTAATAAGCATTATTGGGCAAGTAAGGATAAAGAGAAAAAACGCCATTGTCGCGTTAAAAACCCAATCTAAACTATTACGAAGATGGTTATTCGAGGCAAAGCCATTAGAGTATATAACCCAACTTGGATAAATTAAATTAACCGCTATTTGACCGGTTTCACGTTCAATAAAATCAAGAATTTCAGTAACTTCAACACCGCGAATTTTACAAGCGAACAACTCATCAACCGGTAAATTATTTCTGCGTTCATCGCTAGCAACAACAATTTCATCAATTTCATTTTCAAGCGCATAATTGACTAACGAGCCATCAAGCTCGATGCGATTTTCATTTTTAATGCCGTTGTCTGCATCACCATCCATAACGACAAAGCCGTGTAGATTAAAGTGCTGACGATCAACATCACGGCGCATACGTCTTTCAATAATAGACGAACGTTCTCCAGCACCAAGTACTAGAACTTTTCGCTTATTAAAACCAAAAAAGTCAATACGAAAGACAATGGTTCGCACCAAAGAAATCAAAATAAAACTTAACACCGAAGAAATTGCTAACAGCTCAATAGCCAAGGCATTAACGCCATAGAAAGGATTAACGATTGTTACTAAGAAAAAGCCAATAGCAACTGACACCATTAAACGGCGTAAAACCCCGCGTAATGTTTCTCGCAATTTTGAATTATATAAACCTAAAGCCAGAGCCGACAATTGCACAACAAGCGAAAACACCAAGGCATAGACAATAAGTACATTATCAGGAATAACTGCTTGCTGAACAAAAACAAAAATATTATTTAAATATACGGTAGCCAGTAGCGAGCTAGCAAAAACAAGTAATTCTAGTAATACTAGGGATTTACTACCAGATGATACGTCGCGAAACTTAGGATTAGACATTACGACTATAATTCCTTTTTTATTATTGTCGATAAGCAATTTTATTAGCGTATTAGACTGGATCCACTTTAAAAAGTAAAGAATTGCTCAGCATGATTAACAAATAAATCACACTAAGTTCAGATAATTAAAACTATATTTTTAATGTAAAAATCAAATACAATCTGTTACTTTATTGATACTTTTATAAAATAGTTTCTTTATCGCCTCAAATAAGGTCATAGGTCATCACCATGGAAAAACGTATTTTTACTATATACAAATGGGCCGGAGTTGTTTTCACGGCTATTTTTCTTAATGCTTGCAGTAACTTAAACACTCTACCTACAGCGACAATTCATCCTTCATCTACCCAAGAAATCACCTCTTATAAATATTTAATTGGCCCAGGTGATTCATTAAATATTTTTGTTTGGCGAAACCCTGAAGTTTCAGGCTCATTTCTAGTTCGTCCGGATGGCATGATCACCACCTCGCTTGTTGAAGATATTCCAGTATCAGGTAAAACACCGACTGAACTTGCCAGAGAAATTGAAAAGATTCTCGGCACATATTTACGTGACCCAATTGTTACCGTGACTGTTGGCGGTTTTGTTGGGCCATTTTCTGAGCAAATTCGTATTATTGGTGAAGCATCAACACCGCAATCAATTAACTATACAGAAAATATGACCTTATTAGATGTGATGATACGTGTCGGCGGTTTAACTGAGTTTGCTAATGGCAACAATGCTAAACTAATTCGCATTGAAGATGGACAACAAAAGCAATACCAAGTGTTTATAGATGATTTATTAAAGAATGGCGAAATTAGCGCCAATGTTGATGTATTACCAGGTGATATCATTATTATCCCAGAAACCTGGTTTTAATGAATATTTGTTATAGAGATTAAATAATGCAAGAAGTACTAGAACAAATTATTGGTTACCTCAAAGGTATCTGGTTGAAACGTCGCTATATAATGATAGCGACTTGGCTTATTTGTCCAATTGGATGGATTTTAGTATCGCAACTTGAGGATGTATATAAATCTCAAGCAAGAGTTTACGCCGATACCCAATCAATATTACGACCATTATTAAGAGGTTTAACGGTTGAAACTAACCCAGACACTCAACTTAAGTTAATGGCCAAAACTTTAAAAAGCCGTCCTAATCTTGAGCGTATTGCCCGTATGACTGATTTAGATATTGCCGCCAGCAATACTGAAGAATTTGAAAAAATTCTTGACCAATTAAACGCAGGCATCAGATTAAACCTTTCTGGCGGACGAGATAGCGCCAATATATTTACCATCTCTTATCAAGCTAAAAATCCGGAAATTGCGAAAAAAGTGGTACAATCTACCCTGACTGTTTTTATTGAAAACACCTTAGGTGACAATCGAACTGATAATGATAGCGCACAAGAATTTTTAAATGCTCAACTTAAAGAGTATGAAGCTCGTTTGAGTGAAGCAGAATCTAAAACGACTGCTTTTAAACAAAAGTATAATGATATTTTACCTGGTAGTGGCGGTTATTATAGCCAGTTAAAATCAGAAAAAGATCGGTTAGAAGTTGCTGAACTTGAGCTAAAAGAATTAAATACTAAATTAGCCTCGGCAAAAAAACAGCTTGCCGACTCTAGCCAACAATCTGGTGAACTTTCAGACAAAATTGAAGACTCTAACCGCGTTGCTACTTCGTATGATGAACGAATTAAAACCATTGAGAATAATTTAGATACATTATTACTACGCTTTACCGAGAAACACCCTGATGTAGCGGAAGCCCAACGTTTATTGAAGAGTTTGCAACAGTCTCGTAAAGAAGAGTTAGACAATTATTATCAATCAATTTCTGATAGTGTTAATGGCCAGAGTGGTTCTCCTATCAGTTCAAACCCTATTTATCAAGAGATGCAAATTGAAGTTAATCAATTAGAAAATGCCGCGGCCTCTTTAAATGTACGAGTAAATAATTATAAAGCGAAAGTGGTTGATTTAGAAAATCGTATTCACACGATTCCAGAAATCGAGCAAGAACTCACTAATCTTAACCGTGATTATGAAGTTACCCAACGTAAATATAATGACTTACTTAATCGTAAAGAAACGGCAACGTTAGCAAAAAGCGCTGATGATAATACTAACAAAATCGAATTTAGAGTTATCGATCCACCCAGAGCAGAAACTGTACCGGCAGGCCCTAATCGCTTATTGTTTTTTATTGGTATTACTGTCGTCGGTTTCGGCGCTGGTATTGCTTTATCATTTTTATTCAGCCAATTAAATCCTGTAGTTACTTCAGCTAGCCAAATATCAAAAGCAACCGGCATCCCTGTTTTTGGTATTGTTTCCGCTACTGAAAACTTAGGACTTAAAAAATGGCACCAAAAGAAAACAGTTATTTTTATCGCATCTAATGTCTTATTAGTCGCTATATTAATATGTTTTATTGCATTTTTTATGTTTCCTGACGCTATCCAAGCGCCTTTAAAAGGGATGTTTTAATTATGAGTACCATTGAAAAAGCGTTAGCCAAACAAAAATCGGCAACCAATCAAGCTGCTGGAAAAGTATCGGACGATTTATCAACCAGTAATTTATCAGAAAATAAGGCTGTTATTGACGCACCTGCTGAGAAGACAGACTCGGCAGCGAAAATAAGTACGCCTAAAAACAACCCTAGACCTCTAGAAGCACAAAACAATCATACTCTACATATCGATAGCGAAGACTTATTAAGTCGCGGTTATCTTATTGACAATGGCACGCGTAACAGTATTAAAGATGAATTTCGCCAAATAAAACGAAAGTTATTAAATAATGCTTTTGGTAAAGCCGCAAAAACCTTAAATCACCCAAATTTGATTATGGTTAGTAGCTCTAAGCCCCATGAAGGTAAAACCTTTGTCTCTATTAACTTAGCGCTCAGTATTGCTTTAGAGCAAGATAAAACCGTACTATTAGTTGATGCCGATGTTTTAAGACCCAGTATTAACCGTGAGCTTGGCTTACCAGAGTCAAAAGGCTTAATAGAATATTTATTAGGGCAAACGACCGATATTGGCGCCATGATCTATAACACCAATATTGATAAGCTTAAAATTGTTCCCGCTGGCGAGCCTCATCATTTATCTAATGAGCTATTAGCCAGTGATAAAATGGAAGCGTTAGCCAATGAGCTCGCAGCCCGCTATCCTGACCGCGTAGTGATTTTTGATTGTCCACCACTTGTTGGCGTTACTGAAACTTTAGTTTTAGCCAACTTAATGGGCCAAGCTATTGTTGTGGTAGAAGAGTCAAAAACTGCTATTGCCGATGTCCAAAAAGCAACCGAAGCATTAAACGAGAATTTAGCGGTAGGAATTGTCGTTAATAAAGCAATTAGAACTCACAAGGATATGTATGGCTATTATGGCTATGGATACGCAAATTAAATCCGTATTAGCTTTTTTCTTAATGTCTTCACTGTCAATTACCTGTAATGCCGGTGATTGGCAGTTTACGCCAGCAGTAACGCTTGAAGAAACTTATTCGGATAACCTTGAGTTAACACAAACAAATGAAATATCTGGCGTAGTTACACAGCCAGGTCTTGATTTAACAGCTTCATATAAAGCTCAAAATGCTTCGTTAAATTTCAAGTCATCGAGTAGTTATGCCTTTTACAGCCATGATCATGACTTAGATACTGATTATCATACGCTAAGTGCTGATGGTAAGATTTTATTATGGCCCAATGGTATCGCATTTACTTCCAGAGCATCAGTTAGTTATGCACCTAGAAATAGTGCTGGAAACAGTGTAATAGACATTGTTTCAGGTGATATGGTTCAAGTAGAAAGCTATCAAAGCGGTCTTGAATATCAAGTGAGTAATAGCCGCTTTAGTATTAATTCTAATCTCGGTTACCAAATCAGTAAATCTGAAGATGGTTTTGGCGAGAATAAAGGTTCAACATTTGCATTCACATCACAAAATGGCACAGGCGCTAGAAATTTCTTTTGGGATACTAGAGCCCAATATTCAGCAAGAGAATATAACAATAGCGATACCAAACAGCATTCCGTTGAATTAAAGGTTGGATTAATAACCGATATCAAGTTTAGTCCTTTCATTCGCTTTTATGATGAAGATAACGCTGGCACGACCAATAGCAATAGTGCCTTAAATACCAATTCCTACGGTGCCGGTTTTCGTTGGCAACCGATTCCTAGGTTACAAATTGATCTATCTTATAATGAGCCATTAGATAACACTCTTGGCAGTAGTACTGAAGAGCAAAAGGCCTATGTTGACGCTAATATTAACTGGCAACCGAGTACGAGAACTAAAATTCAATTAAATCATAGCCAGCGTTTTTTTGGTGATAGTTATGGGGTAAATATTAGTCATCAAAATAAACGCCTAACCAACACTATTGCTTATAACGAGCAAGTACAGAGCTTTACGCGTGATAATTATCGCACTGTCACTTCAACATTTTTATGTCAAAACCCTGAGGCGACCAGCTTAGCGGATTGTTTTTTACAAGATGGTGATGTTTTTGCACCTGAAGATAGCAGTATAATTACCATTAATTCTTTAGAGTTAATAGAAGACAATGATTATTGGTTAAACAAAAGCATTAATTGGAATTCAACATTAACGCTGCCAAGAACGAGCTTATCATTTATTATTTCTCGCTCTAATCGACAAAATTTAAATACCGCGCAAGAAAACCTCACTAATGCTGCCAGCTTTAGTGCTGATAGAAAACTTGGCGCGAGCACCTCACTTAATGTTTCTGCTAATTACAGCGAGCGCCTATTTAATCAAAACACAGATAATGAACAATCAGATGTTTACCGCCGATATAAAATAGGTTTCAATCGAAAATTAAACCAGGCAGTAAACATTAATTTTGACATTGAGCACTATAATCGTTCATCCAATCAAGAACGTTATAATTATGAAGAAAACCGCATTTCTGCAAAAATTTCTAAGGACTTTTAATTAGATGTATGAAAGTTATTACGGCTTTAAAGAACGCCCTTTCCAACTAAGCCCTGATCCACGCTTCTTTTTCGCTTCTAGCCATCATCAGCGTGCATTATCTTATCTTCAATACGGCTTAGATCAAGGTGAAGGTTTTATTGTTATTACCGGCCCGATAGGTACAGGTAAAACCACAATTGCCCGCAACTTATTAAATAATATTGCAGACGAGAGTATTGTCGCCGCACAATTAGTCACAACTAAGCTTAACCCACATGAATTACTTGAGCTGGTAGTCTCAGAGTTCAATATTGAAACTCAAAGCACCAGTAAAGCTGATTTGCTACAAGCAATAGAGAAATTTTTAATTGGCTTAAATCAGCAAGGAAAGCGGGCTTTACTTATTGTTGATGAAGCTCAAAACTTGCCGGCAGAAACTGTTGAAGAGTTACGAATGCTCTCTAACTTTCAACTTAATAATAAACCGCTTATTCAAAGTTTTTTATTAGGTCAAGAAGAGTTAAAGGGAATTATTCAAGCGCCAAATATGGAACAGTTCCGCCAGCGTATAATTGCTTCTGCTCATTTAAAACCCTTATCGGCAGAAGAAGTAAAAGAATACATTAAACACCGTTTACACCAAGCGGAATGTAATAAAGAAAACCTATTTTCTGACGAAGCTTTTGCCTTTATCCATGAAAAAACCTTAGGTGTGCCTCGCAAGATAAATATTTTTGTTGATCGCATATTACTCTTTGGCTTTCTAGAGGAATTAGAAGTTATTGATATTGATTCAATAAAACAAGTTGCTGAAGAAATGGAAATTGAGCTGACCGGCTCATTAAGATCAAATGCAATGCCGAGTATTGAACCGCAGCAAGCTGCTGGGGCAACTGATACCTCTCACCAAGTTTCGGTAAACTCGGCCGAAAAAATTGAAAGCATTAAAGAAGTCTTACGAGAAATTGAAGATTATTTAGAAGGTTCGATAAAGCAAAAAATCAAAATGGCGCGCTATGTTGATAAATTGCTTAAACAAAAAAATCGCCAATACGCTGAAGAACAAGCTAACCTCAACGATATCGATGACAAAGTGAGTTAATTACTTTTTCTTTTGCTTTTAAACTCTAATAAAAAGCCCGCTGTAGAACTCTACAGCGGGCTTTTTTTTACTGACATTTTTCAGCTTTAGCTTAAAGCACTTCGCTCTAACTTCCAACTTCTAGCTTCTAGCTTCTGGCTTCTAGCTTCTAAGTATTAATCGCTAAGCTATACTTTTCGATCAAACTATAAAGTGTCGGACGAGTAATACCTAAAAGCTCTGCGGTTTTAGACATGTTCCCTTCAGAAATCGCATAAGCTTTTTGGATCGCTAAGCTTTCTGCTTGCTCACGCACTACTCGTAAATTCAAATCCAGCTCAAAGCTTTGATCTTCATGATCATAAAAACCTAAATCAAAAGCAGTTACTTGTGTGCCCGTTGTCATGATGACAGAGCTTTTGACCTTATTTTGCAATTCACGAATATTACCTGGCCACCTATGCGCTTTAATTGCGCTTAAACCGTCTTCTGAGAAGCCTTTAACGTTGCGTTTATATTCCAAGGCATATTGCTGTAGAAAATACTGTGCAAGTATTACTACGTCTTCATCACGGTCACGTAACGGTGGAATATTTAAGGTTATTTCACTTACTCGGTAAAATAGATCTTCACGGAAAGTTTTAGACGCCACCATTTCTTCTAAATTTTGGTTGGTCGCACAAACAACTCGTACGTCAACATCAATTTCTTGTCTGCCGCCTAAACGCTCAATTTTTTTCTCTTGTAAGAAACGTAATAATTTAGCTTGCAAGTTAAAAGGCATATCACCAATTTCATCAAGAAAAAGTGTACCGCCTTCAGCACATTCAATTTTACCTTTGGTGGTTTTATGAGCGCCGGTAAAAGCACCTTTTTCAAAACCGAATAATTCGCTTTCTAATAAGGTTTCTGGGATCGAGGCACAGTTAATGGCAACAAATGGTTTTTTCTTGCGATCACTGGCTAAATGCACAGCGTTGGCCGTAACTTCTTTACCGGTACCACTTTCACCTAACAGTAAGGCGGTTATCGCTGTTGGGGCGATACGCTTGACCATAGTCCGTAAACGATCAATAGCTGCACTGTTACCAATTATACCAATGTCGTTACCCGCTACCGATCGCATAGTGCGGTTTTCTTCTTCAATCGCCGCTAAGGTGAATGCTCTAGCAACAATCACTTCTATCACTTCTTGTTCAATAGGCTTTTGATAAAAGTCGTATGCGCCAGCAGAAATAGCTTTTAACGCATTCGTTCGATCATCATTACCGGTAATAACAATAACTTTGGTATGCGGGGCAATTGCGAGTATTTCTTGTAAACAAGCCAAGCCTTCAGAGGCATTGGTTTCATCTGGCGGTAAACCTAGATCTAAGGTTACCACTTTCGGTTCATGTCTTCTTACTGCGCTAATTGCACTGGTTCTATCACCCGCCAATACCACTTCGTAATCTGACAAACTCCATTTAAGCTGTTTTTGAATGCCTAAGTCGTCATCGACAATTAATAACTTTTCCATATGGATATAAACCCTTATTATCCTTTGTAGCTGGGATTGAGAGGTAACATTAAAATAAATGTTGTGCCTTCATGTTCAACACTTTCAACGGTTAAAGACCCGGCATTACCTTCAAAAAATTGTTTTGCTTCAAACACGCCAATACCCATACCCGCGTTACCTTTGGTGGTATCGAAAGGTTTAAATAAACGTGTTTTTATAAATTCTTCACTCATGCCAGTGCCGTTATCTGTGATCGTGATCACCACATCAATATCAGTACTGGTAACATCAACCTTGATCCAGCCATCTTGAGCTGTTGCTTCTTGGGCATTTTGAATTAGATGATTTAATACTGAATGTAAGCTTTCAGCATCAACCGATAAAACACACTGATCAATAGCGGTAAAAGTGACCGCTGGTTTATTAACATTACGTTGCTCAACCACTTTACCAACTACTGGAACAATATCAATTTTTTTAGTGGTTGATTGCTCTGCTTGTTTGTTTCTCAGTTGGGTCAGCATTTTATCTAAGCGATTTGTTGCTGACTCTACGGTTTCAAAAACATCATCAACAAAAGCTGGGTTATTACGGTGCTTAACTGCATTGTCATTAATCAAGCCTAATTGCGCTTGAACATTTTTGAGATCGTGCACTAAAAATGCTGACATTCGATTAAAAGCATCGAATTGTTTCGACTCGGCAATACGATCATTGGCTTCATGCAATGAAATAAAGTTACCTAGCTGTTTTGAAATTGCAAAAAGTAAATCCCTGTCTTCCCAATTTAATGGTTTTACCTCTTCATTTCCCGCCAGCACAAACATGCCATACAAAGCTTTGCCAATGAATATCGGCACGATAATGTTGATTTTTTGCTGTTCAAATATCGCTAAATCTAACGCTAAATCATCATAGAGATTAGGCGTTTTAGCATATTCTTTCATATCAACGATCCAACCTTTTTTATGACAGAAAGTCGCCAGTTTTAATAACTGCTGAAATAATGCTGGATCGAAATTTAACCCTTGCGAGTATTTCACCTGGAAATTAGTTGAATTCACTTTTTTAAGAATACTGCCAGAATCTAATGATAATTTTGACATCATGATATTAGTAGCCATCTGATAATAGCTTTCAGCACTGGTGGTTTCGATTTTTTCAATTAGATCTAACCATTCATCACGGTATTCATATTTATTAGCAAAGAAATTTTTTGCTATAAATACTTTAACTCTACGCCTGATGGTATCGGTAATAATTAACGCAAACAGCACAACGCTGGCCAGTACTAAAAAGGTAATGGTTAAAACACGACCCCACTCGCCGCCAATAAAATTAATGACGTAACCGGCTAAAGCCATTACTAATAAATAACCGCCAGCAATAAGTAACATTGAGCTATAAAAAACAACATTACGGGAAACAAAAACATTCACCGACCAATCTTTCATCCGGCGAGTACTAATCAATAAAAAGGGAATCGATATAAGCATAATTAATGGGCGAATATACCACAGTAAATATTCTAACTGATTCACCATATAAGCTTGTGCATACATAACAAATTCAAAAACACTTGCTGAGCCTAAAGCGACAACCAGTGGCCACAAAGCCCATTTCGACTTATTGGAAGCATTTCTATATAACTGTTCTAACAGCACAATTTGCCATAAATTAAACACAAGGAAAAACATAAATAGATAGCGGGTGCCATCTTCAAAATAAAACACCGATAGCCATGAAATAGCTAAAAACACAAACCAATACATAATGTATTGTTTGGTATATTTATGTTTTATTAAGGTTCGAAATGAGGTGATGCTGTCGCGCGTACAAATAATTAACATGGGCCACAGCAATAATTTTAGCGCTTCAAATATTAAGACATATTTTATTGAAAATTGCTGTTGTAACTGAAATGCCGCCATAGCGTTGGCGATTGTAGAAACCAGGATTGCTGATAATACCAAGCGCCCCGCCAGCGTTTTATTGCGAGCGGCTAATAATAGTAAGATAAAAATTAGAAATGCTATGCTTGAAAAGATATAGCCGAGAAAGCCGACAAGTGCCATTTAATATTCCTTATCCTATTGAGGTATTATCTTTGAAGCTTTAGAATTGAGACTAAGAGCATTTAACAAAATTTTACAACGCTTCACTATTTTTTTTATAAAAACAATATAAACACAGAAGCTACGCCATAACCACTTGTTTAAAAACAAAAAAACAAACAAGGCATATAAATTGCTGATATTATTGATATATGCATATTTATAGCAAGATTGTAAAGTATCTTGACAGTATTAAAAAGATTTTTCATTGAGGATTAAAGGAAATGTCAAATAAAGAGCTTAACTCAGTAGAACAAGATTCTACACCAACTAATTCTTCATTGAATCAAAATGCTTCACGCCGTGGTTTTTTCAAAAAAGCGGTCATCGGTTCAGCTGTCGTAACAACGATAACAAGTCGACCAGCTCTTGCTGGAATATGTAATTTATCTGGTAATTTATCTAATAATGTTTCAAATCATGAACATATAAATACTGAATGTCATTACAATACCTACAGTCCTGGTGGATTAGATAATGGGCCTCATGCTGCCATTTGGAACTATGCATATAGCGGCGTAACCTTGTTAACTAAAAACAGTCCATTGTCTGATCTTTTCTCTTCTACTGCTATAACTGGTACCATAATCCAAGCGATAAATGGTGATCTACCTAGCTTACCATCGAATCAAAAGGGTTTTGTCAAGCAACTTACAGCAGCAGCTATTAATTCACTTATATGGCAATATGCTATGGATACTTGTGTAGACCCCTCTTGTTCTATCTTAACCGATATAAGTAGTGATTTTTATTGGCCGGTAGAATTTGCTGAAATAGAAGACATATTTGATGCAGGAAAAGATGGACTCGATGCAAATAAATATGATTGGGACGCTATTCAAAAAATTGATTAATGAATCTTTCCAAGCACATCAAAATAATCCCAATTAAAGAGGGCATAGCCCTTTTTAATTCCTTTTCTGGTGATACTCATTTTTCATCGATTCCGTTATCCTTCATTATCAAGTCACTCTATCAAGAAGACAAATCAAAAGAGCAACTATTAGCCCTCTATTCTGATGAGCATCAATTAATAGCCACTGAAATAAAAGAACAGTTTTATCAAGTTATCACACAAGCCATTAAATCTGATATTATCTTAGAAAATTAAATTTAGTCGATGATATATCGGCTAATTGTTTTAATCAGGGAAAATATAAAGTATATGGAAACTAAAGTTAATCTACCGATAGGTCCATTTTCATTTAGCATTGAATCAGATAATATGATGGTGATAAATAACCTTAGTACTATTTACAGTGACTACCCGATTGATCACCAAACTAATTTCACCGACTTTAACATTACTATTACCACTCGTTCATTCTTACGCCGCTTTATTAAACCTCAAGTTGACTTCTTTTTAGACGAATTCGCACCTTTTAAACCTCTACCCAAAGATCATGCTTTTGCCATGTTGGAATGGGGAATGAACTGGTGTATAGCAACAAAAGCTCATCATTTTTTAATTTTACATGCCGGTACCATTGAAAAAAATGGCCATGTTATTATCATGCCGGCTGAGCCGGGTTCAGGCAAAAGTACATTAACCGCAGCGCTAGTTTATAATGGCTGGCGTTTATTTTCTGACGAATTAGGCTTAATTTCCCTAAAAGACGAACTTGTTTACCCTTGCACACGGCCAATAAATTTAAAAAACAATTCCATCGACGTAATTAAAAATTATGTCCCTAATAGCATTTTTAGTACTATTGCTAAAGATACCCATAAAGGGACTGTGTCTTTATTAAAACCGCCAAAAGAAAGTGTTGAACGCATGCATGAACCGGCAAAATTAAAAAGCTTTGTTTTCCCTAGGTATGTCGAAGGTAGTTCAGCAAAGTTAACTCCTATTAGTAAAATGGAGGCTTTTCAGGTGATCATTGACCAAAGTTTTAACTATCATATTTTAGGCTTAGAAGCGTTCAACCTCATTTCAAAGTTGTTACAAGAGGCTGAGTGTTATCAATTTGAATATAGTGATTTTGAAGAAGCTAAAACCGCTTTTAATTCGTTGGTATCATAATGTCATTGTTACTTAATATCTTATCTAAACCAGAAAAACTTAACTCATTATCAGCTAATCAATGGCAAAATTTACTGTCTGAAGCCAACATTAGCCAATTAACTGGCCGAATTTACTACTTGTTAACAAAGAATAATATTCAAGCTCCTGAGTACGTTTTATGGCACTTAGAATCCGCTTATAAAATAGCACAAAAACAACGTCAACAAGCCATTCGAGAGTTTTTAGAAGTCACTCAAGCATTACCTCGATTTAAAGAGTCGCTAGTGTTTTTAAAAGGCGCTGCTTATATTGCGAAACAGCTTCCTTGCTCTTATGGCCGTACATTTTCTGATATTGATGTGCTGGTTAAAAAACAAGACTTACCCATAATAGAACAAACGTTAAAATTTTCTGATTGGTTAAAAACAGAAGTAGACGACTATGATGAGAAGTATTATCGCACTTGGATGCACGAAATTCCGCCATTACAGCATGTAAAACGCGGGACTGTTTTAGATGTGCACCATAATATATTGCCTTCCACCAACAAAAACTCTCCGGATGCCGATAAATTTAATAGAGAACAAGTTGAAGTAGAACATGTGGGGCTGGTAAATACCCTTGATGATTTTGATTTAGTTATTCACACGGCCGTGCATTTATTTACCGAAAGTGAGTTTCATCATGGTTTACGGGATATTTCAGACATTGACATGTTGCTGCGTGATTTTCAGAACAAGTATGAATTACAAAATATAGACTATACCGCTGCACTTATTAAACGCGCAAAAGAGTTAGGGTTATATGACTACGTTCGTCTAGCCATTCGTTACTCGCACCTTATTTTTAATACACCCCTCTCAAATACCGATATAAAAACATTAGCCTGTGAGAATAAAGTATTAGGTAATTTTCAGGACTTCTGCTTTATTAATACCTTTAAGCCGAATCACAGTTTGTGTCGTGATTGGAAAATGAAACTAGCTAAATATTTATTATATTGGCGTGGCCATTTGATAAGAATGCCGTTAAAGCTGTTAATTCCACATTTAACACGTAAAAGCTGGATGGCATTAAAAGATGCCTTCACTAAAGAAAAAGATCCAAACGAAAATATGATCCCTTAACAGCTATGAGGCTTATTTAATATAAATAAGCCTCATAGCTAAAGCCTATTCACGCTCTCGCGTAAATATCTCAGTCAATATCGGCACTAATAGGAAACTAGAAATTGCCGAGACACACAGTCCTGATATTATCACCACACCTAGTGGTTGCCACAAGCTGCCGCCAAATAAGGTTAATGGTAACAAACCACCAATAGTGGTTAATGTCGTTAATAGAATCGGGGTAAAGCGCGTGGCGCTTGCGTCGATAATGGCGTTTAATTTATCACTACCAAAAAACAAATTGCGGTTGGTGGTATCAATTAAAATAATCGCATTATTAACAACAATGCCGAATAAACTGATCAAGCCGACAAACGCCATCATTGAAAACGAACTACCGACTAAATATAAACCAATACCTGAACCCGCAATGGCAAAAGGGATTGAAGTGAAAATAATAATCGGTTGTAAAAATGATTTAAATTGCAGTACTAATACCGCAAAAATCCCCAATGCTGTCACTAACATTATTTGAGACAGGCCAGAGAAGTTTTCTTGGCGTGATTCTTCTTCGCCGCCTAACTGATAATAAACCCCTTCTGGCAATTGGTAGTTATCTAAAAAGTGAGTAACTTTCGCTGTCAGCTCGTGGATCAAATAACCTTTATCAGCATCTGCAGATACTTTTGCCATACGCAGTTTTTGATAATGAAAAAACTCTGTTTGACCTTTTTGTAATTCCGCTTTCAGTATTTGGTTTAATGGAATTGACTCCCCCAAACGGTTACTAACGCTTATATCATCTAAGCTACCAATATCAGGACTTTTCTTACGAACAACAATCGGGTAATTCTCGCCATTATCATCGTTAAATAAACCAATCGCCTTACCCGACAACACAGTTTGCAGCGTGTTATCTAAGGTGTTGATATCTATATTGGTTAAACCGGCTTTATCGTAATCAATCACTAAGGCCAATTCTGTATTCGCTTCACCAATCGGGTTATCAATGTTGATGATACCTGGCTGTTTCGCCATAAAATCAGCCAGATCATTAGCTACCGTTTCTAAACCAATTAAGTCTTCACCAATTACCCGAATAGTAATCGGTTGGTCAGTAACTGGCCCTTGGGTAAACTCACTAACCGTAATTTTCGCTTGCGGCCACTGTGAAAATTTATGCCGTATTTGCTGTACGTATTCAGCAACTTTCGCTTCGTCATAAGACTTTAATACCACCATTATTTGGCCGTATTTGGCCACGCCGCGTTTTGGTACTTGGTTATAATAAATACGTGGATTAGCATTACCAACATTCAATGCTACTTTGTCGGTTAAATCACTTTTTTCTAACTCTTGCGCCACTTGTTGCATCAAAGCTTTGGTATTGGCTAATGAACTATTCGGTGGCATATCAATATCTACCATCAACATAGGTTTTTGTGCTTTAGGAAATAAACTAACACCGACCTGAGTAAAAATAGTAAACATGCCGGCTAAGCTAACCATAGCAACAATCACTACCGCCCAACGAAAGCGTACTAATTTTTTTAACATTGGCGCATAAATATTGTCAGCAAAATCATTAACGTAATACTGTAAGCTTTTAATTTTAGATGGTTTTTGAGTAAAGAATTTACTCGCCAGCATAGGCGTAAAAGTTAAGGCTATAATTAACGAGGCCAATAACACCAGCACTACAGTTACTGGCATAGAGCGAATAAAGTCACCGGTACTACTCGCCAGCATTAACATAGGTAAAAACGCTAACATGGTAGTCACGGTACCGGAAGTGATTGCCCAACCGACATTGCTGGTGCCGGCCGCTGACGCTTCCATTAAATTCACCACTTTACTTTTTTCTCGGTGAATACTTTCAGTGACTACAATGGCATTATCAACCAACAAACCTAAGGCGATAATCAAACCAACAATCGACATTTGCTGTAAGCCGAAACCACTTAAATCTAACCAGCCAATGGCTATTAAAAACGACAGCGGCACAACGGAAATGATAACTAAAGATTCTCGCAAGCCAAGAAACAATAACGACATAACACCAACAATGATCAAACCCTGCCAAAGATTTTGAAAGAAACCATTAACGCGAACATCAACACTGTCTGTTTGCTTAAACAGCATGTCTAATTTAATTTCTTCAGGTACGTTTTTTTGAAATTGAGCTATTTCTTGTTCAATAGTTTTAGTTAAATCAAAAATGTTGGTATTTTCATTTTGAATAACCGTTAGGTAGAGCACCGCTTTGTTATCAGAATAAGCTAAGTAGTTGGGCTCTAAGTCACCAAAACTAACTTTTGCTACGTCTTTTAAACGCAAAACGAATTCGTCGTTCGAAACAATAACAGTTTCCGCTAGATTATCTAAATGTTGGAAGTTACCTGACGCCTTAACATTGAAACGACGAGTACTGGCATCAACAAATCCTGGCGTAATATTTACCGCACGGCCTTGTAATACTTGATTAATCGTCGTTATTGAAATGCCATAGTGTTTGATTAATGCTAAATCAACATCAACAGCAACAATTTGAATTGGATAGCCCCATAAATCCGCTTTACGAACCCCCGAAATTGCTTCAATTCGTTTTTCTAATTGCTTGCCATAAAATTCCATATCTTTGTAATTTAATGGCTCACTCCATAACGCCACTTGCATGATGGCAACGTCTTTTGGCGTTGCTTTCAATACTAATAATTCGAGCACACCATCAGGTAAGGTAGGCTCAATTTCAGCGACCGCTTGTTTGATCTTGTTATATGAAAACTCAGCATCAACACCATAATGAAAATCAACTTTGATACGAGCGCCACCGTTTTTCACCTGAGATTCGATTTTTTTGATGTTTTCAATATCAGCGAATACTTCTTCTAACGGATCAACCACTAAGGTTTCAATATCTCTAGGTGATGCCCCTGGATAAATAACTTCTATTAGGGTGATAGGTAAATCAAACTGAGGGTCTTCAGAACGCGGCATGGTGAAATAAGAAACTATTCCCACTAATACCATTAATACCACCATAGTAATGGTAAATTGGGCGTTTTTAATCGCTAAACGAGGTAACTGCATAATGGTTACTTTTCTACTTGAATATGTTGCCAACCACGCACAACAACTTGCAATGTGGTTTCTTGAGAACTTGCGACTAAATAAACATACTGATTATCAATTTTATGGACTTCAAAGTATTTGTGTTCAAAGCCTGAGTCGTTATCATTTTTTGTTAAGATAATCGCTTTACCCTCGTCATTAACACTGATCAGCGCATCAATAGGTAAACGATAGACAAAATCTTCAGAGGCAAAGTGAATATTAACCTCGGCCAGTTGACCGGCAGTAACGCCACTGGATAAGTCTAAATCAGGTAATAAAACATCAATTAAAAATAAGTTGCCATCGGTGTTGGCAATCGCTGGAATTTTAACAACTTGCCCTTGTATTCGTCCTTTGCCTGGCAGCATAACTTCTACTTGTTGTTTCAGTTTAACTTGGTTAATTTCAGCGCCAGTTAAAGCTACTTTAACAACCCAGTTTTTTTCTACCGCAGCAACTCGTAACACCGCTTTTCCTGGTGATTGCAATTCCCCTAAATCAGTATGGCGGCTTAAGACCACACCATCAAAAGGCGCTTTTAATTCTGCTTTTTCTAAATTATAAAAAACCACCTGATAAGCAGAGCGTGCTGTTTCTAACTGTGTTTCAGCTAAATCAACTTCTTGCTGTGAACTTAGCTTTTTACTTAATAATTGCTTGGCGCGTTTTAACTCTCTTTTTGCCTGTAGTAGCTGTGCAAATTTCGAGTTTTTATCCGCTAAAAGTTCAGTGATATCCAAAGAGGCTAATAATTGTGATTTTGAGAACGCGTCACCTTCGTCAACCGACAATTTTTGTAGGTAACCATTGGTTTTAAAAGTTAGTAGTACCGTGTTTTTAAACGCTAATTTACCAGAGCGCTGAATAGTATCAGAAAAAGGTTCAACAATAACTTTTGTGGTTTCGTAATTCTGCGCCCAACTAGCAAAACAGAATAAATTTAACAGGAGGAATTTAAGATATTTCATTCGAGACTTTAAGCCGTTCAATTGATTACTTTTATTATTCTAATACTTTAGGCGGCTTTGATAAAAAAGTACATTGATTTACTTAAAATACTGCTAATTTACTCATCAACTTGAACAGTTTTTAAGCGCCATAAATAAATACCCGTTATCGTGATGCCAAGGCTTAAAAATCAACAGCTATTGTTAAAGTAAGTAACTTACCTCACGGCGCTTAAAACAAATGGGAAAATGCGAGTATTTACACTTACTAAAATATTTTTCTAGAAAAATAAACTAACCAGCGATATAACTTAATAATAGCTAAAACCTTTAGTTAAAAATGACTTAGACTATAAACATTAGGTTATTTGGTATTTGAATAAATTAGGGAAAATAATGAGCGAAAAACAATCGCAAGAAAGGCGTCAATATACCCCCGAATCTCACGAGTTGTGGGCGCATTTAACTATGTCCCAAAGACTCGCGGTAACAAATCTTAATAACTACGGTTATCAATTGTCTTTTATTCGTAAAACAGAAGGTAACCATGGACTCGCCATATTGACTTGCGGCGATGCCAAAGCGACGGTTGATTTAGATGGTGAAATTGAAAGTGATCCTAAAATTAACTTTAGATAAGGTTAATTCTCAGCAACTCTTACTAAATTAAGAAATTATCACGTAAATAATAAAACTTAGCCAACTAACTACCAGCAATAACCAAGGCAATACATTAGCCTTACCAACAGTAACATCCGCTTTAAGCTCATCAGTATCAATTTGTTGAGCTTGTTGTTTTAAAGCAATTTTTTTCGCCTTATCACGTTCACGATTAATCTTACTTTGCTGTTTTTTATATTCAGCAATGCCCTTTTCAATCCCTTGGGAAATTAATTTGGTTTGCTCTTTCGTTTGGCCGGGCTTTTGATTAGCTTTAGCAACTTTCACTGCTGTTTCTTGGATTGCTTGCGAGGGTTTTTCTTTCTTCACGTTATTATTCAACCTGTAATACCAATTCCACCAGATTGAATAATAACATTAAATTACCAACTTCAACGATATTAAGTTGAATTCTGTTTACACCATTGCCTTAACAATATATTTTTCTAATCATAAGGAGCGAATTCTTACTTTTTTACTTAAAACCAATCAGGAAAGTCATCATCATGATCTACCGATTTGTTATGATTAGCCCGCGATAAAAGCTGCGTTACGTGATAACTATCAGCACCAGAAATAGTGACCGCATGTAAAGTTTCAATATCAATATAACCATCTTCTTTTAACGCATGTTCATTTAATATCACATTGGTTATTTCTCCAATCACCAATTGCGCTTTATTTGATTCAATTTCGACAATTTCTTTTAATTTAAGCGAATACTTTAACGAACTCTCGGCGACAAAAGGCACATTGATACCATCGATAAATTCTTTTTCGATCCCAACCGATTCAAATTCACATTCACCACGTGGATAATTTTTTGAGGTTTGGTGGGCTTGTTGCCAAAAACTACCTGATACTTGGTTAATTGAAAATTCTTCTGTGCTTAAAATATTTGTTAAGGTCGCGCGGGCAATCTCATTAGGACCAATCACAAAACCAATTAGTGGCGGATTAGCGCCAAGATGAGTAACACTGCTAACAATCAATAAATTATTTTTGCCCTCAGTATTCATGGTGCCGATTAAATTAGCACTTTTAAAACCTGCCAAACTATTAACAAATTGAGCACGATAAGAGTCTTTAAACGCGGCGATTTGTTGTTTATTTACTTTCATACGACTACCTTTTTGAAAACATCACAGATTTATCTATCAATTTATCACCTTAAAATTTAGATAACAATCACTAGATATGTCGATAAATCACATCTCAACTATATACTTAGAAAGCTTATATTGCGTTTTAATTTCACAGCAATAACTTTAGCTTAATAACAATAACTGTGTAATTTATTTTTGTTATTACACGAAATGCATTCAATTTAGCTGGGGTTTTTAAAGTAAAACCCCTAGTTACAATCATAACTAAGGGTTTATGGTAGGAGGGAGATAAACAATAATTTAACGATTTTGGCTTAATTTTTCTGCTTTAGCATTTCACGTAAACTCGCCACGCCCATTTTACCTTTTTCATGAATTTGCTCTTTAGAAGAAGTCGTTTTCAGTTGCTCCCAACTCAAATCGTCTTGCGGTAATTCTCGTAAAAAACGACTTGGTTCGGTACGTGAAACTTCGCCAAACTGGCGGCGTTCTTTCGCGTAAGTGAATATTAACTCACGTTGTGCGCGTGTTATACCAACGTATGCTAGACGACGTTCTTCTTCAACATTATTTTCATCAATACTGGTTTGGTGCGGTAATAAACCTTCTTCCATGCCAATAAGAAAAACAAATGGAAATTCTAAGCCTTTCGATGCATGTAATGTCATTAACTGAACTTGATCAGTATTTTCTTCGTCTTCATTACGCTCCATCATGTCGCGTAGTGTTAAACGAGTGACCACTTCAGGTAAAGTCATTGGTTCGTCGTCTTCACCACCTTCAAGCATTTGCGTCACCCAGCTAAATAACTCAGTAACATTTTTCATTCGCATTTCAGCTGCTTTGGCACTTGGTGATGAATCATATAGCCAATCTTCATAATTCATTGCACGGATCATGCTTCTTAACACAGCTGCCGTATCACCACGGGTGGCGTTATCTTGTGTTTCAACCAACCAGCGGGTAAAACGTTGGACGTGTACTAAGCCACGCCCCGTTAAATGCTGTTCTAGCCCTAATTCAAAACTGGCAGCAAACATGCTTATTTGACGAATATTGGCGTAGCTACCGAGTTTTTCTAACGTTGCAGGGCCAATTTCTCGTCTTGGTACATTGACCACACGAATAAAGGCATTGTCATCATCCGGGTTAACCAACAGGCGTAAGTACGCCATAATATCTTTAATTTCTGAGCGCGAGAAAAATGACGTGCCACCGCTTATTTTATAAGGAATACGGTTGGTCATTAACGCTTTTTCTAATAACCGTGATTGATGGTTGCCGCGATATAAAATGGCGTAATCGCGATACTGGCTTCGATTCATAAAGCGATGACCAATTAATTCACCAATCACTCGTTCTACTTCATGCTCTTCATTTTTAGACACCACTACTTTTAGTTCTGGCCCATAGGCTAATTCACTAAATAAGGCTTTTTCGTAATCATGCGGATTATTGGCAATAAGAATATTGGCGCATTTTAAAATTCGGCCACTTGAACGATAATTTTGCTCTAATTTTATCAGTTTTAAATTTGGGTAATCTTTACCTAATAACACTAAGTTTTGCGGTTTCGCACCACGCCATGAATAAATAGACTGATCATCGTCACCCACAACCGTTAATAAACCTTCTTTGCCGGTAATTAATTTTACCAGTTCATATTGGCTGGCATTAGTATCTTGGTATTCATCTACTAACATATATTTAATTTTACTTTGCCAGCGTTCTCTTACTTCGGGAAAGTTCTTTAACATTAACGTTGGTATTAATATTAAATCATCAAAATCGAGGGCGTTATAAGCTTTCATATGTTTAGCGTAACGTGCATAAAATTCAGCAAATAATGACGTATCAGCATCATTCGCCGCTTTTAACGCGTGATCAGGCAACATTAACTCGTTTTTCCAATTGGAGATCATGCTCTGACATTTACTGAGTAAATCTTTATCGCCGTCTAGCTCTTCATTGGTTAGCTCTTTGATCAGTGCTAACGAGTCTTGGTCATCAAATAAAGTAAAGCCGGGTTTGTACCCTAAGGTTTTAATTTCTTTTCTAACAATATCTAAACCTAAAGAGTGAAAGGTAGAAACCGTTAAGCCCCGTGTTAAATCTCGGCCTAACATTTTACCAACCCTTTCTTTCATTTCTCGGGCCGCTTTATTGGTAAAGGTTACCGCGGCAATATTACGCGCTTTATAACCACAGTTTTGAATTAGATATGCGATTTTTTGACAAATAACCCCTGTTTTTCCACTGCCCGCTCCGGCTAATACTAAGCACGGACCAGTAACATATTTTTTGGCTTCATCTTGTTGTGGGTTAAGTTTCATCGAATTAAACTAAATTAGGCATGATTTGAATAAGGGCAGAATTTTACCCGTTTTAGCGGTGTTAAACACTAGTAATAAAAAATAAATTATTGCCCGACAATAAATCTGTATACAATAGCTTTATTATTTATTGATAAATGAAATGATTATGATCAACGCTAAAAAAATTGAAGATATTGCCAAACAAGTTACCGATGCGATCCCACCAGGATTAAAAAATATCGCCTTAGATTTTGAAGAAAAAACCAAGGTCGTTTTACAAAAAAAATTATCTCAACTTGATGTTGTTACGCGTGAAGAATTCGACGTTCAAACTCAGGTGTTGTTAAAAACTCGATCACAGCTTTCAAAATTAGAAACTAAGCTCGCTGAATTAGAAGCTAAGTTGAATGAATCGGAAGCTTAAGGTTTCCTTTTCCACTTTAGGGTTTCTGCCGTGATAATCTTCAAATTTGCGAGCCAATTTTGATTTAGTTATTTGCCATTACAAACCACGTAACACAATTAGCTTAAGCTTGTAAGTCAGTTAAGCCCGCAGCGGCTTTCGTTTTCATGTAATGACAAATTTTCCAACTTTGCGGATTCCAGCCCAGTAAAAAACGATAAAAATCAGCCCACGCGACAGGGTATAATTTTGTCGTTTCTGCGCTTAGCTCGGTAAAATCAACGGTCACTTGGTAATGAGCTAACGCCGTTTTTAACTGCTTTAAATATTCCGGTAAAATTAAATCATCAAATTCAAATAATTGCTGCTCATGCAAACAACTACCAACCAAATAAGCTAAGTCTTTAACGCCTGAGCCGCGACCAACATATTGAAAATCAACAGCGGCAATATCATTACCGTTGGCATGAAAACACATGTTCTCAAACTTTGCATCACCATGAACTAAGGTTTGATATTTCGCCTGATTTAACGCTAGGTCGATCGCCGCAGCATGTGTTTTGTAATCACAATTTGGCATGGCGGTTAGCTCGTCTTTTCTCGTTGCTAAGTGCCAATACGTTGCGACCGGCCAAAGCCCTGTTGCAGCATTGCCCATAAAACGCGCATGAAAATATGCCAACCAACGTATTGCTACTACCAAGTCATGCCAGGTAGCAAAATCTTTACGAATGTTATAACCCAGTGCATCTAAGTCTTCCATCACCAATAAACTAACGCTATCACTGACCTTGCTAGCAATTAACTTTGGCACTTTATTATGATGATCGGTTAGCGCGGCATAGTGTTGATAAAAACACGTTTCTATTTGATAGGAGGTGACTTTTCGTTGGTGACTCGTTGAAGTGTTCCAACCTCTAGGGTGTTTATCCGCATCCGCTGGTGCAATCACTTTAACAATATAATCTTTTTGATATTGCACACTTTTACAGCGAATAATTTCGCCATAACCGCTCCATAATGATTGCAGCTGCTCAGCCACTTCTAACGATGGGTCATTAAGTAATAATTTAAGTTCAGCTAAAACTTCCATAATAGATCGCGTGTGGTTTTATCTTATCGCTACGGTAATAGAGTTATTTAATAATAGCTAGCCAATTCATCTAACACTCTGTTCAACATAGTTTTATTAACACTTCACAGTATTTGCATACTTGCGCCACATTGTTTGCACAATTGCTTAGTATGCTTATCTTAGCCCCATACATAGCGTAGTAGTTATTAAGTTCTGCCTAAGTGATTTAAATAACTATTAAATACTTGGCCATTAAATACTGTGTCAGGGCAAGATTATAACTTTACTCCATAGGAAGATACGATGAAATCACAACCTAATACTACACTTATTTGTCTGCTAATTAGCCTAGGATTGGCTGGTTGTGGCGGCTCTTCATCAACAGTTAATGACAGTACTAATACTAGCGACAATACTGACATCACAGATACAAGCTCAACTGGCTCGCTGCACACAGCTTATAGCGAATTTGACAACAGTAATGTTGAAATTGTTTTAAACGGTGCCAATGTCATTATTGAAACCAATGGCCTGCCTAATCACACCTCACCCTATTGGTCGAGCACTAACAGTAGATCTACCAACGGACATACCACAGCTGCAGCCTCGGTAAATCACGAATTATTTGTCGAACCTAGCGTCACTTCGTTTGAAAAAATGGCACCTGGTAATATCGACGATTTTAACGGTACTTATACCTTAACTGTTGCTAATTCGCCGAGCAAAGCAACAACTAGTTCAGCCACCGGTTTAGGCGCAATTGGCATCGCGGTTAGCGGTTCAGTAATCTACAACGATGAAGAAGGTCCAGGCATTCCTCTCGATGGCGCTGCTAGTAGTTTAGATTTTAATGGCGCACATACCGGCCCACAAAGCTTTCATTATCATTTAGAACCTATTTCATTCTCAGATGATGATAGCAATTTAGTTGGAGTGATCGCTGATGGTTTTTTTCTCTACGGCCGTAAATGTAATTCAACCGGTGATTACCCAGCAGATCTTGACGCGTCAGGCGGGCACACTGCAATGACTCAACATTCGATTGATGCTGAATATCACTACCATATTCAAAATGAACTATACCTCAATGCTTATTACATTCTGTTTCCTGGTAATTACCAAGGCTCTGCCAGTGCGATTAATTAATCAGCTCTTTATATTGCTAGCATTTACGTGGTTTAGCTTAGGAACAAGTGCTGAATTATTAACGCTAATTGATAAACAGGAACTGACGCTGTCGCCAAAGACTGGTTTAAGAAACTATCAAGATCAGCCTTTTACCGGCCAAGCAGCAGAATATTACTCGTCTGGTGTTATGGCCAAATTATCTAGTTACCGCAACGGCTTACGTCATGGTTATCTGAAGCAGTGGTTTGATGATGGCGGCTTAAGTTTTCACTCGCAATATACTGATGGCTTAGTACATGGCGTCACTAAAAGCTGGTGGCGCAATGGAAATTTACGTTCAGTCGCTGATTATCAGCACGGTAAAGTTCATGGCGTTATTGAGCAATGGTATATCAGCGGGGAAAAATTTAAAAAACTAAATTATGAATTTGGTAAAGAAGTCGGACTACAACAAGCTTGGCGAAAAAATGGCAAGTTGTACAGTAATTATGAATATATCAATGGCCGAGTTTTTGGCCTTAAACGGGCAAACATGTGTGTGGAATTAGAAGATGAAACAATATCCAGTAATAAAAAATCTGACTAACCTAGTCTTAGTGTTAACAAGTTCATTTTTGGCTTTCTTAGCTTTTAGTTCTGTTGCTAAAGCACAAGAGCGACAAGAGGTTAATGAATATTTACCTTATTATACTTCTGCTGAATTTAGTCCTAAATGGTTAACACCCTTGAGCGCTGAACTAAATAATCTCCATAAAATATCAGATTTTAAGTTTATCAATCAATCTGGTGACTATGTTACTCAAGCAACTTTTACTGACAGTATTTATGTCGCTAGTTTCTTCTTTACCGCTTGTCCGGGTATTTGCCCGAAAATGCGTTCGCAATTATCGAAAGTACAAGAGCAGTTTAGCAACAATAAACATATAAAAATCATTTCACATTCCATTCAGCCTAAGAATGACACAGTACAAGTACTGAAAAATTATGCGCAAGAAAACGGCGTTGATTCTTCACAATGGCATTTGGTAACCGGTGATCGCGATGAAATATATTCGATGGCCCGTAATTCTTATTTTGCCAATGAAGACTTAGGGGAATATGTCAGCAATAACGATTTTTTACACACCGAAAACTTAGTATTAATTGATCATAACAAACATATTCGCGGCATTTATAATGGATTAAATAATGTTTCAGTCAATCATTTGCTTAACGACATAACCATGCTTGAAAAAGAATTAATAAGCCAACTTACCAAGTAAAAATAATAAATTTACCTTTACCTTAAAATGGAAGTATCTATGATTAGTGCCATTAACTCGGGCTCGCCAATGCAAGCGATGCCAACACAACCAGCACCGATGACTACTGAGCAACGCAGTAGTGTTGAAGAAATACTGAAAAACTTTTCTGCTGATGATTTAAGTGCTACTGACGCTAGTAGTATTGTTGAACAGTTTTCCACATTAGGAATTAAGCCAAGTAAAGAACTTGAAACTGTAATGGCCGATTATGGTTTTGATGCAAAAAGTATCGGTGATATGGCTAAGGCTAATGGTACTCAAATGCCGCCGCCTCCACTACAGAGCGACGTGACTAATTCCAATGAGTTAGTCAGTTTTTTAGAAGAACTGTTAGCGAGTTTTGATGATCAACTGACAGATGATGATAAAGACAAAATTTTAGCCGCGGTTCAAGAAAAATTTCCAAGCTCAGTTAATACTGGGCTAGTTAACCTTAAAGCTTAAACAAGCTCAGTTTGATTCAGTTAATACTCATTACCCAGAAGGCCTGCGTTTTCGTTAACTGAAATCCAGGTCTTTATCTTTATAAATAAATTAGCAGTATTCCTGTAACCATTCCATTTATAGATCAGGTTCGGGTAACATTTTGTTGGTCTAACTTTTCATATATATAACAGCTAGCGAAGCACCTAATCATAGTCTGTTCAACTTTCCAGATACCAATCAAACCACTTCACACTTCCTCTGTGATCTTCAGCTTTGCTATTAGTAAATTAGTAAGAACTGTTAAATTTGTTGATTAATCTACATAGAAAATTTATTTAGCTCAGTTTAATTACCAGTGTGTTTAGTGCTGTAATCTTCTCCCCAAATAAAAGCGACCGACAGGTTATTTACTTGATAGGAAGTTTATTGTTACTGGTAATGATGTCGTACTGCCATGTTCTTACAAGGATGTAAGTCATTAGGGTAATGCAGGAGCAATTACCGAAAGGGCAATGAACGCCCTAATTAGAAGCCTAGCGATGACTTACGCTCACATGGGCTTTTCTGATATTAGTCACACTAGCATCGGCGTAATTGCGTTTTACTG
>JBPOFN010000040.1:0-37702 GCA_051251725.1 Thalassotalea sp. | reverse complement strand
GACTCGGTCTAATAAGTATTTCCTATACAAAACCTCTTGGGCTTGTCCCGAAGAAGTGGAGCGCATTTTAGAGATTTAGCGCTCGGCGTCAAGTAATAAATTACATTTTGATGAATTATTTTTGAAATAACGATAGATCGTTCAAGTAACATACAACTTTAGCTGATAAATTGAATTGCGCCACTAATTTCATTAATTCGATGTGTGTCAATTTGCGGGTTATCACCGTAATTACTCGATAATAATATCTTGTTTTTGATCCCTGCAGCCGCAGCAGCTTGAATATCAGAGAGCTTATCGCCAATAAAAACACTTTCTGCTAATTCTATATGATGTTTAGCTTGTGCTTCAAAAATCATTCCTGGTGCTGGCTTTCTACATTCACACACTTGCACGAATTCATTTACTCCTTGCTCGGGGTGATGTGGGCAGAAAAAAACATCCGTTATATTAATGCCCTCTATAGCAAACTCAGCTTTCATCCATGTCGTTAATTGCTCAAAGTCAGTTATTTCATAATAACCACGAGCAATACCTGCTTGATTTGTAATTACGATGAGCTGATAACCTAAAGATTGGGCGTGCCGGCAGACATCAAAAATGCCATCGACAAAATCAAAATCTTCAATTTTATTTACATAGCCATGATCGATATTGATAATTCCATCTCGATCCAAAAATAGTGCTTTGTTACTCATAGATAACTCATAAATAATCGTTCAGATAAAAAGTGTCGACATTAAACGCATTTATTGTTTAAAAGTAAATGCGATCTCTCCTGCCATGATAGAAAAACTTGTTTCATATTCCTAAGCGATTTCGATAGCGCTTGTGCCGACTTGTTTTATCTCTCATATATAGTCCAGTTATATAGTTCATTCACATATATAGCCCATTCATACAGTCCGAATCATATAGCTCTATAAAAACTTTTCTTATATAGTGTATTGACACACTATCTAAATAATACCGACTCGCGTTTAAAACAATAAGTGCAAAACCATAATGCTAATAGGGCAAAGATTAACGTTGATAAGAAAATATAAAAGATAACCTCAACCTGCATGGTGCCTTTTAAAATTTCTTTAATCGCGAGTGAGACATTAGAAATAGGCACAAAGGCCCAAAAGCTATCGAGTTTAATACCTGGCAACATGGCAATCATCACCGGCATAAAAGTTACCATGGTCATCGGTCCCATATAATTCTGCGCTTCTTTATAACTTTTCGCGTAAATAGAAATAGATAAGACTAATGCGGCAAAAATTGCTGAAATCGGGACTAACATTAAAATCATCAACATAAAGTCAGCGATACCAACAGACGCTATGATTTCAGAGATCTGTTTGATATTAGTTAACTTGCCAATTAAGTAACTCCAAAAGACTAAACTTGTTACTGTGATTATCGCTGTAGTAATAGAAGTGGTGACTATTGTAAAAAACTTACCCAGTACTAATGATAAACGGCTAACGGGAGTTAATAATAACGTTTCTAAGGTGCCGCGTTCTTTTTCACCTGCGCCTAAATCAATCGCCGGATACATAGCGCCGGTCAGACAAAGAATAATCAGTAAATAAGGAATAATACCGCCAACCTTCTCACCAAAGTTTTCTCGTTGATCAGCGGTGTTGATGGTTTTTAACTTTATTGGCGTTTTTAATAATTCATAGTGCGCTGATGTTAACCCTAACTCTGTTAAGTGTTCAACGCGATTGTTATTCACGTAGGTATCAAATACTTTATCAACTTTTTGCTTCACTGAGTTAATTTGTGAAGCGTTATTAAAATAGAGCGTCCAAACAGCCTGCTTTTGTTTGGTGTTGTTTAAATCAAAGTTATCTGGAATTTTAATAACCACACTGACCTGGTCATGACTGATGGCATCACGAATCGATTGCTCGTCGGTTAATGCTAGCTCAACTTTTTTAAAATCACGGTGATAGATCATTGCTTGATCAAAGCTAGCGGCCTTATCACCATTAACAATGGCATAATTGAGTACTTTTTTATGTTCATCAATGGCGACATTGGCAATTACCAGTGCCATAAAACCAAACATTACAGGAAAAATAATAATCGGTAACGCAATAACAAAAAAGAGAGTTTTTTTATCTCTAACTAATTCCAATAATTCTTTTAAATAAACCTGCAACATATTAAGCCACGTCCTTTTTAACATTTACTATACTCATAAACGCTTCACGAAGGTCTTGTGAAGGGCTTTTATTTTTGAATTCAGAAATGCTACCGCTAAAACATGTGCGTCCTTGATCTATAATCGCCACTTGATCTGCTAATGCGGCAATTTCGTCCATATGATGAGTTGAGAAAATTACCGGCCGGCCTAACTGTTTTTGCTCTGCAATAAAATTAAGCACAGTTTCTGTTGCCATAATATCAAGACCTGTGGTTGGTTCATCTAAAACTAAAACATCTGGCTGATGAATAACGGCTCTGGCAATAGACACTTTTTGATGCATGCCCGACGATAAAGTATCAACTCGGCGATGCAAATAACTTTCAATACCTAACTGCTGATATAACGATTCACCAACGGCTTTTATCTCAGATTTAGACATGCCATGCAGTTTGGCAAAATATTCAATATTCTCTTTTGCCGTCAATCTGGCATACAAACCGGTTTTACTTGATAAAAAGCCAATTTTCTTTTTCGCTAAAATAGGGTTTGTTAAGACATTTTCACCGTTAATACGTATTTCACCCGTATCAGGCTGTAAAGAGGAAGCTAAAATTCTTAAGGTAGTGGTTTTACCTGCACCGTTTGGCCCTAATAAACCTAAAACTTGTCCTGATTGACAAGCAAATGAGACATCCGTTAAAGCATTAAAAGTATTACCTTGTTGGCGACTGTCTTGGCTACTCTGTAATAATTGTTTTTTTGCTTCTTTGGTGAGCTTAAAAGATTTCGATAAATTTAAAATTTCTATCATGAAAAAGAGAACCTTCCTTGAGGTTAATGACGTGATTATAACGACTGTGCTCAATAAACATACACAGTAAAAAGTTACAAAATAACTATTTTTAAAGTATTAATACAGAAAAAACAGACTTTTAAGCTTTTTATACCCTTTTATCGTTAAAATAACCAAAATTCTATTGATTTTTTTATATATAATGGCAAAGTTGCGTACTTGCTCTAAAAGAGTAAAATCTGCAAAAAAAGATTTCGTATTAAGATTGTATTAAAGGAGCAACACTTCAATGTGTTCAATATTTTGTGTTTTAGATATAAAAACTGATGCTGCGGCACTTCGCCCAAAAGCATTAGAATGTTCTCAATTACTTCGTCACCGTGGACCCGATTGGTCAGGTGTTTATAATAATGACCATGCTATTCTTGTTCATGAGCGTTTAGCTATTGTTGATACCGAAACCGGCGCACAACCTTTATACAATCAAAATCGAAATCACGTGTTAGCCGTTAATGGTGAAATCTATAATCACAAAACGTTAGAAAAAGAATTAACGGTTGATTACCAATTCCAAACAAAGTCTGATTGTGAAGTGATACTTCCTTTATATGAAGAGTTTGGCACGCAATTTGTTGATAAATTACAAGGCATGTTTGCTTTTTGTTTATATAACGAAAGCGACAACAGCTATTTAATCGCACGTGACCATATTGGTATTATTCCTTTATACACAGGTTACGACGAAGCTGGCAATTTCTACGTTGCATCAGAAATGAAAGCGTTAATGCCAATTTGTAAAACAGTTGCTGAATTCCCTCCTGGGCATATTCTAGACAGTAAAGTTGGCAAATTAGAAAAGTATTATGCCCGTGATTGGCAAGACTTTGCTGCCATTAAAGATAATACTACTGATGTGACCGAATTACGTGAAGCATTGGAAAGTTCGGTAAAAAGTCATTTAATGACTGATGTACCTTATGGCGTATTATTATCAGGTGGTTTAGATTCATCGTTAATTTCTTCAATTACTCAGCGCTTTGCAGCAAAACGTATTGAAGAAAACGATGAAGTTGACGCTTGGTGGCCTAAGCTTCACTCTTTCGCTGTTGGTTTAGAAGGTTCGCCTGATTTAGCCGCTGCACAGAAAGTTGCTGATAGCATTGGTACAATACATCACTCTATTACGTTTACTGTTCAAGACGGTTTAGACGCATTAAAAGAAGTAATCTACCACATTGAAACTTACGATGTTACCACTATTCGTGCATCTACTCCGATGTACTTAATGGCGCGTAAAATTAAAGCCATGGGTATTAAAATGGTACTTTCTGGTGAAGGTGCAGATGAAATATTTGGTGGTTATTTATATTTCCATAAAGCGCCAAATTCTCAAGAGTTCCATGAAGAATTAAACCGTAAGCTTGATGCCTTACATATGTTTGACTGTTTACGTGCTAACAAATCAATGTCTGCGTGGGGTATTGAAGCTCGTGTTCCTTTCCTTGATAAAAACTTTATGGATGTGGCGATGCGCATTAACCCAGACGATAAAATGTGTGGCAACGGTAAAATGGAAAAAGGCATTTTACGTTCTTCTTTTGAAGGTTATTTACCAAATGAAATCTTATGGCGTCAAAAAGAGCAATTCTCTGACGGTGTTGGTTACTCTTGGATTGATAGCTTAAAAGAATTAGTTGAATCAGAAGTCACTGATCAGCAAATGGAAAATGCAGCCCATAGATTCCCGCATAATACGCCGGCAACAAAAGAAGGTTATTATTACCGTTGTATCTTTGAAGAAAAATTCCCATTACCATCAGCGGCAGAATGTATTCCGGGTGGCAAGTCAGTAGCTTGTTCAACGGAAGCAGCATTAGCTTGGGATGAAAGCTTTCAAAACATGGCTGATCCATCAGGCCGTTCGGTACAAAGTGTACATAACGACAGCTACTAATTAGAAATTAATTCTTTAGTAATTATTTTCGTTAGTAAATTTTAAAGGCTCCTTAGGAGCCTTTTTTATATCTGGGTATTTCTGCTCACCAAACTCCGCTTGTAATAAAATAGCTCGTACACTCTTTAGCATAAACTTTAGCGCGATTATTAACACTCCCTGCTCGCTCTGATAGCTTACTGTCCTTATTTCTCATTAATAAATATTTTAATTTTGATCCGCTGCATATTTCTGCCTTGATAACTAACCAACACTAAGATGAAATTAGTATCAAAATTACTAGCAAGGATAAAACTACGCTTTTTTGATCTACACTTAATTTAGGCCATTACTTCAAATCATTTTGAACAAGGTGTCGGCTATGAGCATTTACAAACGCAAGTTTATCGGTGTCAGTACTATAATGTTGGCAGCAATTATTACCACGATTTACCTATTTACCATATCAGAAACCTCTTATGCTTATCGGCAAGTACAAAAGATCGCGCCAGTAACAGATAATTTCCTACTCCTCTTCCCTGAGCACATTAGTAAAAGTATTAGACCTACTGAAACTTTTACTTTTCCAATCGCCGAAGGAGCAATAGGGCCAGTAAAAAATTTATACTCAGGTACATTACAATATCCATTTTATTGTATGACGGTTGATTCGGGCTTAGGACAGCCATTAGTAGATAATCAATCGGGTTACGGCGTCCCTATTTACCGCTCATTAAAAAACCAAGACAAAGTAATCGGTTATAGCAAAGATTGCAGCACGCCAACTCGGCTGAGTTATTTCAGAATAAACCCAGATAATTCCATTGAGCAACTATCAGCTAAAATGATTAAGTTAATGCGCGGTTTTACGCCTGCTGAAAAGATTATTCGAGTTGAACAAGGCACAATTAATCGTTTTATTTACACTATCGTTATGCTGATTAAGCCCGAGGAAATTGGTCAGCGACTTGCCCAATCACAGTGGAATAAAAAACTTATCTACCAATTTAATGGCGGCTCAGGCATTGGTTATCGACAAGGAAAACAAAAAGCAAACCGTGTGATAGAAAGATTATTAGCGCAAGTTGTGGCAGGTTACGCGGTGATCAGCTCAAGCGGTAATAAAACCAGTTACACTTACAATATGCTGTTAGCTGAAGACACGGCACGACGCGTAAAAAAACAATTTACCAGTTTATATGGCCAGCCTTTATATACCGTTGGTGTTGGCGGCTCGGGGGGCGGCTTAGCTCAATACTTAATCGCGCAAAATTCCCAAGGTATTCTCGACGGTCTGATCCCACAATACTCTTATCCTGACATGATCACCACCACAACCTATGCTTTAGATTGTGATCTTTTAAATAACTACTATACCTTTCGCGCTAAAAACAAACACCTTTGGCAAGATTGGCATAAACGTCAGCTTATTGAGGGCCTAAACAGTAAAAATGACTATCCACAACGCAGTGGTTTTTTACAGCCGATGAATCAACTGATGGCGGGCTTTGTGCCCTCTTTTCCAGACGGGAATAGCGAATGTATTAATGGTTACTTTGGTTTATCGAGTTTTATCAATAACCCTCAACAAGGATTCATCCGCGATTTTTTTAAGGACAGTATCGTTAAAAGCACATATTGGAGTTATTGGCAGGATATGGTTGAAATTTTTGGCCAAGATACAAAAGGCATGGGATTATCAACGTGGGATAATGTCGGAGTGCAATACGGTTTAGTTGCTTTAACCGCAGGTAAAATTTCGATGGTAGAGTTTTTCGATATTAATAGAAAAATTGGTGGCTGGAAACCACAACAGCAAATGGAAAAAGAATGGTTACTTACTCCCTTTGGCAAAAAAACACCTTTATGGCTGACACTTTGGGGGAATCAAAATATCACAGAAGTGGACGATGGCTTAGCACCAAGACATCAAGGTTCGACGGCGGCAATGCAAGCGGCATATCGCTCAGGGCAAATATTTATCGGAAAAGTCTCACTGCCAATTATAGATGTCAGGCACTATTTAGAAGATCAGCTCGACATGCATCACTTATCCGCTTCTTTTTACAGTCGGTTAAGAATCAAGCAATACAATGGCCATAGTAACAACCACGTTATTTGGGTCGCAGATAAAAACTTTGATCTAAACAACTTAGTTTTTGAAAAAATGGATGAGTGGCTATTAGCGATTAAAAAGAATAACACTGAATTTAACCGCGAAGAAGTAGTTGCGGCTCATAAGCCCAAGCAGTTAAGCGATGCTTGTTTTGATGCTAATGGCCAACTTATTGATAACAGCGTTGGCACTTGGAATGATAAATGGAATGAGCAAACAGAAAAAAAAGGTAAATGTGCCAAAACTTTTCCGATTTTTAGCAACAGCCGTATTCAAGCAGGTAGTCAGTGGCAAAGTGATATTTTTAAATGTCAGTTAATTTCTGTCAGTCAAGCAATTGCTAACGGCACTTATGGTGATATTGATATGACGGAACATCAACAAACCTTAGAGGAAATATTTCCTCAAGGGGTATGTGACTATCATCAAACAGATGTTGGCAGGCCTGCCGATATCTAATCGTTGATACGGAATGTAAAAACCTAAGTATTTTACATTCCGTAAATAGGAAAATTAAAGCGCTTTAACAATATTTCGAACCAAGTCAGGCCCTTGATAAATAAAACCGGTATACACTTGTACTAACGAAGCACCGGCCGCTAACTTTTCATTGGCCGCTTCAGGGCTATCAATACCGCCAACACCAATAATCGGCATTTTTCCAGCTAATGCTTTTGACAATAATCGAATAACTTCTGTTGCTTGTTCACGCACTGGTTGACCACTCAAGCCACCCATTTCATTACCATGTTCAAGATGTTTAACTTGTTCACGAGCAAGTGTGGTATTAGTCGCAATCACACCATCAATATTATTAACCAATAAACACTGGGCAATGCCATTAACTTCTTCTTCAGTTAAATCTGGTGCAATTTTCACGGCCAGTGGAATATACTTATTATACTTTACCGCTAATACTTTTTGCTCAGCTTTAAGCGCCGCTAATAGCTCGTTTAACGTATCGCCATATTGCAACGATCGTAAACCAGGCGTATTAGGTGAAGAGATATTTATCGTAATGTAACTAGCGTAATCGTAAACCTTACGCATACAGATAAGATAATCGTCTTTGGCGTTTTCTTCTGGCGTATCTTTGTTTTTTCCGATATTAATGCCAAGCACACCTTTAAATTTGGCTTTACGTACTTGTTCAATTAAATAATCAACACCTTTATTATTAAACCCCATGCGGTTAATAACAGCATTCGCTTCAGGTAAGCGAAAAATTCTCGGTTTTTCATTACCTGGTTGTGGTTTCGGCGTTACCGTACCAATTTCAACAAAGCCAAAGCCCATGCCATCAAACGCATTGATACATTCACCATTTTTATCTAAACCTGCAGCTAAGCCAACTGGGTTAGGGAAAGTTATGCCCATCACTTTAACCGGTTTTTGTGGCACTCTTGCTTTATATAACCAATTGAAAGGAGTGCTACCAACAGATTTTAATGTGTGAATGGTTTTTTCATGAATGGTTTCGGGATCAAACTGAAATAAAAATTTACGAATTAATGGATACAAACCAATATTCCTCAGGAAAATAAAAACAGTTAACCGGAGTTAAAAAAATCCCCAGCGTTATGGCTGAGGATTCTATCATTTATTTAGCTTGTTCGCAGTGCAAACTTAACAACATTAATTCTCGTAGTGCGACTGAGAATTTTGCAAAATCATGAGATTGACTCGCCCTAAATTCTGCCAGCATATTTAGCCAGCGACTGATCGGCTGACTACTTTCTTCAAACCATTTATCAGCCATTAATTGAGGATTTTTTAAATCTTTATATTTGCGAATAACAACAGCGGATATCGCTCGTTGCTGCCAGTCTAATTCTTCTCGAAATGACGCTCTAGCAAGTGCCTGCCAATGGTTGGCAACCGGTTGTTTGGTTATTTGTACCAAGAACCAATGTAAGTCTAAGCGATCACCTAAGGTATAATATAAATCAGCCACTAATTCGTTATTACTACCTTCGCTATCAGCAACCTCCGCAATATCCATACAAGAGAATAAAACATTGAGTTGTGCAACACGTTTAGCAACATCCGTAGGTACTGCTACTTTTTCTAAATCGCTTTGGACCTTTTTAATTTGCAGTATGTCTTTATCTTCCATAAAGGCTTCATATTTTTCACTGACCACATTAAAGGTCGGTTTAAAAAATTCTATGGTATCGGCAATCGACATAGTTTTGTTGCGATGGCGAATAAACCAGCGACTGGTTCTTCGAATCGATCTTCGCATTTGAAATAATATTTCAGTTTGCACTGAGGTAGAAATAATATTATCCAGCGCTTCTATCTTTTGCCAAAACTTAGATAATTCAAAGATGCCACAAGCAATAGTGTAACAATTAGCTACTTCGGTAACGTTAGCCCCAGTTTCTTCCATCATACGATTAACAAAATTAAAGCCCATATCGTTACCAATATCATTAGCTAATTTGGTGGCAATAATTTCCGCCCGTAATGGATGTTGTTGCATTTCCGGTTTATATTTTTCACGTAAATGCTGTGGAAATGACTCAATTAATAAGCGGTCGTTAAATGGATTGTCGGTAATTTCTGGGTGGACTAAGTCGTCTTTAAGTACCATTTTACTGTAGGCTAATAACACAGATAATTCCGGTCGGGTTAAACCTCGGCCGCTGGCTAAGCGATCTGCAATTTCTTCATCATTAGGAATAAATTCAAGTGCGCGATCAAGTTTACCTGAGCGTTCCATATTTTGAATAAAACGCATTTGCTCTTTCAGTTGACTCGCGCCGCGCATTTCGGTAATAGAAAGCGAATGAGTTTGACGATAACAATCTTGTAAAACAATTTCAGAAACTTCATCGGTCATGTCATACAATAATTTATTGCGCTGCTTAACGGTTAAGTCTCCATTTTGCACTAAGGTGTTGAGTAATATCTTAATATTCACTTCTTTATCAGAGCAATCTACACCACCAACATTATCAACCGAGTCTGAATTAATACGACCGCCTTTCGCGGCATATTCAATACGCCCTAACTGAGTGAAACCTAAATTACCGCCCTCTCCAACAATTTTAGCGTGTAAATCAGCGCCATTAATTCTCAGCGAGTCGTTAGCTCGGTCACCTACTTCTAGATGTGTTTCCGACGATGCTTTAACATAAGTACCGATACCGCCATTCCATAATAAATCCACTTCCATGGTTAACAAGGCTTTAATTAACTCATTAGGTGCCATGCTAACTTTTTTGATACCGATCATTTTTTGAATTTCAGGTGTCAAGGTTATCGATTTTACGGCGCGATTGAAAATGCCACCGCCTTTGGAAATTAACTTCTGATCATAATCTTCCCATGAGCAGCCCGGTAATTTAAACAAACGCTGACGCTCTACGTAAGTAGTCGCCGCATCGGGATCTGGGTCAATAAAAATATGCATATGGTTAAAAGCTGCTTGCAAACGAATATGCTCTGATAACAACATACCATTGCCAAAAACATCACCCGCCATATCACCGACACCAATACAGGTAAATTCGGTTGTTTGACAATCTATTTCCATTTCTCTGAAATGGCGTTTTACTGACTCCCATGCACCTTTCGCTGTAATGCCCATACCTTTATGGTCATAACCAACACTGCCACCCGAGGCGAAGGCATCCCCCATCCAAAAATTATACTCAGCTGAAATGCCATTAGCAATATCAGAAAAGGTCGCGGTGCCTTTGTCAGCAGCAACCACTAAATAAGGGTCGTCTTCATCTAAGCGAACTACATCTACCGGCGGAATTAACTCGCCGGCAACAATGTTATCGGTAATATCTAATAATCCGCGAATAAAGGTTTTATAACACTCTTGACCTGCTTTAAATATTTCTTCACGTGAACCTTTTGGTAGCTGCTTGCAAACAAAGCCGCCTTTAGCACCAACGGGTACTATAACCGTATTTTTTACTTGTTGGGCTTTCACTAAACCTAGTACTTCGGTTCTAAAGTCTTCACGTCTGTCAGACCAACGCAATCCACCACGAGCAACTTTTCCACCACGTAAATGTACCCCTTCAAGTTGCGGCGAATAAACAAATATTTCAAATTTAGGTACTGGCTGGGGTATTTCGGTAATTTTTTTCGGCAATATTTTAAATGAGCTATAAGGCTTATCTTGGCCATATTGATCTTTTTGGAAGAAGTTAGTACGAATAGTCGCATTAAGCATTTCAACAAAACGGCGAATAATTCTGTCATCATCTAAATTAGCAACGTTTTCTAATGTGCTTTCAATATTCTCTAATAACTTTTCTACCGCGTTTTTATTTTTTCGCTGATTAGGTTTAAATTTTAAATAAAACAGCTCGATTAACAATTTGGCAATATCGGGATAACTGGAAAAAGTGTTTTCAATGTAGTTTTGGCTAAAAGTGCCGCCGATTTGACGTTCATATTTCGCGAATGCACGCAGAATAGACACTTCTCTACCGCTGACTCCAGCCCCTAAAATTAAGCGATTAAAACCATCATCTTCTAATGCGCCATGCCAGACTTTAGCAAAAGCATCTTGGAACAAAGATTGTACTTTTTCTAAATCGAGATCTTTATCGCCAGTAAGCAACATTGAAAAATCTAAAATCCAATACACTTCGCCACTATCCGTTTCAATCGCATAAGGGCTTTCACCGATAACTCGTAAGCCGAAGTTTTCTAAAATTGGGAGTACATCCGAAAGATGAATAGGCTCGCCGGTATGAAAAAGTTTTAATTTAACAGAGCGACTGGAACGTTTCTCTTCTTGCGGTTGATAAAACAGCATTTCCAATTGGTTATCAGCGTTGATCGCCTCTAGCTTTTCAATATCAACAATGGCAGTTCCAGGCATTACTTCATCTTGGTAAGACTGCGGAAAATTAACATATTTGCGACTTAACTCTTTACCTTCAGCCTCGCCTTTATTAGCACGAAGCGCGGCACTTAATTTATCAGTCCAACTTTTAGCGGCTTCATTAAGGTTTTTTTCAATTTCTTTCACGTTAATATCTGCTTTTGTTGATGTTACTCTAATAATATAATGCGTTCGTGCTTGCACTGATTCTGAGAAAAAAGTTGTAAATTCAACTTCTTCATCACTACCAAAAGCTTCAGCCAATAATTTTTGCGTTTCAATTCTTAATTTGGTGTTATAGCGTTCTCTGGGCACATAGACCATACAAGAATAAAAACGATCAAAAGCATCTCGTCGAACAAAAAGTCCAGAATAATCACGTTCTTGCATTTGCATAATGCCAATAACATTTTGCAATAGTTGCGCGATTGAAGATTGTAGTATTTCATCTCTCGGATAGGTTTCTAAAATATTAACTAATGATTTATAAGCATGTGAGCCTTTAGCAAAGTCAGACGCAGCACAGACAGCAGAAACTTTCGATGAAATTAATGGCAGTTCTAAAGCGCTATTAGTATAAAAAGAAGAACCAAACAAACCAATAAAGCGGTCTTCTGCAATAACATTGCCTTTATTGTCAAATCGCTTAATACCAATATAATCAAGATGTGTGGGCCGATGTACACGTGAACGTGTGTTGGCTTTGGTTAAGACCAAAATATTAGTACCTAAAGCAAGATCACGGGCTGATTCGCTAACCGCAGAAATTAAGCGCTGCTTAACTTTTTTAGCATTTTTCATTAACCCTAAACTAGTGTCTAAATTAGCCGTTAGAGTAATATCGCCTTTCACTTTTTTAATATCGTACGAACGATACCCCATCAAGGTGAAATTATTATCCGCCAGCCATAATAAAAATTCCAAACTCGCGTTGCGCTCATTTTCATCACAAGGTAGATCCGCGCTTTTCAATGCTTCAATACTTTGTTGAAGTTTAGCCAACATCGGCTGCCAATCATTAACTGTTAAGGAAACATCACTGATCACAGCTGCGAGAGCAGTTTGTAATTCAACTATTTTTTTTTGTTCGGTTTGGCGATCAATTTCGATAAAAAAGACACTTTCTTTTTCATTGGCTTTTGCCTTTGGCTGACTAGCAGAATGTAATGCCGTTACTTGATGATTACTATCACGCTCAACACTTAAGGGACAAGACAAAATTAAATGCGGACTTAAACCTTTACGATTAAGTAAGATCCGTATCGAGTCGACCAGAAATGGCATATCGTTGATGATAATTTCAATAATAGTATGACTCGACTTCCAGCCATGTTTAGAAACTTCAGGATTAAATACTTTGATGATCGGCTGATGATCTTGATGTGCATTTAACGAATTCCATAAACTCAAAGTCGCGCCATACATATCGCTATCATTGCGATTAGCTAAATCGAGGGAGGAAATATTACTGTACAAAAGGGAAGAAAATTGTTCGATAAGTCCCGCGGTGTCTTTCGGGACTTTTTGATGAATTAATTGCACAACATTTTTTAATATTACTGAAGGCAAACCATCGACTAAAGGCATACGCATTCCTTACGCTCTTACGAGTATATATTTAGTTATAATTTTATTTATTTAGAATAGACTAAAATTTAAAATTTATTAACAAATTTAAGCAATTGCAGTAAATAATCGTAATATTCAGTAAAATATTATTGTGATATACGCTTTTTAGGTTTACGCCAAAGTAGACTTGCGATGGCGGGTAAAATAATGACGGCCGCCAACATGTTCACTAAAAACATAAAGGTTAATAAAATTCCCATATCAACTTGAAATTTCAAATCAGAAAAGAACCAAGTAGAGACACCTATAGCTAAAGTAACACCGGTAATAAGTACCGCACTGCCGCGTTCTTCAAGTGCAGAAGTATAGGCACTTATAACAGTTTCACCTTGGTTTAATTTTAAGTTCATGGTTGATAAAATATAAATACCATAATCAACACCAATACCAACACCTAAAGCGATAACTGGCAGGGTTGAAACTGTTAAACCTATATCTAAAGCTGTCATTAACCACTGCGCTAAAGTAGAAACGACAAAAAGTGGCAGTACTACAGCAATCGTTGCTTTAACACTTCTAAAGCTCAATAAACATAACGCGATTACCGCACCATAAACATATAACATCATCGGTGTTTGTGCTTTTTCAACCGCTTCATTAGTCGCCGCCATAACGCCAACAGGTCCTGAAGCTAATTTGAATTGCAGTTTATCACTCGATAATTCTATAGCTGCTAATTTCACCTGCTCAACAACCCGCTTAATGGTTTCTGCTTTATGATCCGCTAAAAACAAAATAACCGGCATAACACTACAGTTGTTATTTAATAAACCACTAGAAGTCGGAACTCGTGAGATAGATTGTACTAAGGTTTGCTGATTACGCGGTAATACACGCCATTTTGGATTACCCTCGTTATAACCAGCATTTACAATTTTTGCCACTGACGCTAAGCTAACCGCTGATTCAACACCTTTGACATTACTAAGACGCCATTGGAAGGTTTCTATCGTATTTAAAGTTTCGTAATAAGTACATGCATCAGGATAAGTTTCAATAATCACCGAAATATAATCAACGGTGATAACAAACTTATCAGTGATTAACGCGGTATCAAGATTATATTGTGAATTTTCATGCAACGCTGGAGCGCCAGCATGCAGCTCCCCTATTTTCATTTCTTTTGAATAATGCACGCCGGCTAAAAACAGCCCAAGCGTGATCACTAAGATAAACACCGCCACACCCGGAGAGGCACATTTAGCTAATAGCTGCCATAACCAAAACGGTTTTTGTTTAGCGCTTTTATTCACTCTAACCTTAGTTGGTTTTAAAGATAAAAAAGATAATAAGATAGGTAATAGAATAAGGTTAGTAAGAATGATCATCGCAACACCAAGTGATGCGGTGATCGCAAGCTCGCGAATAATTCCGATATCAATAGATAATAAAGTTAAAAAACCTACTGTGTCTGACAATAAAGCAATAACACCAGGTATTAACAATATTCGAAAACTGAATTGTGCTGACGCTTTCGCTGTAAAGCCTTTATTAACACTCTTTTTAACCGAGTTAATCATTTGAACGCCATGACTAACACCGATAGCAAAGACTAAAAACGGTACCAATATCGACATTGGATCTAAACCAAAGCCTAACAATGACAGTGCGCCCATTTGCCAAATGACCGAAATTACCGAGCAGATAATAGGGAGAATGGTTAATTTAATTGAACCGCTAAACAAAAACACCATTACTGCGGTAATGGCCATCGCAATAGCAAAAAATACGGCAACCCCTTTCGCCCCTTCGGCAACATCACCGACCATTTTAGCAAAACCAATGATATGAATACTGGTTTGGTTATCTGCAAACTTTTGTCTAATATCGCGCTCTAACGTTTGAGCAATGGTAATGGTGTCAAGCTTTTCACCTGTGGCAGGGTCAAGATCCATTAAAGACGTGGTCACCATGGCACAGGTGTAATCACTTGAAATTAAACGGCCAACAATGCCTGCTTTTTGAATATTAGCTTTAACAACCGCTAAGCCTTTTACGTCGGCAGTAAAATTAGCGGGAACAACAGGCCCACCAGCAAAACCATCTTCAATGACTTCAACAAAACGGGTATTAGGTGAGAATATTGATTTAACTTGCGTGCGGTTAACACCCGGGATAAAAAACAGTTGGTCATGAACCGATTTTAACGAATTGAAAAATCCTTCATTAAAAATATCACCGTCTTTATTACAAATAGAAATAAGAATGTTATTGGCGCCGCCAAAATTTTCCCGATGTTTAATATAGGTTTTCATGTAGCTATGATTTAGCGGGATGTTTTTAGTAAACGATGCGCCGAGCTTGATCTGAGTCGCTTGGAAAGAAAGAAATACCGTGACGAGTAAAAACAAGAGTATGACACTAACGCGATGACGAAATATAACAGATTCACTGCTGTTAATGAGCTTTTCTATATTCATATAATTATCTCAATAACTCTATTGTTTTGACACCAAGATCAGAAACAACAATTAAGCGATTTTTAAACCAGACGCCATCAATAAGCGATCTCCCATCGGATTGTGGAGATTGGTGAAATGACGCGCCATCATCATCACTAACTAATAAAACGCCGTTATTACCTAAAATAAATATTTGCTGTTGATCGTTTAATACGATCGAATTAAGTAACGCGGTGGTCTCGGTAGTTATTGCATGCCATGGCGTGCCATTACTTTTACTTTTGAAAATATTACCGCGTAAGCCACAGACTAACAAATTACCTTCTTGGGTCCGAGCCAGATCAAAAAATGAACCGTGATAAATTTCATCTAATTTTATCCAAGTTCGGCCAAAATCATTACTTTTAGCAATTAAGCCGACTTCACCCACTAAATATAAAGTGCGGCCATCAATTTCTAAGCGATTGAAATGCGGTAATATCCCGGAAATTTCATCTAAATAGGCTTCTTCATCATCTAGTTTGAGTTCATTTAAATAGCTGATATCGTCAGGGTGTAGAAACTCTTCATGAAACTCTTGCTGCCATGTCTCGCCGCCATCGACGGTACGAAAGAATAAGCCATAGGCGCCGATAGCAATACCGTTTTGGCGGTCTTTAAAGGCAATATCAAATAGTGGAATTTCTAACGAGGTTAAATACTGCTTAACTTGCCAATTTTCGCCGCCATCACTGCTATGTAAAATGGTTGCGTCATGGCCAACTGCCCAGCCGTCATGCTTATTTAAGAAAAAAACTGAGGTTAAGGTGGTTTGTGAAGGTACATTAGCTTGGCGCCATTTATCGCCATCATTAGATAATAAAATATGCCCGTACTCACCGACCGCGACTATTTTATTTTCATTAATAATTTCTATATCAAGTAATAACGATTTATTCGCTAACGGCGCGTACCAAGAAGAATTCTCGGCATTCGCGACAAGACATAAAAACAAAGCGCTAAATAAAGCAAAAGCTTTTTTCATAGACAACCTAATGATAGAAAATATTTCAGCTGTTATATCAGCCGAAATATTTTAGTTTAAACAAGGCTCTAAAAACTTTGATCTAAAAGCTCTGCTGCCAACGGTTCAGAGCAAAAGAGCTTTAGCAATCAAATGTCTTAGCGTTTACCTTCTCTTCTTAAAGCTGAAGGTGTGAATGAGCTGTCATCTAACTCAACAGAAAAATCATACATATCTGCTTCATTATCTAAACCCATGGCAATATAACGACGTGATTGTAGATCATGAAACACTTCCAATGTTGCCCACTGTGCCGGTAACTCATAATAATTCAAACCATGAGCAACACCAACACGATACAGCTGATCGCGATTATCATAAATATCAGTAACGGCAATTTGCCAGCTGTCTTCGTCTAAGAAAAATACACGTTTTTTATAGATGTGGCGAGTATCAGAACGTAAATTAGCTTCAACGACCCAAACACGATGTTTTTCATAACGAACCAAGTCAGGGTTAATATGCCCAGGTTTTAAAATATCATCATATGATAATTTGTCGCTATGTAAACGATAATCATTGTAAGGGATCAATAATTCTTTTCGGCCTTTTAATTGCCAAGTATAACGATCAGGTGCACCATTAAACATATCAAAATCATCGGTGGTTCTTAAGCCGTCAGCTGCTGTACCTGGTGCATCATAGGCAACATTAGGTGCGCGACGAACGCGGCGCTGGCCAGTATTATAAGTCCAAGCTTGGCGCGGCGTTTTGATCTGATCCATGGTGTCATAAACTAATAAAGCGGTACCAGCTAAGCGAGCAGGTTCTGTTACTTTTTGTTTAAACTTAAAAAGAATATTCTTTGCTTCTAACTCACTCGGCACTGCGCCTTTTTCGTTATAGGGCAATAACATTTGGTCGTCAAAACCAATAAATGTAAAATCACCACCGGCAGTAGGAGAAGCTTGACCACCTTGGCGTTTAATACGTTCACCGCGATAACGTAGAATATGATTCCATATCACTTCTAAGCCATTTTCCGGGATCGGAAAAGGAATACCAACCGCAGCTTTAGTAATACCATTACCCTCTCCGGTAGTTTCAGCTTTAGTAGCATTATCAATCGCTGCTTGGTAAACATGCTCAGGAAATGAAGCACTACGGCGTGTTTGATAAACATTCATTTTATAAGTGTCAGGATAGGTTTCAAATAGCATCACCTGACCAGGCGATAAAAACGCCTTATATTTATCAAGGTTACTTTTGGTAATAGTATAAAGCACTTTATCTTCTGGATAGGGATCAGGATGATGATCGCCTGATTTATAACCTGCAGGTGGTTTAGTGATACCGCCAGTCCACATAGGAATAGAACCATCTGCATTACCCGCGCGAATCGCACCAAGTGGTGTTAATTCAGTTGATAATGTTGCTGCTTGTTGTTCAGAAATTTTAGCAAACGCAGAAGTTCCTATCACAGCACAAGTTACAGCGAATGTTAATAAGGTACATTTTTTCATCTTATAACCCTTAGATAGAATACTTAATACTAAAAGACACATAATCGCGATCAGCCATCTGATTAGATGTGCCGACACCATCCCAAAAACCATTATAGCTTACGTCTGCCGACCATTTACTTTGATAATCAAAACTTAAGGCCATAGAGACAGATTTTCTTTTATCAATAAATAAGAACAGCGGATCGGGTGTGGTACCTGAAACATCATGCGAAAAAACCACGCGCGGTGAAACATTAATACCGGCAAAAACATTGTTGTAATCAAGTTTAGCGACGACGCGATAACCCCAAGCAAAATCATCAGGAAAAGGGTTCGTTTCAATACCATCTTGAATCGCAAGTTCTAGCCCTGATTTACCAGCAATACCGCCATTACGATCAGTACCTGGCCCGTTTAATCGTAACTCATTTGGATCTGGCATATCTTGAATACTAATACCGCCAACTTCAATCAATGAAGTTAATTGACTCGCCCCTAATGTTGGGCCAAATAAATGCGTTAAGGTAAACTGAGCTTGTAAAGTATCAGATAAAACAAAACCATCTGCAGCTTCACCTGGACCATATATGGGCATCTGCGACACACCATTAAAATGGGCATAATCTGGTGAGCCTGTATTCGCTAATTGTTGCGGCATAGCAGCAAACAATAATTCAACATCATCTATTTGTAATGGTTCATCTTGACGATAAGTCACTTCCCCTGCTACTGATGTTTCACCAACGACAGTATTAAAGCTAAGAGCATACAATTGTATGTCTTCAACATAATCGAGTTTAACTTGCGAAAAGCTACTTAATTGGTAGAAATTATCTTCAGTGATTTGCTGCGTCGCTATCATTCCAACATCGCCGCCGACCGCTTGCTCCGAGAAATTAGCCGTGACTCCAGAAAATACCGGGCGGCGACTATGGTAATTCATATAATAAGCACTGATTTCGGCGTCATTTAACTCTTCAACATACCAAGACAAACGTAAGCCATATTGACCACCATCATCAGGGGCATTTTCAGCGTTTTTACCTGGTGCTCTTAACGTTAGCTGTGTTGGATAAGCTAAGTATAATTGGCTGGCAAGATTCGTATCTAAACCGCCGCGAATAGCATCACCTAAATTATTTAATTCACTCATTAAAAAATCTAGGTCCATATCAGGACCACCAGCAAAACCTAATTGCACGTTAGCAAAGTGACCACCATCACCAGCAAAATCGTTGGTCGAGAAGTAACTGCCCGGTGCTGGTAAAATGGTTTTTTCCCAGCTGTATTGATAAAAGGCTTCAATATTAAAAGTATCTGTTACCCCTAATGATGCCCAAATTGCGCCATAAGGAATAAAAGCTTCTTTTAATTCAGAGCCTGGCGCTCTTAAACGTGAAATATCGACGGGATTTAATTCACTGATACCATGAGAAATTAACGCGCTTTCTCCCCAGTTAATGACTTGCTGACCAACTTTGACAGCAAAAGGCATATCGCCAATATCATAGTCGCCATAAAAGAAAGCATCTAATAATCGAATATCATGACATAAACGTTTACTGGCATCATCATCACGACATGGGTCGTTGGTAACACCAGATACAGGGTTAGTCCAAGCCCGTGCACCATCACTCATTTCAAAATCGTAAAAGTACATGCCTCGAGCAAAGAAGCCAATATTGTCATAACGAATGTCTAAATCGTGAGAGCCTTTGAGTAACGATGAAAAAACGTCACCTGAATCAAAGTTTAAATTGCCGTTGTCACCGTTGTTGGAATAAGAGCCTTGCCCGTCCCAAACATCAGCATTGGTTGGCATCGGCGCAGCAGGATTAAAATTAGTAAAGTCGAAACCATTATTAGGATTATTCGACTTAGCAACAGTATCTTGCCATTTACGGTCTTCAACTCGTAAACTAGTACCGTAGCTAAAAGTAGAATCAAAACTTATCTCTACTTGGTCAAATTTGAATTTTGCGGCGTTAGCTTGGTTAGCCGCCATAATGACAATTGCTAATGAAACCATTTTAGTAAGCGGTTTAATCGCAAGCTTTTTACCCAATCGATTATGCATATGACGTATCCCCAAAGCCGGTTTTATTCTTATATTCATAATTATTTAAACAATAATTGCATCATTTATTACTTCAATCAAGTAGTAACAACTACCGTAAATGCCTTTTATTATAATGTATTTAGTCAAAAAAACAGGTCAAAAACTAAACATTTTTAAAACAAGCGTTTAAAACTGTGGAAAATGTATTATAACAAATATCGTCAAAGGCTTAATTTTTCTTTGCTAAGCGGCTATTTATTCATTCGAAATAAATAGCCGTGGTCGAACCAGTGTTTAAAGTATTAACTCTACTCAAGTGATTTTTAATAACGATTTAAATTTATTATTTTCGGTGATCAGTAAAAATTGACCATAAATACCGGCCCGAGTAATAAAGTTTCGTAAATGCATGGCCGGAAATCTAATCGATAAACCCTTGGTTGTGATCACTTGGATAAATTCTACCTTACCTTGATAGTAAGGTAGAAATTCGGCATAAGTTAGCGCCATTGAAAAATAATATTCTTGTTTCATTAGTCACTATTTCATTAATCACTTAAAGCAGCAGTGACTTTTTCTTGCAGATCTGTCGATAGCTTCGGTAACTTAGCCAAATATTGCAAATGTCCTTTAAGTAGTGCTTTACGGTTATTTTCATAACGCTTAAACGCTAATAATGGCGTGATAAGCCTTGAAGCTATTTGCGGATTAATCTCGTTAAGCTCTTCAATTCTATCGGTTAAAAATTGATAACCACGCCCTGTTTTACAATGAAAGTACTTAGGATTATTCATCATAAAAGCAGCCACCAAAGATCTCGCTCGATTCGGGTTTTGCATGGTAAATAATGGGTGCGTAAGTAACGCAGATAAGCGTTCGAATATCGCCTCATTATTTTCAATTGCGCAAATTGAAAACCACTTATCCATTACTAACGTGACTTCATACCATGACTTTTCAAAATCATCTGCAATGGTTTTAAACTCGCTGAGGTTATTTTTTGCCGCGACAGAAAAAGCCGCTAATGCATCGGTCATATTAACAGCGCTAGTATAATGATCTTTCACTAACGCGCTATGTTTGGGTAAACAAGCTAAATAACTTAAACAAATATTTTTTAACGCTCGATTGGCAACTAATTGCTGCTTAGTGCCTGAGGCTAGCGCTAATTGCTGGTATTTAGCTAAAAACTTATCTGCCATACCAACAGCAAGAAAAGCTTTCATTTTATCAAGTGCCGCCAGTACTAGATCAGGATCAACAGCTGTTAAGTTATCAGCAATTTCATCAAAACTCGGTAAGGTCAATTGCTCAGCAATTAAAGCGGCATCAAGATCTGCGGTTAATACTTGCTCAAAAGAGCTTAATAAGCTTGTTGGCAAATTCGCCTGCGGATCAGCGATTAACGTTTTCAAATAACGGGTGACTAATTTTTGTCCTGCATCCCAACGACAAAACTGATCATCGGCATAAACCATAATATGAGCTAATTCATCATCCGATTGCGGATAATCAACTTTAACTGGCGCGGTAAAGTTAGCTAAAAAAGCGACTACAGGTTTTTGTTGATAACCTGTAAAGTTCCAAGTTTGAGTCGACTCGGTCAACTGTAATAATTGCTGCTCTGGCTGCTGGTTGTCTGTTGCCAATAACTCAATAGCAATTGGAATATGCAAATCATGCTTTGGCTGAGCAGCTTTATTTTCTGCACCAGGATGTCCTTGGCTGATCGCTAAAGTAAACGTTTGGCTAGCGGTATCATAAGATTCTTTTACAGTTAATAACGGCGTACCCGATTGGCTATACCATATTTTAAATTGTGACAGATCAATACCTGATGCGTCCGCCATGGCATTAACAAAATCATCACAAGTCACCGCCATGCCGTCAAAGCGCTTAAAGTATAAGTCCATACCCGCACGAAATTTAGCTTTGCCTAATAAGGTATAAAGCATACGGATCACTTCGGCGCCTTTTTCGTACACAGTTAAGGTATAGAAATTATTCATTTCCATCACTTTTTCAGGTCTTATTGGGTGCGCCATTGGACTTGCGTCTTCAGCAAACTGTTGTGAGCGTAAAACACGAACATTTTGAATACGGGTAACAGCAGCTGAGTTTAAGTCGGCACTAAACTGTTGGTCTCTAAAAACCGTTAACCCTTCTTTTAAACTTAACTGAAACCAATCTCGACAAGTAACGCGATTGCCGGTCCAGTTATGAAAATATTCGTGCGCAATAACCGCTTCAATATTAAAATAATCAGTATCGCTTGCCGTTTGTTCATCAGCTAAAACAAATTTACTGTTAAAAACATTAAGGCCTTTATTTTCCATCGCTCCCATATTGAAAAAATCAACGGCGACAATCATATAAATATCTAGGTCGTACTCTAAGCCAAAGGTTTCTTCGTCCCATGTCATTGACGCTTTTAAAGATCTCATCGCATGGCTAGCTTTTGGTAAATTACCTTTATCAACAAAAATTTCTAACGCAACTTCTTTACCGCTACTGGTGGTAAAGTTATCCGCTAACAAATCAAAATCTCCGGCAACTAAGGCAAATAAATAACACGGTTTTGGATGCGGGTCATGCCAAGTTACAAAGTGCAATTTCTCGTTCACACTTCCGCTATCAACTTTATTACCGTTTGATAATAGGAAAGGAAATAATGCTTTATCTGCAATAATTTTAGTGGTAAATACAGCTAAAACATCAGGACGGTCAAGATAATAAGTGATGCGTCTAAAACCTTCCGCTTCACATTGGGTACAGTAAGCATCGCCTGACTTATATAAGCCTTCAAGAGCTGTATTGGTGATAGGTGAAATACAGGTGATAATTTCAAGATCAAAATGCCCTGTGGGCACAACAATCGTAATATTGGTATCTGAAATTGTATAATCTTCTTTTGGCAGGCTTTGTCCCGAAATTTTAATCGAGGCTAACGCTAATTGTTCCCCGTCAAGTACCAAGTGCTTGGCAGCGGTGAGGTTTTCAATGGCCATTTTATTGGTTACAAGCGTTTTTTCATCTTGTAATTCAAAAGTTAGATCAACAGTTTTTATTGAGAAGTCAGGTACTTTATAGTCGCTTAAGTAGCGAGCGGTAAATTCAGTCATAAGTTAAATACGCTTTACAAGAAGATTAATGAAATATCGAAATAAGTTTATGTAAACTTTACGATTAATGAAATATAAATGTGCAGAAAAGTTTAACTTTCCGGTTTTAAATCTGAGTCAGTGACTAATTTTTTAATATTAAAACCAACAAAACCATAAATAATAGCTAAAACAGGGTTAATTAAATTAAAAAAACAATAAAACACATATTCAAGTGGATTAACGGCTAAGACACTAAACATATAGGCGCCGCATGTATTCCATGGAATGAGGGGGGAAGTGATGGTGCCTGAGTCTTCAAGCGTACGGCTCAAAACTAATGGGTCTAATCCGCGACGTTGATATTCTTCTTTAAACATCCGCCCAGGCATCACAATGGCGATATATTGATCCGCAGTCATCACATTGGTGCCGATACAGGTTAAAACCGTGCTGGTGATCAAGCTACCGACAGATTTTACTGTTTTTAATATCGACTCAACAAATTTCTTTAACATCCCCAAATGCTCTAAAACAGCGCCAAAACTTAACGCGCACATTATTAGCCAAACAGTATTTAACATGCTGGCCATACCGCCGCCGCTTAATAAGTCATTTAACTCAGGATTACTGGTTTCAATTGCCACGCCATCAAATAATGCGGTCCAGATCACCGTAATATTGGCAGTCAATACATCGGCACTATCGGCGGCTAAACGCAAAATTAAATCTTGTTGGAAAAAATATGCCCAAATTGCGCCGATAATAGCGCCTATTGAAACGGCGGGAAAAGCAGGTACTTTTTTGATTGCCAATAACAACAACACCACAAGCGGAACTAGGTTAAAAACACTCAAAAAATATTGCTGTTCAAGTTGCTGATTCAATTCAGCAATCGCTGTGGTCGACACGGCACTCGTTTCGCTAAAACCTAAAAAAAGAAAAAGTATTAAGGCCGTAGAAATCGACGGGATCGTCGTCCAGAGCATATAACGAATATGAGCAAAGAGTTCGCTACCAGCAACTGCCGGCGCTAGATTAGTTGTTTCAGATAAAGGCGATATTTTATCGCCAAAATAGGCACCAGAAATAACCGCACCTGCCGTAATAGGAGCGGAAAGCTCTAATCCTTGTGAAATACCGATCAGCGCAACACCTATAGTGGCAGCTGTTGTCCATGAACTACCTATGCTCATGGCCACAATACCGCAAATAATACAGGCGGCGGCATAAAACCAATCAGGATTTAATATCTGCAAACCATAATAGATCATGGTTGGAACGGTACCTGATAATAACCAAGTACCAATTAATGCCCCAACCGACAACAAGATTAATATCGCCCCCATTGAAATAGAGATGCCATGGATAATTGCTTTTTCGATACCATGCCAGCGAAAACCATTGCTTAAGCCAATAACAATAGCAACGCCCATGCTGAGCAGTAAGCCAATTTGGTTTGGGCCACTGGAAGAGCTGTCACCAAAAAAATTTACTGCAACGATCAATAAGCACATCAAGGCCAGCATAGGAATGCAAGCTTGTAACATGCTGGGCTGTTTCTGGTGAGTGTTTTCGGATTTAGGCATAGGCAATTAATAAAAAACCGTCTTAACGACGGTTTTTATCTATTTAGTTTGTTTAACAACTTTACCAAGCGAGACTAAGTCAAAGGTAATTTTTGCCGTTTCATCAAGAAATGGGTCTAACTCGTCTAACTCCTCCGGTAAATCCTCTAAGTCTTTAACCGGCTCTTTTCCAAGGCGAGCGAGTCTTTCATTCGTTCTTATGAGCTGCTTACCTTTCCGTTCGGCGCGCTTTGCTTCACGAGTTTTCAAATTAAGAGACACTTTTTTAACGTCTTTCTCTTCTTGATAAGTAGCAATATCTTCTGACAGATAAGCAAACTCAACATTATTTTTGATACGTTCGTTGTGCAGCGATGCTAAATAATTAAGATCTGCTGATAAATCACTTAGCTTGCGATAACTCGCTTTTGGAATTTGATCCCAAGGCAAGGCATTTTCTTCTTTACTCTCACCCCAGTCTTCTGGCGCAATCGCAGAAGGAAATGAAATATCAGGAATAACGCCGCGATGTTGTGTACTGCCACCGTTGATACGGTAAAACTTAGCAATGGTAAACTGAATACTGCCTAATGGATTACTATACAGGTCATACACTCGGCCTAAAGGACGATGTTGTTGCACTGTGCCTTTTCCAAAAGTATGCTCACCAACGATAACGGCACGACCATAATCTTGTAACGCCGCAGAGAAAATCTCAGACGCTGAAGCACTGTAACGATCAACCATAACAGTTAATGGGCCATCGTAATAAGTTAAGCCATCTAAATCACGTTGTACTTCAACATGTTTCTTTTGGTTTAATACTTGAACAACTGGGCCCTTATCAATAAACAGACCGGTTAATAACGTTGCTTCAGTTAATGAACCACCGCCATTGCCACGCAGGTCAATAATAATGCCTTCAACATTGTCAGCTTTTAGCTTTTCAATTTCTTTTTTAACGTCACGTGATAAATTATTGTAGAAACTTGGAATATTGATCACACCAAGTTTGCGCGCTTCACCGGTCGCCGTTTGTTCTGAATAAACTTCTGATTTGGCAGCGCGATCTTCAAGTTTAATGGTATCGCGAATAATAGAAACGACTTTCAGATTAACATCAGAGTCTGACTCACCTGATTGAATTTGCAATCTAACTTCTGTGCCTTTAGGGCCTTTGATCAAATCAACAACATCATCTAAACGCCAGCCGACAACATCAACAAATTCTGCTTTGGCTTGAGCAACACCCACAATACGATCTTTAGGTTTTAACTGTTTTGATTTTTCAGCAGGACCACCAGTAACCACACTTTGAATAACGGTATAATCTTCTTCTGCTCGTAATACTGCCCCGATCCCTTCTAGCGAAAGGTTCATTTCCATTTGGAAACGTTCAGCGTTTTTAGGTGAAAGATAAGAAGTATGAGGTTCAACAACTCGAGCAAAACTATTCATTAATATTTGAAAAACGTCTTCACTTTCGCTTTGCTTAATACGTTTTATTGCATATTTATAACGTTTACCCAAAGTTTCTTGGATTTTAGGCCATTCTTTTTTCGCTAAGGTTAAGCTTAAAACATCATATTTAACTTTTAAACGCCATAGTTCATTAAGCTCAGCAACATCTATTGGCCACTGTGCATCTTCTCTATCGAATAAATATTCTTCATTAACGGTAAAATCAAACGGCTTAGTTAATAAGGTTAACGCATATTCAAATCGTTCAATGCGGCGTTTCACATTAAGATTATAAATTTCGTAAGCGATGTCAAGTTTGCCGCGCGCGACTACTGAATCAAAGTCTTGACGATATTTAGACACGGTCTCAATATCCGAGGCTAAAAAGATATTTCGGCTGTAGTCTAGTTGTTTAATATAACGATCGAATATCTCTTGGGATAAAGCATCGTCTATATTAAACTTTTTAAAATGGGCACGAGTAAATTGAGCCGAAATTCTTTTACTTGACGCGACATGTTGACTTTCAGGTTCAAGCACCGGTATTTCAACAGGCTCACCTTTTTTATCAATAAAGGCCGACACTGAAAGTGAAGACAACGAAAAAGAAATAGCAAGCGCTATACGACCTAATTTCTGCATGCAATCAACTCCATCGATTAGTTGAATATTTTTTCAATTTGAGTTTTAACCACCATACCAGATGCAAGTTGAACATGAACATCTGATCCTGCAACTTCTGTGATAGTTGCTTCCATCGGCGCGTTACCAAATTTAACTTTAACTTTAGCACCTACATTAACTGCTGACTCTTCAACCTGTGTTAATTTAACCGGCGCAGGCTTGGCCTTATTATCAGCTTTTGGTGATTTAACATTTTTGAATTGTTTTTGCGTTTTTTCATGCGCTTTTTTATCGCCTGATTTTTTCGCGTCATTTTCAGCTGGCTTTTTACCTTTAGGCTTATGACCAAATTTCTCTTGGCTTTCTTTTAAAGTTTTTGCCGCATGTTCTGCTTGCTCTTTATCAATTTCAGCAATTTTTTCGCCGGCTAAATCGACACGATGAGCACCTAACTTAATTGACTTCAAATAGCGCCATGAACTCGTATAGTGACGAAGTGCCTGTCTCAAACGAGTTTTACTGATATTATCTTCTTCCGTCAATTGCTCAGCAATTTCTTGAAAAATACCGACTTTTAATGGCTTAGCCTGACCGTCGATTGAAAAACACGCTGGGAATTTAGCTGCGAGTACGGTAATGATTTCTTTAGTGGTGATTGCTTTAGTTTCCATAAATACTACTTTTTAATTTAACTCTTCAAGATATTGATCACGGTTGTCTAATACATTACGACACCAATCATGAATATCATCACTTATGATATCTGGTAGTTCATCTTGGCCAATCCAAATATGCCACACCAGTTCTAATAGATTAATCAATTCATCAGGCACAATATCTTCTTCTGCAAGATCATAAAGTGTGTGATAAATTTCATTTAATTTTTCGGCAACAAGTTCTTCTTGCCCTTCCCAGTCTCCAACGACACTTTCTGAAACTAAGTAGTCGTGTATCACTACAAATTCTTTCATTCGCTAATCTATCTATGAATATTGCAATATATAGTTTAACAATGTTGTTTTAAGCTAAATCATTATTTAGTAATGATGAACTCAACTCAAAAATACGTTACTAAAAGATAATGCCTAGAAAGCGCATAACATACCCTGAAAGTAACAATAATTAAAGTGTTAAACACTAAATGAAGCCATTATTGCGCGTTTTATCTTAGATTTATTTAATAATTGACTATCTATTACTCACCCTCTTACCCATCTTAGTAATAACAAAGTCACTTTACACTTTTAATTGGGTAAAATTATTCAGCTTTTTAACTTTTACTAATGCGTGCGCTTTAGGTAGAATCTACCTAGTTTCCTTTATTAAACATGTAACCTATATGCACGCTATTTTAGAATATTTACCGCTGATAATCTTTTTTATTTTTTATAAATTTTTTGACGTTTATTGGGCAACCGCCTCATTAATCGTTACTTCAGCGCTGCAAATTTTATACTACTTAGTTAGAAAAGAACCCGTTCCTAAACGCAATTGGATATTCTTTGCCTTAATTGCGGTTTTTGGTAGTTTAACTATTTTCTTACAAAACGACGCTTTTCTAAAATGGAAAGTCACTATTATTAATGGCGTTTTTGCCCTCGCTTTGATTATTAGCCATTACGTTTTTAAGAAAAATTTATTAAAACAGTTTTTAGGGGAAAACCTCACCCTGCCTGAAAATATCTGGGCTAAACTGAATTTGTCTTGGGCAATGTTTTTTGCTTTTTGCGGCGGATTAAACATCTATATCGCTTTTAATTACCCGTTAGATACTTGGATTAATTTTAAAGTCTTTGGTTTAACCGGCTTAACGTTTGTCTTTGCTATCATCTCAGTCGCTTCTTTATACAAATATATGCCTAAAGACGAGCCTAAACTTGATCCAGCCAAATCAAACGACGAATAATTTTAATTTTTGAGAACAATAAACCATGTATTACGTAATATTTAGTGAAGATGTACCCAATAGCTTAACCAAACGTCTATCAGTAAGAGAAAACCACCTAGCGCGATTACAAAGCTTACAGAATGATGGTCGATTATTGGTTGCTGGCCCTTGTCCTGCAATAGACAGTGAAAATCCAGGTGATGCCGGCTTTACTGGTTCAGTGGTGATTGCACAATTTAATAGTTTAACAGACGCGCAAGCTTGGGCCGATGTTGATCCTTATATTGCCGCCGGTGTTTACCAAAAGGTTATTGTCAAACCTTATAAAAAAGTATTACCTGCTTAAGTAGATGCTTAATGAAAATTAAAAAGACGTTTATATTACTGCTATCAACGAGTATTTCTTTGTTATTTATCAGTAATTTTGCCGTCGCAAAACTTGCCAATACCGTTAAGTTATGTGAACAGCAAAATCCAAAAGATGATGACTTAGCTTTTTGCTTAGACCGTGTTAAAAATTTAGTTGATAAAGAATTGACCACTTGGGTTAATAACCAAGTTTTTAATTTAGAAGAATTAAAAAAAGTTACTGGTCGCGGTGCAGCATTAAATATTTTCAATCGCTCGCAAGCTCACTTTGTTACATTTCGAGAAGATAATTGTCGCTGGCAATATTTACAAATAGCGCCAGCAACCGGCGCCGCTGTCGCTTATAAGAAATGTTATATTCAACTCACTCAAGCCCGTAGTGATGAGTTAGCGAGTTTAAATCGTTAATCGTTTAGCTGATAGTCCTGCTAATTTTGCAAATATCAAACAAACATTTGCCCAAATTAGCTTAAAGCCAATCAGCGCTAGCGCTGCATTTTTAACATCTTGACTTACAAACAAAAAAAGCGAAATTCAGACAGCAGTCGAATTTCGCTTTTTTATTACTGGTTAAAATGAGCTTATTAAAATTAACTGCTTTTAGCTCATTGTTATTACTTAGTTTCAGCCTCGGGCTCATCACTCGTTTGTGTTTGCGCTTCCGACACTAAAATTTCATCCTCTCCAGACAACAACACTGCAAGCCATTTACCCTCTTGTGAGCTTTCTAAGCCAATTTTAATGATCATAGTTAATGGAACTGATAACAGCATGCCAACCGTGCCTAACAACCAGCCCCAAAAGATTAACGATAAAAACACCACTAAAGTAGAAAGCCCTAAACCGCGGCCTAAATAACGCGGCTCAACCACATTGCCCATCAAGGTATTAATTGATAAATAACCTAAGCCAATAAAACCGGCCATGGTTGGGCTTAGCTGTAAGAGCGCTAAAGACATAGCTGGCACAGCGGCAATAATAGAACCGATATTAGGAATATAATTGAGTAAAAAAGCTAAAACGCCCCACAATAAATAAAAATCAAGACCAACAGACCACAGCATAATCGACACTAACAAACCGGTGCCAATACTGACTAAGGTTTTAATGGCTAAATAATGATTCACTGAGCTTAAAAAGCGATCTATCTGCCCCATTCGCATTTCAGGATCGGCAAGCGATAAATGTATTTTGCGCGGTAACATCGGCGCTTCAAATAACATAAAAATCACGGTAATGATGATCAAAAACATATTTGCCATAACATTACCAAAACCACTTAACATGTTAGTCGCAAGACCTATCGCAGCAGCCGGATCAAAGTATTCAATAATCACATCTTTTGATAACTGAATTTTATATTCAGCCAATTGCACAATTAACCATGAAAACTGCTCTTTGAGCTGTAATCGATATTCAGGTAATAAGGTTGATAACTGTGCTAAAGAGCTGCCAACTAAACTAGCAAGTGAAAGTGCAACCACCAAGAACATTGCAATCACTATGATCACAGCAACAATTTTAGGTACTTTATAGCGCTCGGCATACTTAACAACGGGGTTACAGATAATAGCGATAAATACTGATAATAAAAACGGTACCAAAATATTGGTCGCGGTTTTAATGCCGGCGAAAATTACAAATAAAGCCGCTATTGTTAAAATTACTTTTAAAATACTTTCACTTTTACTTTCCTGAAGCTCAGACAAGATTCATCCTCCTTAAAAAACATCGCCTTACTATACGTAAAGATATCTTAGGTTTACAGTATTTATCGTTAGCGCCTAGCTAAACTTATTGTCTGAACGAATAACTATCATTTTTGCGAACAATCCTATAAGCGCTAACAAGCCTTCAATTAAAAAATCACATAGTTCGGCGAATTAATTGAGCACTGGTTAAATTAAGTAAACGCCAGCACGAAAGCACACCAATGATGGCAACAAAACCCGCACCAGAGACAATCCCTAAGAGCCAATAAGCAAAGTGAAAACTTGGCTGCATTTCAAACACCTGTGTTTGGATCAAATACACCGCAACTTCCATGGCAAAGCTGGCCATTAAACCCGCTAAAGCCCCCAGAGCTAAAAACTCATAAAAAATACTTAAGGTTAATATTTTACCTTTTGCGCCGAGTGTTCGTAAAATTGCCAGCTCTCGCTCTCGCTCTTCCATACTTGCTTGTACTTGCGCTACTAACACCAATGAACCCGCAAGTATCACTAACACCAAAATAAATTGAATGGCGACTGATACTTGTTCAATTACTTCTCTTAATTGCTTAATCATGGCGTCGACATCCAACATACTGATAGTTGGGTGCTGCGCTAAAAATTGCTGTAAAGCGCTTTGCTGATCACTTGCTAAGTGTAAAGATGAAATATAGGTCGCCGGAAAGTCTGCTAAAACACTTGGATGTAAAATCATATAAAAATTCGGCTGCAGAGATTGCCAATTAACCTCGCGAATACTTTGCACTTTGACATCGATAACTTGACTGCCAATATTAAAAGTTAAAGTATCCTCTAAGGAAATATTTAACCGCTGGGCTAATGAACTTTCAATTGAGACATAGGCGCTTTCATCACTTTGATTATCATCGTCAGCTAGTCTGTTATTGCTTGGCGCTACTGGTATGTTATTTTCAGTCGGCCACCACTTGCCATCAAGCACGGTATTTTGCTTAGGTAAGTCAAAACGCCAGGTTAGATTTAATTCTCGACCGACCCCCGCTCTGCCATTGTCAGCTTCGCTCTCTTGTTCTTTAGTTACTTTCTTACCAACTTTTTCATTATTTATCGCAATCAGTCGCCCTCTAACAACAGGATATAAACCGCTAGAGCTAATATTATTTTGTACAATAAACTGCTCAAAAGCATCTTCTTGCTGCTGGCTAATATTAATTAAAAAACGATTCGGGGCATCACTTGGTAGCTGAGCTTGCCATTCATCAATAATCGCGTTTTTCATGACCACAATTAATAATAATAACTTGATCGCTATGGTAAAGCTTATCAGCTGAACAGAGTTTTCTTTCGCTCTTCTTTTTAAATTAGCGAGCGCTAAGTGCCAAGCTTTACCGGCTTTGGTGCCGACGCTTCGGCCCAATTTCATTAACATAAAACCAACCAGCATTAAAATGCCAGAAACCGTTACCAGTCCAACTAATAATGAAACACTTAATAACGCATTTTGACTAAAAACGTACAATAAAACAAAAACCGCCGCCAGTGATAACAAGCCGGTTAAGATCAAGTTTTGCGCCGGTTTAGTACTCCCTCGTAAGATCATCATTGGTGAAGTGTTAACTAAAGCTAATAAGGGCTGTAAAGCAAAAGCTGAGGCGCAAATGACACCGGTCAATATTGAGACAAATATCGGATAGCGATAATTAGGTGTAGTGGTTATTTCAAATAAACCACTAATCGCCATCATGCCAAGGTTAAGTAAAACAGCGCCAATCACCAGCCCAACTGCAATACTTAAAATGCTTAATAGCCCCCAATGTAAACTGTAAACCCGAATGATATGTTTTTTACTGGCGCCTAATGCTTTAAAAATTGCGACTGCTGTTTGATGTCGCTGGCCATATCGCCTAGTTGCCACAGCGACCGCAACCGCAGCTAAAATTATACCAAGCATACTACTCAGTGATAAATAAAGTTCCGCACGGTTAAGTGATCGCGCAAGCGGCGAATTACCTGATTTAATATCGCGCCAGTGTTGAGTTTCATTCAACTGTGGTTTGAGCCACTCTTCGTAAGTTTCTAAATCCGCTTGCTGACCTGAAAATAAATAATGGTAGCCTAAACGACTACCCGGTTGCACTAATTCAGTAGCAGCTAAATCTTGATAATTAACAATAACCACAGGCGCTGAAGTAAACACGCTAAAAGAGGCGTCAGGTAGTTGCTCAATTAATCCCGCAATGGTTAAGGTTATATTACCAACTTCAAGTTCATCACCAATTTTGACCTTAAGCGGCACAAATGCTTTTTTATCGAGCCAAACTTGATTAGCTTTGGGAGTAAAATGTGGCGTTGCTTGCCCCGACATACTCGTTTTTACTAATAACTGACCACGCAGCGGATAACCATCTGTGGTTGCTTTAATTTGCGTTAGCAACATTTCATCACCAGCAAAAACCATCGACGCCATTTCTGCTTGTTTTACCACTTGTAGATCATGCTCAGCTGCGCTTTGTAAAAACTTATCATCAAGCTCACGCGGCGCTTTTAAAATTCTATCGGCCGCAATAAACTTGGTACTGTTTTCAAGTAAACTTTGCTTAATTTGTCCTGAAAATCCGCTTAAACTAAAAACAGCTGACACCGATAAAATAATGGCGAGCGCAATAATGGTGAGTTCACCGCGCCTAAGTTCATGTTTAAGTAATCGCAGCGAATGTAAAATGGCAACCTTCATTATGCTAACTCTTCAACTAAATTGGCAGGTTCATTAATTGCATGCGGCGCTGTAATAGCACTAAGTTGACCGGCGTTCATTGATACTTGTTTGGCGCAGCGCTTAGCTAAGGTCAGATCATGCGTCACTAAAATTAACGTGGTTCCTAATTGCTGATGAATATCGAACAGCAAGTCTTCAATGATTTTTCCGGTGGTTGCATCTAAATTCCCGGTTGGCTCATCTGCAAATAAAATAGCCGGCTGGCTAATAAAAGCGCGGGCAATGGCTACTCGTTGTTGCTCCCCGCCAGATAACTGTGCTGGAAAGTGATCAGCGCGCTCGCTAAGATCCACTTTGGCTAATAAATCCCGCGCTTTTGCTTCGGCATTTTCAATATTGGCAAGCTCTGCCGGTAACATAATATTTTCAAGCGCAGTTAAACTGTTAATTAACAGGAACTGCTGAAAGATAAAACCGACATGGCTAGCGCGCACCGCACTTCGTTGCTCTTCATTAAGCTTGTGCAGTGGCTGTTGCTTTAAATAGATCTCACCACTGGTTGGAATATCCAAACCTGCGATCAACGAAAGTAGTGTTGATTTGCCAGAACCAGAAGCGCCAACAATGGCTAATGTCTCTCCTGCATTTACTTCTAAATCAATATTCTGCAAAATAGACAAAGATTTATCGTTTACCTGCACTTCCTTGTTGACCGAAGTGACTTTCAATATAGTATCGGATGCTAATTTCATGTTAAAAAAATCGCTTTTTTGGGTTGTATTACTGTGTGTTAATTCATTACAGGTTTCAGCTACCCCGTCCACTTCACTTGTTATATTAGGCGACAGCCTTAGCGCCGCCTATGGTATGAAACAAGAGCAAGGTTGGGTCTCGTTATTAAATCAACGTTTTGTGCAAAAAAATTCACCATATCATATTATTAACGCAAGTATCAGTGGCGAAACCACCGCTGGCGGCTTAGCGCGTTTACCAAAAATATTAACAAAGCATTCGGTCGACTATTTGATCATAGAACTCGGGGGCAACGACGGTTTAAGGGGGTTTCCTATTCCATTAATAAAAAATAACTTGTTACAAATAATTACCTTAGCGAAACAAGAAAACATCAACATCGCCTTAATGCAGATTAAAATACCGCCTAATTATGGCCCTAAATATAACAAGCTTTTTATCGAAAACTATCAACAATTAGCCGAGCAGCACAACATTCCATTACTCGATTTTTTTATGGAAGATATCGCGATAAATCCAGCGTTAATGTTAAAAGACGGTATTCACCCAAATATCGAAGCCCAAAGCATGATCGCCGATAATATGGAAAAACAACTTAACCAATTACTATTGAGTAAATAACATGGAATTTATTTGGATTTTATTTGCTTTTGTTTGCGGTTTTATCGCAAAAACAGCGACACTACCACCTTCAATCGGATTTTTATTAGCTGGTTTTATTTTAAACTTTTTAGGTTATACCCCTAATGCAGGTTTAGATGTATTGGCTGATTTAGGCATTACCCTAATGTTATTTACCATAGGTCTAAAACTGAATGTCAAAGACCTGCTTAAAAATGAAGTGTGGTTAAGTACAAGTTTACATACAGTTTTATGGTTAGTTGCAGGTATTGGCATCTTTAAATTATTTAGCATGTTAGCTATTTCATATTTTGCAGAGCTTAATTTTACCGCCTCTGCCATTATCATTTTCGCGTTAAGTTTTAGTAGTACGGTTTGTATTGTTAAATTACTCGAAGAAAATGGCGAAATGAAAACTCGCCACGGTAAATTAGCGATTGGCATCTTAGTTATGCAAGATATTATTGCCGTTGCATTTTTAGTGGTAGCGACTGGTAAAACCCCTTCTGTTTGGGCATTTTTATTACTCGGACTGTTTTTTATCAAACCACTAATTTTTAGACTGATTAACCATATTGGTCATGGTGAGTTATTACCCCTCGCTGGTTTTGTATTAGCCTTAGGTGGTTATGAATTATTTAATTTAGTACAAATAAAAGGTGATTTAGGCGCGCTGATCATCGGGATGTTTTTAGCCAGCCATCCAAAAGCAACTGAGATCACTAAATCGTTATTGAGTTTTAAAGATATCTTTTTAATTGGATTTTTCTTGTCAATCGGCTTTGTCGCACTGCCAAACCTTGAAATGATTTTAGTGGCGAGTTTTATTGTCCTTATTTGTATTCCGATAAAGTTTATTTTCTTTTTTGGTGTTTTTAATGCGTTAAAACTAAGATGTCGAACATCTTATTTAGGCGCGCTAATGTTAAGTAACTTTAGTGAATTTGGTTTAATTGTTGCCGCTTTAAGTGTTAAACAAGGCTGGTTAGATAATCAATGGTTAGTTGTTTTAGCTTTAGCGGTCTCAATTTCGTTTGTCTTAACCAGTGTTGTGTATAAATTCTCCCATCGCTTTTTCTCTCGTCATAAAGCTTTTTTCAAACAATTTGAAAATGAGCAGAAGCTGCCTGATGACAATATTTATATTCCGCAAAATACGCCGGTTGTTATTGTCGGTATGGGCCGGGTTGGCATGGGAGCACATCGCGCTATGACGGTTCATAGTAATGAAAAAGTTTGGGGCATGGATGCAGATAAAAATAAAGTCGAAAAACTCAATGAAATGGGTTTAGACAGTTATGTTGCTGATGCTGAAGATGCATATTTTTGGCAGGATATTAAAACCGATCAGATAAAGTTAGTATTAATCGCACTACCGTCAGTACAAGATATTATCAATGTTACTAAAATCATTCGCTCGTCAAATTATCAGGGTAAAATCGCCGCAATTGCCCGTTATGCCGATGAAGAAGTAGAACTTGAAGCCTGTGGTATTGATAAAGTTTTTAACTTTTATACCGAGGCCGGGGTTGGTTTTGCTGATGAAAGTATTGCGCTGATCAATCCTCAATTAACACCACAAGTAATGTCTCAGGTTAGCGCTTAACTCGGTATTATTTACTAAGCTAGCTGCCAATACAGCTAGCTTAGGTTTTTGTCTTTTAGCCTCACTTCATTATCTAAAGCAATTTATTCATCACAGCTAATAAATTTTGCTTAACTTCATCATTGGTAAACGTTTGTGTTGCCATATCAAAATTATCATAAAAACGCTTTATCGATAAAGAGCCTTTTAAATCAGCTAAAAAATGTGGCGCTGATGTAATTGCGCTATTTAACACATTCACCGCGCCACCTGGTCCAGGCGATGCCGCTAACATCACCATAGGTTTATTTTGATAAACCTTTTGATTGATACGCGACATCCAATCAAAAATATTTTTATAAGCCGCCGTGTAAGTACCATTATGTTCGGCAAAGGAGATCACTAAGGCATCTGCCCTACCGATCTTTTCAAATAACGCTTGTGCTAACTCAGGCTGTCCTAAGTGCTCTTCTCTATCAACACTGAATATCGGTAACTCAAAGTCATTTAAATTAACCATTTCTACCTCAGCCCCTTTAACTAAACACGCGGCATAGTTGGCTAATTGCTGGTTAATTGAGTTTTTACTGTTTGATGCCCCAAAGGCTAAAATTTTCATACTGTTACCTGCTAAATGTTCAAGACGATTGATTAGTTTTCTAATGTTGATCATAGTAGCTAATGGAATTAATAATAAAAAGCGGGAAATACTGACCGATATCATCAGTTATTTTGAACCGTAAGTGTCATGTTGTTCTGAGGGATAAATTACAGGCGAAAAAAAACCGACATAAAGTCGGTTTTTTTAATGTGGCATCCCTAAGGGGATTCGAACCCCTGTTACCGCCGTGAAAGGGCGGTGTCCTAGGCCTCTAGACGATAGGGAC
>JBPOFN010000004.1:0-200416 GCA_051251725.1 Thalassotalea sp. | reverse complement strand
ATTCATGACCTAAATTTTTTTATTTATTAGATCATGAATATAATAAAATAGAAACTTTTGTATAAGAGACAGGCTTCCAGCTTCCAGCTTGTAGCTTCCAGCTTTCGGCTTCCTGCTTAGCTATAAAAAAGCGCAGTAAAAATACTGCACTTTTTATGTAATGCTCGCCACTTCTTGACAAATTCAGTTAAGGGCTAGCTTTAAAAGATTATTTAAAAATAGCTTTCTGCCATTTTATTGTGCAAGTTATTTAGCCCTTGCTGCATCTCATCAATAAATTCATGCAGCATATCTTGTTTTAGCGTTTCCGGTTGGGCATTTTGTAATTGATGTTGCACGGTTTTTAACTCGTCAATCACCCCTTGGCTATTGGGTAAATCGCTTAAGCAATACTCAACTTGCTGTAAAATATGTTTCACTGCGCGCGGGAATTTATCATCGAGTAATAAAAATCGCAAAACGTCAGGGCGAGTAATACGTAAGCGCATTTGCCGACGATACATTTGATAGCCAGTTAACGACTTTAATACGCTCATCCATTGAATATTTTCAAACGGAGAAATATCATTATCAACGTAAGGTAATAAATTAGCCGAGCGAACATCGATAATTCGGGTTGTCATATCAGCACGTTCGATATTTCGGCCAAGACGTAAAAAATCATAACCGGCATCATGGGTCATGGTGCCAGCTAGGTTACCTGTAATAGCTTGCTGAGCCTGAATAACTTTATTTAGGTATTCATATCTGTAGCGACCATTGCGAATTTGCGTTTGTTGTTCTTTGGCTAATAAATAAACTGAATTAATTTGCTCCCACGCTTCACGTGGAATAATCTCTCGAATGGTACGGGCGTTTTCTCTTGCTGCAACTAAAGAGCTAATGATTGAACCTGGGTTACGAGTATCGGTAACTAAAAACGAAATAACACTGGCTTCATCTGGCTGTTCATAATGTTCATCAAATATTTCTCTCGATGACATAATCTCAAGAATAGGTGTCCAACCTAAACGTACATGTTTAGGTAAATCGAGTAACAAATTAGCATTAACATTAACAATACGTGCGGTATTCTCCGCTCGTTCAAGATAACGACCTAACCAATAGATATTTTCAGCTACGCGCGAAAGCATGCTCATGATGACGACTCCATATCAACAATCCAAGTGTCTTTACTACCACCGCCTTGCGATGAGTTGACCACGATTGAACCTTTAGTTAACGCAACGCGTGTTAATCCCCCTGTTGTTACGGTAACGTCTTTACCAGACAAAATAAACGGGCGCAGGTCTAAATGACGAGGTTCAACGGTTTCGTCCACCATGGTTGGTGCTGTTGATAACATTAACATCGGCTGAGCAATATAATTACGCGGATCAGCTTCAATAAGCTTTTTAAATTCTTCATGTTCATCACTGCTAGCATGTGGACCAATCAACATGCCATAACCGCCTGACTCATTAGCCGGTTTAACCACTAATTTTTCAATATTATTAATAACGTATTCACGATCTTCTGGGTTAATACATTTATAAGTCGGCACATTAGATAAAATTGCTTTTTCACCAAGGTAGTATTCGATTATTTCAGGTACAAAAGCATAAACGACTTTATCATCAGCTACCCCTGAGCCAGGGGCATTAGCTAAAGCAACGTTACCCGCTTGCCAAGCTCTCATTAAACCAGGCACGCCAAGCGTTGAATCAGGATTAAACGCTTCAGGATCAATAAATAAATCATCAATACGACGATAAATAACATCGACACGCGACAATCCTTCAATAGTTCGCATATAAACACAGTCATCTTCATCAACAACTAAATCACTACCCTCAACTAATTCCGCGCCCATTTGCTGTGCTAAATAAGCATGTTCAAAATAAGCAGAGTTATAAATACCGGGGGTTAATACCACTATTTCAGGCTCTTTAATATCGCGAGGCGATAGTTCGGCCAACATATCATAGAGTTGTGAAGGATAATCATCGACAGGTAGAATGTTATACTTATCAAACATTTCGGGAAATACGCGCTTCATTACCTGCCGGTTTTCGAGCATATAAGACACACCTGAAGGCACACGTAAATTATCTTCAAGCACATATACCTTGCCATCCTTATCACGTACCAAATCTGAACCACAAATATGAGCCCAAATACCTAACGGAGGAGTAAAACCTTTACATTGCGGCAAAAAGTTTTTTGATTTTTCAAGTAAATTTGCGGGAAATACACCGTCTTTAATGATTTTTTGCTCGTTATACAAATCATTAATAAAAAGATTCAACGCTTTAACTCTTTGCTTAAGACCTATCTCAATAGTTTGCCATTCTGCTTTGTCAATTAAGCGCGGAATAATATCAAACGGCCAAGCGCGATCAATGGAACCTTCCTCATCGTTGTATACACGAAACGTAATCCCCATGGTTTGAATGGCAAGATCAGCTGCGGTTTTAAACTCTTTAATATCATCATCAGTTAAATCTGAAAGATATGCACACAAATCATTTGCGAAATGTCTTGGCTTATTCTTTGTTCCTATTAATTCATCATGTAGATTTTTAACATTATAACTGTCCCATCGAATAGCCATCTATTCATCCTTAATATTAGTGAATATTTTCAGTATAGAAGAGAAAACAAATAACAAATAATTTTCACTGTGAAAGTATTGATTTTATTTGTTATTTTGCATATTTAATGGCTTGATGAACAAATCGAAGTTTATCCAATGCGGTAATTGAAATGACAAACGGATAAGCATCATCATGGCCCATACTGCGGTTAATGGCATTGATTGACTTAGTTAGTCGGCACCAGTCATTAAATAATTGCGTAAAGCTAATAGCGGTGTAGGCTTCATCAACATTGTCAGATTTAAGTAACGGATTTTTAACCTGATTACCAGCAATGCTTATTTCATAATTATTGGCGGTTTCTAAGGTAGACACCATGTGCAGGTAATGTGCCCATGTTTCGGCCCAATCTTCCCACGGATGCATACTGGCATACGCGCTGATCCAAACATTTTGCCAATTTTCCGATGGGCCATTTTGGTAATAATGCTCTAACGCTTGGGTGTAAGACAAACGTTCATCGCCAAACATTGCTCTAAAAGGTTCAAGTAAATCTGAATGTTTGATCAAACGATCCCAATAATAGTGACCTGATTCATGGCGAAAATGGCCAATAAGGGTACGATAACGTTCATTCATTTTTTCACGCATTTCAATACGTGCACTGTCTTGAGCTTCACTCAAATTTAAGGTGATAAGTCCAGCGCTATGGCCGGTAACAACATAATCTTTAACCGTTAATTCATTACCATATTCATCTTCAATTTGATCTTCTAAAAATGAAAATCCTAAACCGGTAACTGGCTCAATACTACGACCAACCACAGGTAAGTTTAGTTTATATAAGGTATATAAAAGGCCGCGTTTGGACAGTTCCATGCGATACCATAAAGTAAAATTCCCAGGTTTTTCAAGGTTAGGAATAGTGACATTTAGTCGGCACGACTGGCACAGCTCATTCGGATCATCGGCTGGCACCATCCAGTTACAAACATCATGTTGCCAGTAGTTTTTACATTGCCGATAAAGGTTATCGTTAGTCGCAACTTTATATAACCCTTGAGGCGTAATAGTTAACGCTGTTAACTGCAGCTCTTCAGGGACAAAGCCAAGCATAGAATTACAAGTTACACACTTGGTATTGACAAAATGCAGGGTGTTACCACATTGACAAGTAAAAGTTTTCAAATAATGTTCCAAACAAGTAAGCGGCTTTAACATTAGCCATAATGTGCTATCACCTTTGATAGTAACAGTAATATATTAATCATTATAGTGTAATTGTAGCTATTCTATATCCGCCAAATTTAACTACTTTAATGGCTAATATTGAACAGAGATAAGTGATGAAATTTATAATGAACACAGAAAAAAGTGATATTGATAACGAAAAAGCTAACTCAAAAGGAAAGATACCAGTAAATATTTTAATGCCCTCGCGAGATTTATTGCTCGTTAATACTATTACTCTTTTCAGAAAACAGACTATGCACATGCCGATTACGACCTTGCGCTTTCGCTTGATATAGCGCCTTGTCTGCTTCTTTAATTAATTTTTCAATATCCCCGAGATTTTCGTCGAAATTGATAGAGCCAATACTTACTGTCAAATTGTCATCAACCGTTGAATTTAAATGCGGAATTTTCTTTTCCGCTAAACACCTAATTAGCTTTTCAGCCAACTGATGAACATAATCGTCGTCAACATTAATGGTGACACAAATAAATTCTTCTCCGCCAAAACGCGCCACTAAATCATCGGCCCGTTTAAAGGTTGTCGTTAAACACTCTGCTACCGATTTAATTGCATCGTCACCAGCTAAATGACCATAAAAATCGTTATAAGGCTTAAAGAAATCGATATCGATCATCAAGACACAAATCGAATAATTATGCCGCTTAGATATATTCCATAATGTTTCAATTTGCTGATTAAAAAAACGTTTGTTATACAAGCCAGTTAAAGCATCAGTTCTAGATTTAATTTATGGTTGCTACGTAATAACTCTTCATCGCTTTGCCTTAGGTTGTTAAAGGCTTTACCCAATATTTCGGTGATATTTTGATTATATTTTTCCCTCATCTCGGTAAGAAGCGACAAATGTCGGTAGTGCCATAATATTTCATCGGCTTCGATTAAAGACGCACATTGGCTTTGTTCATTGTTTTTCAGCTCTTCTAGCCGCTGATCGGAAACCGCTTTATTTCGCGGGCGAAAGATAAGTTTTATAATAGTTTTTGGATAGTTAAGTGAGGAGTCGCTGGTAATACTTTCAATCTCAGTATTAAAATACACCATATCGTCAAAGAGTAAAAAACCACCATAAAAAACACCGGCAAGATAATCCGGTGGCAATGGCATCACGTTTTCAATGAAAGCATAACCCTCTTGCTCATTCACCTCGATATTTTTGCACCAACCAATTTCACTTGGCGCTCCACCTCGAACCACAGAATTGTAGCCACCGTCAGTTTGATCATTAACTTGAATCCACTCAGAACCAGAGAAAACACTACTTTTACCTGGCCCCTGATAATACCAAGTTTCAATAAATTTAACGCCCGCACCAAATAAAATACTGCTGGAGTCGGGTAATAATTTTTGTACCAGTGTCAGTGCATCCATTAAATAGTCATAGGGATACCAGTTTTGCGGTCGTACTGAATATAAATCAAAATTCAATTCTTGCGGGTTAAGTAGATTAGAATTGCCAAATGATTCCACCAAACCAAGCAGGAAGGCGCCTGATATTTCACCAGGATAGCTGTATTCTCTTTCGAGAAATTTATTTTTATCTGGCATGATTGGCGAAGAAATCACTTAACATAAGCATTAGGCTCTCTTATCGAAACAGTATCGATATACAGATTAAAAAAGTATAAAACATTTAATTATTTAATAGTTATTGATAAGTTATCTAAGGTCTGTTGACCTTTGTGTTATTTTTGAGCAACAGGCTGCTTTATTCATTAACAAAAATCAACAAACCCTAGCTTTAATTAAAGCTGTTAGGATTAATTTGCGCAAGTTGCTCAATGGCAAAGTAAAAAAAGGCGCGTCTCATCAACGCGCCCTCGCTACAAATTTACTTATTAGGCCTGCTATCATTCAGGTTATAGCTCTATTGCCTTTGAAAAAGAGGTAATCAAGGTGCTTAAAATAATATTTGGCTGTTCCAAATGTATTTTAAGCACAGGTTATACGCTCCGGCATAATTTAATACCAATCCATCTAAAGAAGTGACCACTTAGAACGACATGGGGGATATGAGAAAAAGCAAAATATGTTTAGATATAGTCATTCTATATTAAACAAATTTTGTACCTTTATCATGATGCCTATGCGTTCCCGAGGGGCGAGTTTTTAAATAAATATTTAACAGACCCTAAAGTAATAAAAGCTAATTTTTGTACTGTTCAAAAACTGCAAAAAATTCTTCGGTAATTTCAGGGTTTTCAGCCGCTAAGTTATGTGACTCACCCGGATCTTTAATAATGTCGTATAGTTCCATGGCACCGGCAAGGGTATAACGAACAGCTTTCCATTTGCCTTTACGCGCGGCTTGGAAAGTATCACCAATGATGCCTGAGTTAGGATCGCCCACTTGCTTAGAAAATTCCCAATATAAAAGTCGCTCAGCCATTACGTCTGGTTGGTCATTCAATAAACCCGCAATCGAAACACCGTTAGTACGCACACGCGGAACAACATTTAAATCTACACCAGCAAGATCGGCTAAGGTTGGTAATACGTCGGCAAATAACCAAGGGGTATCGTCAACACGAGCTTTTTTGATTTTGTCAGGCCATTGCACAATCATAGGAACGTGAATACCACCATCATAGAGATCACGTTTTTGACCTTTATAAGGAGCCGATGCATTAAAGAATTCGGGATCTGCGCCGCCTTCATCATGCGGACCATTATCTGAAGTAAAAACAATCAAGGTATTATCTAATTTACCTTGCTCTTCTAATACTGCGATGATTTGGCCAACATAATCATCTAAAGCAGTTACCATACCGGCTAGTGTCGCATTAGGTTTTGCTACAGCTTCAGGATAATAGGCTGCATATTTATCGCTTGGCGACCCTGTCGACATACCTAAATAAGGCTTTTCATCAAGTTTATATTGATCGCTATATTTTGCCGGCACACCAAGCTCAGCATGCGGTGAAGAGAAAGTTAGCATGACAAAAAACGGGTTTTCACGATCTTCTTTAATGTAATTAATTGCTTCTTCGGTAAATAGCTCTTGCGCATAAGCGCCTTTTCTTCCGCCTTCGTTTTCTTTAACGCGCAGTTTTTTACCGTCACGCCAAACAATTTGCGGGTACTGTCTGTGACCTTCCAAAATAGAATAAAAGCCATACCAAGTATCAAAACCCATTGCTAACGGATCAGTAACGCCCATTTGCGAACCAATCGAATATTTACCAAATAAAGCGGTATCGTAATCAGCATATTTAAGCACATGCGCCATCGTAATATCGATTTCAGCTAACTGTACTGTGTTGGCGTTATTCGTCATGTAACGACCATCACGGCCAGTAAATAATGAAACACGCGATGGTGAACAAACGGTATTACCGGCATAAGCCTGGTCAAAGCGAATACCATTGTTAGCCATTTTATCTAAGTTAGGAGTTTTGATCGGCGTATTGCCATAAGCGCCAATTTGGTTAAAACCTAAGTCATCAGTCAAGATAAACAGAATATTTGGCTTATCGGCAGCACTAGCGGCAGTGGTAAAGCTCAAAAGTAAACTGCTGACCAAGCCAGTCAATAATCGATTTTTTGTTATCATTTTTTTCATCTTGTTTATTTCCTTAATTCTTAACTTAATGCGAATATTTTAATAGCTCGAATAACCAGCTGATGTCGCTGTCGGGACTAATTTTTTCCCTTGATAGGTTAATGCACTGCCATCGCCTATATAAAGACTTTCAAGCTGATCGTTATGTAAAGTCACAATACCGAATCGACCCGTAAATTTAAGATCAAGATCATTGATCATAAACGTGTCATTGGTGTTTTCTTGCATAATGATATATTGCTCAATTTTTTTACCATCAAGTTCTGAAAACACTTGTAGGCCTTTAAAAATCTTATCGACCATGATGCGCTTTACTGACTGCACCGCAGCTTGTTCGTTGTTTTGATCGGTATAAGATTGATAAACAACTGCAAATGGATTGCTCCATGCCTCACCTTGATGACGTAACACAAACGTCGGTAATGGTTTTTTATCATAAGGTTTAGGTGCAGCCTTAGACTTAGGCGCCATAACTTGCGTGATTTCAGTGTTTAAACCCGCGGGGATTAAGGCGCGCATTACAATAGGCTGTTTACTTAGCTTATTAGCAGTAAAGGTAGCAGTTAACGCTTGTGTTGTGGCTTTACTACTTTTTACCTCAGTAAAAAAGTGCCAGCCCGGATGTTTATAAGTTTGATGATAAGCCCAAGGCAATTGCGCAGACGCTTGATAGCGGGTTTTGTCATTAGCCATCGCCAATTTTTCATTGTTCGAACTGATCACCACTTGCTCGCCAATATTACGATACAGGTAATCATGAAATTCATCCGGCGTATCAGATTTTGCTCTAAAAATATCAACATAATAACCAACGTTGTCAGAAAGCTTTATCAAGGCAACCGTACGTTGATGCTGCGCCGGAGCAACTAAATTGTCTTGATCATAAAATGAAGTGGTCGCAAATGAATGATACGGAGAAACCCCTGATTGCTCAGCTTGCGGTTCTAACACCACGGGTGTTACTTGATTAATGCCTAAGTTAATCCAGCCGCCCTTTGAAGCCGACGCACCATTACTTATCACCGAATTATGAGCGGCAAACAAGCGATAATAATTTTCATGAATATCAGTGCCGTAAGTCCACTTGCCGCCATCAATACCTAAAACATAACCTTGACCATAAAGCTCTAAGTCCATGCCAGTCGCATGACCATGAATATAACTGCCACCAGCAACAGCAGCCATCAAACTATCTTTAGTGACGTTTTTGGTGCTGAGATTACGTTGAATCGTCATACCCGCATGCGGTAAGTGATTACTGCGCGGACGAACAGGTTCGATATTGCTATTCTCATCATTAGCGCTGGTTAAATCATCGAGCGACCATAATAATTGAAGCGGTAAAACATAAGGGCTAGGGCCATAAGTACGCGCTTCTAACTCAGCTCGATGATAATTTTTATTGACTATACTGGCAGCTAAAAATGTTGAAAACTGCTTAATTTGCGGTTGATTATCATTCAGTCTTGCGAGCTGTAATGCCATTTCATAAGCTTGATATTCAACCTCGAAATGACGATGGGTATCACCGATATACGGATAATCATTATTGGGAAATTGTAAATTATACATTGCCGTTAACGACTGTGGGATATTGGCAAAACGAGTCCCGAGTTTTAATCTTGGGTAAATCCTATCCACCATAGTCATGTAATAAACACTTAGGCTAGTTACATGTCGAGAATAGCTAATGGATTCTGGCCAGATATCACCCGGATTTTTAAACATTTCAGCCACTTTATGCAAGGATGCCTGATGCTCAGTATTTTGGTATAAATAATAAGGTAATAACGACGCTCTTTTTTCGGCGTCATCAAGGGCATGAATATTATGGAGTAAACTGCCCGATTCTAATACCGGCCAATTTGACTCTAACAGCCCTTTATTAAGTGCCAATTCAACATAAGTAGCGAACACTTTCTGGGCAGCCCCGAAGTCAAAATCAACTAGATCATTACTGGCTAAATCGTAAACTTTACCGCCTTTTTTAAGATACGAATAAACAAAATCGTAAATAATCGGTAACTGCGCTCCTAACACCCGTGCTTCTAATAAATGATTATCTTGATAAAGCCAGCCGCTATTCATTTGGTCACTTTTAATCACTGGCGTGTTGGCTAAAGCATTAACAAAAGTTGCCAACATATCAGCCGCACATTGCGCATACTTTTCTTGTTCGGTTAAATAATACAAAACCGAGCAATCAACACCATCTTGCAAACCTTTTAACATTTGCATTTGTGGCGCTCTTGCATAACCCCACCTTAATTTACCATCACTTTGATTACCTAAAGCTTTACCATAAACTTGCAGTGTTGGCTTAATTTGTTGATTAGTTTGTCCATCAATACTTTCAGGCCAAACTAACGGTAGTTGTAATAGCTTTTTACGACGTTGTAGCAGCGTATTTGCAGTGGCGGCATCGGCGCGCGATCTTAAACTGACAAAAAGTTTTTTAGCCCAGTCGCGATGAGTGATCTTAACTAAAATATCATTGCGTTCGCTTGCTTTAGCCCAAATAAACGGTCGTTCTAACGTTTTATTTTCTAGCGTTAATGATGACAAAGGCGCTAGCGATTGCGGTTCAAAACCTACAGCTAATCCCGTATACAGTAAAGAAACACATATACTTGCTATTAAGATAAATTTACTTTTCATTTCAAAGAAACCTTAAGTTTTGCTATCGCTAAAATACTGAATGAGCCACGCAATTAATTTGGTAATTTACAAATTACAATCCAACAAGGTAGCATAAAAAACCACAACCAATCAATATCAATCAATAATTTATCTTTGCCGACACCAGATATTATAAATAACGTAATAGTGAGCCTAATAAAAAAGACAAAGTACAATTTATAAACGGGCTACTTGCTGCTCAAAAGACTAATTTAACGCAGATAATAAAATGAAAGTTGGAAATAACAAAAATATCGATATGTTAAAATAAAGATTTATCTTTTCGATAAAATCGACAACAATCACAGTAACTCAATTGCAATCAACAAACATTCATGAATATATTTATCAAAAAAATTGGCTTACTATTTTTAATCAGTCTGATTTTCACTAACAGCGCCTTTGCTTTAGATATTTTTAAAGCCGATCAGTATTTGAAAGATAAACAATATCAATTAGCACAAGCTGAATATTTAACAGCGACAAAGGTAGGTAATCCTTATGCTTGTTACCAACTCGCGACCATTTACTTTAAAGGCTTAGCGGGTGATAAAGATATTATCAATGCCATGCTTTATTTTTCACTGGCCGCTGAATATCAATTCCATGACTCACAGGCGATTATTGACGGTATGTTAAACGAAATACCGCTAGCAGAGAGAAAGGATATTATTGATATACTCACGAACTTCAAAAAGACTCATGGTAAAGAAAGCATTAACAGCAAATACTTACCCGTTATTGCCAGTGAAAATTTAGCAGATAAAGTAACTTTTAACGGCAAGCCAACACTAGAAATTGTTGAAGAATTTCAGGACTACCTTGATGACCAAGTATACCTAGACAACACCTCAGGCTCGTTCGATGAAAATGGCGAAGAAGAGTCATTCGGTTTTGAGAACCTAATACAAACGGCCACTAAGCCTTATTTAATTATTGATTTTGATCTCGCTGTTGACGGCTCAGCAAGAAATATAACAACAGTGCAAAAAGTGGGTTTTGCGAAAGAGTTAATCGACTCATTTGTTTTATTTCCGCTTGATCAAGCCAGTATTAAAGAGCAAAAAGTTGAATTTATTGGTCGCGCAAATTTAGGAGCTGCAAATTACACTAAATTTACCCTGCTCAAAGAAAACAAAAGCTTATATAGCAATATTCGCCGAACCGCCATTAAATACAAAGAAGGTACTAGCCTAAAAGATCGCTACAATTATGCAATGGCCTTGTTGAATTTTAGCTGGTTAGAGCAACAAAAAGGCGAAGCTGCATTATTATTAAAAGCCCTTGCCCAAGACGGACACCCCGGCGCTATGCTTGAATACGGTTTAAAAAATTACCGCGAACAAACCGATATTCCAGCAGCTATTTACTGGATAGCCCAAGCAAGTAAATATGGCTTAGCACGAGCTGAATATCGCTTAGGGCAATTATTGTTAACCAGTCACTGGGTGAAAACTGATGAGAAAAAAGCCCTATTTTGGTTTGAATCAGCGATGGAAAAAGATCATGAAGCTGCCGTACTAAAAGCCATCACAATCAGATTAACAGCCGCAGATGAGCAACTACGCGATGTTAATAAAGCAATTTCGCTTTTAGCTAAAATAGCCGACAGCCATGCAAATAATCCTGAATATTATTATCTCTTAGCGCTTTCACATCGCTACCGCGAAAACCGTCAATATACCGAAGTAGTCGATAACTTACGTAAGGCTATTTCTATGGGTCAACGCCAAAATTGGGATGTTAGTGACTGGCAGGCATTATTAACTCAACTGACAACAGGTAGAGTTTATATTTCAGATTAAGGCTAAAGCTAATAATAAGAATAAGTTTCAGCGCCACAATTTATAAAAAACTTATAAGGGATTTATAATAGATTTAGAAGAAGGTCTATCCCTTATTTTGCCTACAATCACTAACATCAACTGAGCATAGTGATGTTAGTGATTGCTTGAATAGCCGTGACGAGGATAAACGTTTATAGTTAACCTGAACTCTGGATAGTTAATAAAAAATAGCTTACTTAAATCTAAGCGTCATGAATTTATATTGAATATGGATCTAAAATGAAATTTTTAAAACTAAGTTTACTCATGTGCTTTGCACTATCAACCCAAGTAGCAAATGCAAATTCTGCCGATACACCCCAACAGCAAACGGCAGAAAACATCAAAGCAGCTAACCAAGCTAAAAAAATACTGTCAGCAATTGAAGACTTTACTATAAAAGCTACTGGCGATATTCCTTATTACCAACATAAAGAAAAACAGGCTTTAGCCATTAATGCCGGTAACATCAACTACCGTAATAAATTTGCCTACGCCCAATATCAAGTGACAGCTAAAGACGCTGGTAACCAGCAATTAACGTTGGTGACCCTGAGCGAAATTGATGGCGAATCAAAGTATCAAATATTATTAAACAATAAAGTGATCGCAGATTTTGTAAACCCTGAAACTTCTGTTGATTATCAAGCCGTATTATTCACCGTTAATAATGTCATGTTAACTGAAGGTGACATACTAAAAGTCGCTTCAATGGCGGTCACCAACGGCAAGATCCCTGAAGATGGCGGCACCGCTTTTGCTCGTGGACGCTGGCAAACATTGATAATAGCTAGCGCTAAATAGCGCGCCAAGCTAAGGCTAAGCCAATATTAAAGCCGTTAGAATATGCTTAACTGATCACAGCTAAAATAAAAGGTGCTAAATGCACCTTTTTTATGACTAAAATTAGCAGAACAAAGCAGCTTTTATTTTAGTGCTGAAAAACTTGTTGCCATTAAAAATTCAGACGTTAATTTTTTTACTAACGGGCCATTAACACGCGAAGCCTGATATGCCTTTACCCATATCGGATCGGCAACAAAAGCCTGCCAATTTTTTTCAGCCGCCGCTTGGCTTTCATGCGAGATAATATATATTAGCGTATTACTTTGTGTTGTCGGTAGCCAATAACCAATATTCGTCATCTGATGTTTTTCAAATAATTTTACCGTGTGATTTTCAAATCGGCTTAATAAATCAGGTAATTTACCATCATGCGTATAATAAGTGCGTAATTCAAAAACTTTATTGGCCTGTGCTGTAAAGCTACAGCTAATAATAACTAAGCTCGCGATTAATCTTAACAATTTCAATTGATTCCCCTTAAAAGGTATCGACCTCAAATAATAGAGGTGCTCTTACTCGCTTCATCATTACATTATTTTTCGCATAAGTATTTTAATAAATATTGTTAGCGACAGCGATATTTCTGTTCGCCATTGGCTTTAACTGTATTGATAACTTGAATAAATCTCCAGCGCAAAAAATGACAATTAAAATTAAAATAAGGGTCTTGTTTTAAAACCGCAATTAACCTATCATTTTAAGTCACATCCAATAAAAACAAATCATCAGTATGTTTAAGAAGTCAATTGATTTAAGAAAAAGAGCAACGGCTTTAGTTTCTATCTGCCTACTGATGTTCAGTCATCTCAGCAGTGCAAATACTGCCCCTCAACAAGAATATTACCAATACGAGCCTTTTACCTTGGCTTTCACCGGTCCTAACGCCAGTGAATTAGGGCAAATAAATCCATTTATGGATTATCGATTAGATGTCACTTTCACGCAGCAAGATAAAGTTTTTGTTGTGCCCGGTTATTTTGCCGCCGATGGTAATGCGGCAGAAACAAGTGCGGTTCGAGGTAATCAATGGCAAGTGAAGTTTGCTGCCGAAAGTCCCGGCGCGTGGCAATACCGCGTCTCGTTCAAACAAGGAAAAAACATTGCGGTTGCTAAAACGATCACTGGTGCCTCGGCAATAGTTGGTATTGATGGCCTGCAAGGTACTATCATAGTCAAAGAAAAGCGCCAAGGGCCTTACGCCAAAGGACGCCTTGAATACGTAGGTGAACATTATTTAAAGTTTTCCGGCAGTGGTAAATATTTTATTAAAGCAGGCGTCGACTCACCTGAAAACTTACTCGCTTATGCAGATTTTGATGCTACACCAGATGTCGCAAAACGCCGAAAAAATTGGCATGCTCATCGCCGTGATTACAACAACGATGCCGCGTCTTTATTATGGCAAGGTGAAAAAGGTAAATCGCTATTTGGCGCTATTAACTATTTAGCTGAAAAAGGCTTAAATGCCTTTTCTTTTTTAACCTTCAATGTTGATGGTGATGACAGAAATGTCTTCCCGCATTTACTTAACGTTGATGACGCCAGCTATCAAGCTTACGCCAATAAAACAAAAAATGACCAAGCTTGGTCAAAGTATTTTCACAAAACCCGCTTTGATGTTTCAAAATTAGCCCAGTGGGAGCGAGTATTTACTTACGGCAGCCAAAAAGGGTTTTTTCTTCATTTTAAAACCCATGAACGTGAAACTGATCATCTAATGGATAATGCTGCTTTAGGTCATGAACAGAAGTTATATTACCGAGAAATTATTGCCCGCTTTGCTCACCACCCCAGTTTGAACTGGAATTTGGGCGAAGAAAATAATATTCCACAAGCGTTACAACAAAAAATCGTCGCTTATATTCGCGCAACCTCGCCTTATAAAAAACAGCATATTGTGATGCACACTGCGCCGCATGAAGATCATACCTACGCAGGTTTAGTTGGCGATCAGTCACTACTTACCGGCGCTTCTATTCAAGGACAACGACCAGATTTTAGAGATGTGTATACTCGTATTATTCGGTGGTATCACGCTTCAGCACAAGCAGGTAAGCCTTGGGCGTTAGCCATTGACGAAGCAGGCAGTGGCGCTTGGGGATTAGTAACAGATGCTGAAAACCCAAGTCATAACGAAGCCCGTATTCGTGTTATTTGGGGTGGATTATTAGCAGGTGCCTGGGGGATTGAATGGTACTTTGGTTATAAGAGCCCACATAACGATATCGAAGCAAATGATTACCGTTCGCGTGATTTATTTTGGCAGCAAAATACCATTGCCCGTGAATTTTTTGAACAACACGTAGCCGTTGAAAAAATGCGCCCGTTACCACAATCATTACCGCTAAAATCTTTGTATGTGTTTGGCATTCCTGACCAGCATTATTTAGTAATGGTTGAAAATCCCATTCGCTTTAATCAAGTCAAATTAGATACACAGGGTAAAAAGTTTCAAATCCAATGGTTTAACACCCGTGAGGGAGGAGATTTAGTGACGGGGACTATGAGCCATATTATTGCTACCGAGCAGCCCGTTGCCCTTGGTTTACCACCCAGCGATATTGGTAGTGATTGGTTAGCTATACTGAAAGTTATCAATTAAACGAATTCGAATACTTATTTAACACTATGAAGTTATTAAAAATAACGATAGAGAGATCTTAATAAATGATAAAAATAAAATATATGAAAACCTTTGGGTTTCTCAGCCTATTATTTTTGTGTAGTGCCTGCACAGATCAAAAAACAGAGGCTAAATCAAAGGTAGTACAAGCGCCGCAACAGCTTAAAGTCGGTGAAGGTTTTGTTAACCCTATTGGTTATTACGAATCAAAGCCGCGCTTTTCGTGGAAAATTGCTGACACCGCGCAAGCGAAAAGTCAAAGCGCGTTCCAAATTCAAGTAGCTAGCACTAAAGCCGCTTTACAACAAACTCCTGATCTTTGGGACAGTACAAAAGTTGCCTCAAACGAAACGTCTTGGTTAACTTATCAAGGTGCTGATCTTAGCTCACGCCAACAAGCATTTTGGCGTGTTCGTTTTTGGGATGAAAAAGATCAAGCTTCAAGTTGGAGTGACATTAATAGCTTTGAACTGGGTTTGTTAAACAACCAAGACTGGCAAGCTAAATGGGTTGGCCATCCGGCAACTGACATTTCAACTAACCAACCAGAAAAGTCAGTGTTAGCAACCGCACAATATTTACGAAAAACATTTGCTGCTAAAGCCGATATTAAACAAGCTCGCCTTTATATTACCGCTAAAGGTTTATTTGAACCGTATTTAAACGGTAAAAAAATTGGCGATTATGTTTTAACACCGGGCTGGACTCCTTACGCGAAACGTATTGAAACTCTTACCTTTGATGTGACAAAAGAAATTAAAACCGGCGAAAATGCCTTAGCAGCTAACATTGCTGGTGGCTGGTATGCCGGCCGAGTTTATAAACTTTACGAACAAGATAACACCCTACCGGCTCGTTTATTAGCGCAGCTAGAAATCACTTATGCAAATGGTGAAAAAGACGTTATTGTTACTGACAACACTTGGCAAACTAGCCAAAACGGTCCAATTCGTTTTAGCAGTAATTACGATGGTGAGCAATACGACCAAGCTTTTGAAATTCCAGGCTGGAACACGGCTGAATTTGACGCAACTCATTGGGATAATGCCTTAACAGAATCACTTGAGACAACAGTAAAGCTTAAACCTAAACGTCATACGCCTGTAACCAATGTTAGTGTTATGCCAGCGCTTGAGCTAGTCAGTGTTAAAGATGGTAAAGCGATATTTGATTTAGGCCAAAATATGGTTGGGGTGCCTAAAATTTCAATCCCAGTGATCAAAGGCCAGCAAGTAACCGTTCGTTATGCCGAAGCTTTAAACAAAGGCGATTTTTACACCGAGAACTATCGCTCGGCAAAATCAACGAATCACTATATACCTAATATCACCGGCGATATTACTTATAAACCAACCTTTACCTTTCATGGCTTTCGTTATATTGAGCTAGCTGGATACGATGCCAGTAAAAATCCTGAGCTTAGTTGGATTGAAGGACATGTTCAGCATTCAGACTTTAATATTCATGCAAACTTTAAAAGTTCGAGCACTAAATTAAACCAACTAGCTGACAACATAGTGTGGGGCTTACGCGGTAACTTTTTAGATATACCAACTGATTGTCCACAACGTGATGAACGTATGGGCTGGACGGGTGATGCGCAAGTTTTTGCTACCCCGTCTATGTACATGGCTGATGTTTATGGCTTTTGGGCGGCATGGTTAGAAAGCATGCGCGAAGAGCAAAAAGAAAATGGTTTTATCCCACTTTATATTCCATTTGTTGATTGGATAAACTTTGAATCATCAGGCTGGGGTGATGCGGCAACCGTTATTCCTTGGGAATTGTATGTAATGACCGGCGATAAAACTATTCTTGCCGATAACTACGAGATGATGAAAAAATGGGTAGACTTCCATCACTTAAAAAGTAAAAAAGATGTCTCATCAATGATGACATTTGGTGATTGGTTACAGCCTTATCCTGAATCAAAAACCCCTGATGAAGGTGGTAATCGTGGTGATACTAACTTTAGTTTAATTGGTACTGCTTATCATGCGCGTTCTATCGAGTTAACGCTAAACTCTGCAAAAGTGTTAGGTAAAGCGCAAGACGTTACTGAATTAATGAAACGTCATGCAGAAGTAAAACAAGCATTTAGAGCTGAATTTTTTGATGACCAGTTAAACCTTAAAAAAGGTATTACCACACAAACAAGTTATTTATTACCGATTGAATTTGGACTTTTTAATGAGCAAGAGAAAAAAATTGCCGAACAAAAAGTACTTACTTTAATTGCCAAAGCCAATGATCATTTACGTACTGGCTTTTTAGGTACGCCATTACTTACCAGCGTATTACAAAAAGCTGGAAAAAGTGATGTCATGTATGACTTACTATTTAAAGAAACTTACCCATCATGGTTTTATTCTATCAATAACGGCGCAACTACCACATGGGAGCGTTGGAATTCATACTCAATTGAAGATGGCTTTAATCCAGAAGGCATGAACTCACTTAACCATTATGCTTATGGCACAGTTTCTCGCTGGTTTTACGAAGGTATTTTAGGCATCACGCCGTCTAAAGCCGGTTTTAAACATATTCGTATTGAGCCGCAATTTAACCAAAAACTGACCACCGCCAGCGGCCATTATAATACGCCGCAAGGTGAAGTTGCTGTTGATTGGAATATTACCAATGCAAAATTAGTGATGACGGTAAAAATCCCTAAAAACACGACCGCTGACGTGATATTGCCAGCAGCAATGGCCAGTAAAGTTAGCTTAAACGGCAGCTTACAAGCAAGCACCAGTTTTACTGACTTAGCGCCTGGAGAATATAGTTTTAAAGCGAATATTATTGCTGATTAATAAATGCAGCGCGTAATAAAATTCGTTTAGTCTGAAAGCAACAACACTTAGGTCTTGTTGCTTTTTTTTATGCTGCTATTTACTTATCAGCGTATTTTCAACCGACTAATAATCTAGTTTTCAACTTTATAAGTTAGTAACAATAGGCAACTAAAAGCGGTCGATAAAAACAATTTAAGGAATCGAATAATAATGAACAAAACACTTAAATCCCTCGCGGTAAGTGCAATTTTATCTCTTTGCACTTATACAGCGACAGCAACAGAACTTGAACAAGACAAAATAGTCAGTAGCAAACCTCGGCTAATTATCATGGCAGATATGGGCCATGATCCCGATGAAGAACAACAGATCACCCATTTATTAATCAGTTCGAATATGTTTCAGCTTGAGGGCTTAATCGCCGTTACCGGTCGTTTTTTTCGCGCTAATCCAACAGAGTCCGTTAAAGTATTAATGCCACAGTTATTTCATCGTTTGATTGATGGCTATGAGAAAATTTATCCCAACCTTAAACGCCACGCTCAGGGCTGGCATAAACCGAACTATTTAAGAAGCATAGTCGCCAATGGTCAAACGGGTAATGGCGTTGCCGATATTGGCGCAGGTAAGGCTTCACCGGGATCCAAGCTAATTATTGCCGCGCTCACTAAGTCTGATCCTCGCCCATTACATATTGTGATTAACGCAGGGGCAAATACACTCGCGCAAGCACTCTTCGATTTTCGAGCAACACACTCACCGGCGGTTGTCGATGCCGCAATTGCAAAGCTACGTGTTTTTGAAAACTCAGGCCAAGATGATGCCGGTGCTTGGATTTGTCATGAATTTCCAAATATTCATTGGATCCGTGGTGTTGAACAAACTCAGGGCTTTGGCGGCCCAAGTAATACAAATTTAGGTCCGCATAACTGGCAGCCTTATCCTTATACACCAGAAGGTCAGCATCAATGGGCACAAGAAAATATAACCAGCAATCACGGCGCACTTGGTGCCCTGAGTCCTATTCGTAAAGTGGGAAAAATTACTCATTACATTGAGGGTGGCGGCACTATTCCTTGGTTGGGACTTGTCGCACCTGGACTATCAGATTTATCACAGCCATCTTGGGGTGGTTGGAGCGGCCGCTATACCAGCGAAAAAGTGGCAAATGTGGCAGCCAAATATCCAATAATTCACCCTGATGAGCGTAAATTCAGACCTTATGCCGCTTATACTGATAATCATCAATTGTTAGATCGCTGGGTTTCACCCACCGATGGTAAGGTTTATCACGATATCTACACGGGCATATTTCGTTGGCGTACCGCTATGTGGAACGACTATAAGGCACGTATGGATTGGAGTGTACAACCTTATGATAATGCCAATCATCATCCAATTGCCGTGTTAAATGGGGATGCTAGCGATAATATTTTAAAACGTTCAGCCAAAACAGGCGACAAGATCTCTTTTGATGCCGCCAGCTCGACAGATCCTGATGGCGATGCATTGCGCTTTTCATGGTGGGTTTATACTGAAGCAGGCAAGGTACCGTATCGCAAACCATTAGCAATTGAAAATGCTACAGCCCCCGCGATTACTTTGCTCGTGCCTGACGATGCAAAAGGGAAAGAGCTACATCTAATTTTGGAAGTATGGGATCACAATACCATAGTACCGCTTGTTGACTATCGCCGCGTGGTCTTAACCATAGAATAAAAGCGGCCGTAATTTACTACCTAAATGAGCAAAGAGCTAAAACAGCGACAAGCATTACTTGTTGTCGCTGTTTTAGCTAACCGATAAATACCGCGCTTATTTAGTCATCATCTTCCGCTAAGGTCATTAACGAAGTATTACCACCTGAGGCGGTGGTATCAATTGTAATGGTTTTTTCTACCACCAAACGCAGCACTAAAGTATCCGGATATTCAGCACTGATCACAGGTAATATAGCGCCCTCCCGCTCCGCTAGTTGTTTACTGAAATAGCCTAAGCGCGCACAGTTACTATCAACCACAGTACCGGCAATATCAGGATGTTTAAGTAAGGTATTAAGCTTATTGTGTTTGACCACCTGCAATAAACCTTCAGGGGCACCACATAACAACAATTTACTTAGCATCGCTTGCGCTTGTGGATAGAATAAATCTGAAACCGCCGCGATCACTGTATTACCGGTTGCCGCCGCAGAAATTATCGCTAATAGCCAAAAACTAAACGTGGTGTCTTGGTCGGCATAACAAACAACACAACCTCTAGGCTCAAACGACAAAGTATTCGATTCACCGGTTGGCCCCGGCAGCGTGATTGGTTTTTTCAACAACTTTTCAATCAGTGTTAATTGCGAACGCGAGTCCGCTAACGACTGCGATAAATCATCGGCAAAGTCATCAACAATATCAACAGTCGCTATTTTGGCGATCAGTTGTCGCATGACTGAAATTCGATCATTGAGCGGCGCGCACTGCCATGTTTTTTCGGCGGTTAGCGCTTTTACCATAATATCTTCAACTTCTTGTTTCGCGGTATCAAACGCGATCATGTCGATATTAGCCATACTTTGATAGTTAATATCATTAGCAGAAGGTGTTAACTTTTCTCGTACTAAGCGCGATAAATAATGCGGGCCGCCAGCTTTTGGCCCAGTACCTGATAATCCTCGGCCGCCAAAAGGTTGAACGCCAACAACAGCGCCAATAATATTGCGATTAATATAAACATTGCCCGCTTTAATTTGGTTAGCAAAAGCTAGCGCGCGCCCTTCAATACGGGTATGTATACCGGAGGTAAGGCCAAAACCAGATTGATTAATTTGTTTAACCACTTGTTTTAATTCGGCTTCTTTAAAACGTATGACATGCACAATCGGGCCAAACACTTCTTGTTTTAGCACTGCCAAATTATCAATTTGATATAACCGAGGCGCAAACAAATAATGGTTAGGATTAGCACCTTGGGCAAAAGTTTCAGGGATCGTACATTGATGTAATAACTGCGCTTTATCGGCTAAATATTCAACATGGGCGTTAAGATTATTGAGTGCTTTAGCATCGATAACCGGGCCGATATCAGTGGCTAAATACTGCGGATCGCCAATGGTTAATTCTTTCATCGCGCCCGTGATCATCGTTAACACATCATCGGCGATATCATCTTGAATAAATAACACCCGCAGTGCTGAACAGCGCTGTCCGGCACTTTGAAAACCCGATTTAATCACATCATCACACACTTGCTCTGGCAGTGCCGTTGAGTCAACCACCATGCAATTTTGGCCACCAGTTTCTGCAATCAGTGGCACTTGTTGCCCGCCGCGCTGCGCTAAAATTTGTGAGATCAATCGGCCCGTCATCGTTGAACCTGTAAACATTACGGCCTGAACCCGAGTATCGCTAACGACGGTTTCGCCAACGGTTTTACCCTGCGCAAAAATAAGCTGGACAATATCATCAGGTAAACCAATTATTTTCATTAGTTCAAGGGTTCTTTTAGCAATCAAACTGGTTTGCTCAGCCGGTTTTGCCACGACAGTATTACCTGTTGCGATTGCCGCAGCCACTTGCCCTAAAAATATCGCCAGTGGAAAATTCCATGGGCTGATACATAACACGACACCACGCGGCTCCATGCGATCATCTAAGGCGAGTTGCTCTGCTTGGCTGGCATAATATCGACAAAAATCGACCGCTTCGCGCACTTCATCGATACTGTCTTTAGTTAATTTCCCCGCTTCTTTAATACATAACGCGATTAATTCTGCACTGTGTCGCTCTAAAATATCTGCCGTTCTGCGCAATATATTAGCGCGAAAAGTCACCTTAGTATGGGACCAATCCGCAAAAGCTTTATCGGCGCGGGCCACCATATCCGACATTTGCGCTGGCGTATGAAAATCAACTTGGCCAATTAATTCTTGATGGTTAACAGGATTAACAATATTAATACCATCGGCATGCTGAACGGTATTATCAACCGGTTTAACATGCTGGTTCACCCAAGCATCTAAACTGGTTTTTAATCCCTGTAATTGGTTAATGTCGCTTAAGTCTAACCCTTTAGAGTTCGCTCTTTCAGCGCCAAACATAGCAATCGGCATTAAAATATTCGGATGACGTTTAACTCGTAAATCTTGCAAGGTTTCAACTGGATCAGGTAAAAGCGCTTCAATCGGTTTAGAGTTATCAACAATGGCATTTACAAACGATGAATTAGCGCCATTTTCTAATAACCGGCGCACTAAATAAGCTAATAACTCTTCATGTTCACCAACAGGGGCATAAACTCGACATTGCACTTTTTCATTATCAACTACTTGATCATACAGTGACTCGCCCATGCCGTGTAAACGCTGAAACTCGTAACCTAGATGATCGTTTTGTGCTAATTCTAAAATAGTCGCTACTGTATAGGCATTATGAGTCGCAAACTGCGGATAAATAACATCACGCGCTGCCATCAATTTTATCGCACAGGCTTTATAACAAACGTCGGTCGCGGCTTTACGCGTGTAAACAGGGTAATCTTCCAAACCATCTGCTTGGCTTTGTTTAATTTCACTATCCCAATAGGCACCTTTAACTAAACGTACCATCATGGTCCGGCCAACTTTTCGAGCTAACGCCTCAAGCCATTCAATAACAAAAATCGAACGTTTTTGATAAGCTTGAACAGCTAAACCAAAACCTTGCCATCCGGTCAAATCCGGATCAGAAAACACCGTTTCAATAATATCTAAGGAAATATCTAAACGTTCTGCTTCTTCAGCATCAACGGTAAAACCAATATCGTATTTTTTGGCAATCAAGGCTAATGCTTTTAAGCGCGGCACCACTTCCGCCATCACTTTTGTGTAATGGGTAAATTCATATCGTGGATAAATAGCCGATAATTTTACTGAAATACCAGGGCTTTTAATTGGCCCTTTACCGTTAGCTGCTTTACCGAGAGCGTGAATTGCCCCTAGATAAGCCTCGTAATAACGATCGGCGTCAGCCATAGTACGAGCACCTTCCCCCAACATGTCGTAAGAGTAGACATAACCTTTGCTTTCAGCGTCTTTGGCGCGTTCAAGGGCTTCGTCAATATCAGTGCCCATCACAAACTGTTTGCCCATTATTTTCATGGCAAAATTTACCGATGAACGAATTACCGGCTCGCCCAATCTACCAATAGCGCGCTGCAAGACATTAAAATTTTGCTTTGGATTATCATCTAAATATTGCACCATTTTGCCGGTAATTAACAAACCCCAGCTTGAGGCATTGACAAATAATGAGTCGCTATTGCCCAGATGTTGGCTCCATTCGCCTTTGGATAATTTATCGCGAATAAGTGAGTCTTGCGTTTTACTGTCGGGAATACGTAATAAGGCTTCAGCAAGGCACATTAAAACAATGCCTTCTTCTGATGATAATGAGTATTCGTTTAACAGCGCGTCAACGCCGCCTTTGCCTTCTTCAATTTGGCGAATTTTAATCACCATTTGACGAGCACGTTCCCACGCTCTTGAGCGCGCAGCAATGCCCACTTCAGCCAACGGCAAAATATGCTCGATAACGCTATCTTCATCAATACGGTAATAATCGCGGATCTTTTTTCTGATCGGACAATTCGTGGTTAGGTTGTTGTCAGTTAACATCTCTACCCCTTCGTCAGCTAAGCGCTGAGTGAACAACTTAGTGACATGACATCACCAATCGATAAGAAAATGGTTACCTAAGCATAGGCTATTCAGTAACAGTTTGAACTACCACGCTAACATTTTATAAATATAAATTAAACAGCCACTTGCCAGTGTTTGGCAAATAAATTTAAGCTTTAAAATAAAGGAGTGGCTAACAGCCAAGCGCTGTCGTAATTACTTGAGTTTATTGAAACTTTAAAGGATTTAATCTGCGCGAGTTGAGATGATAAATCTAAAGTTAAGGGGTAAGGCTAGAAGCTGAAAGCTAGAAGCTGAAAGCTGAAAGCTAGAAGCTGAAAGCTGAAAGCTAGTGGTATTATTGTCATTGTCATTGTCATTGTCATTGTTTAATGGTTTCACTAAAGCGCTAGTAATTCAACGCTAAACTGAATTATTTAGCACAAAAAAAACGACTGATATAAACCAGCCGCTTTTATTTATTCTAACGATTAATCATTCATTAAAATGAATAACTAACGCCTAACTGAAAGGTACGGCCCGTATAATCAACACGGCTAACCGCAGCTTCGTTATCACCAATATATTCATAACGTTGTTCATCGTTTAAGTTATACCCTTGTAAGCGTACGACTAAACCAGGTTGTATAGTATATGAGGCTGATAAATCTAAACGACCACCGGCTTTTTGTGTCCGTTGCGCATCACCTAAGAACTGAGAGCCACCTTCTAAGATAGAATTATCACGCCAGTTATAAGCTAAACGTACGCTATAACCGTCATTCTCATAATAACCTATGATGTTATAAGATTTAGGTGCAATTTTATAAAGTGATTCTTCACCGTCAGTATCTTGAGTAATGTAGGTATAGTTAAAAACACCACCAAAACCATTATACGGATAAGGTAAGAAATCTAATTTTTGCTGAACAGCAAGCTCATAACCCGTCACTTTAATTTCAGAGTCGTTATTAAAAGAACGATTAATAATCACCTCACGCTGAACTTCTTCACCTTCATCCGTTAATCTTAAATCAACTTCACGACATTTTTCGTTCTCATCACCTGGGTTAAAGAATGATTCTATTTCACCAAGGTCAGTAGAATATTGACTTAAATCTTCTCCTACCGGACAAAGTGATTCACGTGAAAATAAGTTAGTAATATTCTTTTGGAAAATACCTACTGAAATCGCACTACCTTCACGGTTATACCATTCTACAGATAGATCATAATTATCAGCAGTGTACGGTTCTACTTCACTGGCAGGTAAATCAATTTTCATTCTTGCGTTACCTGGGTTAACACCCAAGGTTGGGGTTTGTGAGCGTAAGTTTGGTCTTACTATGCCTTCTGAATAAGCAGCACGTAGCACCACATCATCAGTTAACTCAACAGAAAGGTTAAATGACGGTAATAAATTGTCATACTTTTGTGAATGCTCTTTAGCTACTAAAATATCAGTACCGGCAATTTCATCTTGTACACGATTTAAACCGTTGAAAGTATTTTCTGTTTCAACATAACGTAAACCCACATTACCTGAATAGAAAACACTACCAACTTCACCTTCAAAATTAGTCATGACATAAGCGGCCATTATCGCTTGGTCTACTTCAAAGTTGGCAGCAAATTGATCAGGATGAGGGCCAACATTGCGGGCATATAAACCACTTGGCTGGATAACAAAACCGCCTTCAACATCAGTGCGCGTAGCAACTAAAGCTTCACGTAATGCTTCCGCGTTGATAGATTGCCAACCATTTGACGAATTAAATGCGCCATTGTAGTTACCGTTAAAAAATGATGTTTGCGTATCTGAAAATAAAGTTTTATCAAATGGATTGCCATCAACAGCAGCACTAAAATCTAAACCACCAACACCAACAGTTCGACGATAATTATCTAAGTTTTCATTTGAGTAACGACCACCAAATTTAACCGAACTAAATTTTAATGCTTCGCCGAAACCAAGATCAAAATCAAGGTAACGTAAGGCATTAAATTCAGCAGATGTTGTTTGACGTACAGGATTATCAACTGCGCCATGGGCAAAGAAAGAAACAGATCTGTCAGCAACCGTGGCTTTATCTAAGTTTGAACTAAAACCAGTAAGTGTGGTTTCCGACCAGTCACCTGAGTAGTCATAATTATCCCAACCTTGAATATCGACCATAGCTTTTGATAAATTACCATTGGCAGTATCAATGGTCGCTGAGATCCCCGTAGGCTCATTTCGCGGATGTGGTACACCTTGATGACGTACATCAAAGGCATTTTGTTCAAATCTATTTTCAGACTCTGAATAAGTTGCTGTCGCATCAATAACCCAGTTATCTTTAACATAATCGCCGTATAGGAAAACCCCTTCAGAAGTTTCTAAGAAGTTAAAAATACGGTTTGCAGGCGTATAGTGAGCGTTAATTAGCTCAACAGAAGACGCTGCATATGTTTTTGTACCATCTTCAGCTGTGCTTAATAAAAACGGTGCTGACTTTGGCACAATGCCATAACCAATCGAGCTACGAGCTGGGTTTCTACCATTATAGCCAGAGCCAATAACCGTATCTTCATGATTGCCTTTATTAAGGTCACGCTCAGTGTATAAAACGTGTGCGCCTAACTTTAAAGCTTCAGTTGCTTGCCATTCAATATTAGCGGTAGCTGAGATGCGATCGCCAATACTTGCTTCAGTAACATTTCGAGCCGCACTAACCGCCTTAACAATCGAACCGTCAGGGATATTATGCTCGGCTAAATAATCAGGTAAGCCTGGAAAGTTAGTCGTATCTAATGGGGCATAGGTAGAAAAGTTAGCTGTATCGCGGCGGAAATTTTGCTCTGAACCAGCAATTTTAACCGCAACGGCTAATTCATCTTTAATGATGTGTTTAGTCGCCGATAATTTAAATTCTTTATCCCAACCATCTCTTAACTCTTCGTAACGACCACCTAAGCTAACAGAATATTGTCCGTCTTTTTTAGCTAAAGCTCGTTGTAATTGTTTGTCAACAACACCAGCAATACCACCTTCTTGTAAATCAGCGGTTGGCGTTTTAACAACGGTAATACCGTCAAAGACACCCGCTTCAAAGGCACCAAATGGGTTCGAACTCCCGACTGAATCACTACTACGACTAGGCGTCGCAAATGATTGACCAGCAGCTGTTGTTTTAACAAAACCACCTGATAAACCACGTAAGTTAATTTCTGACTGACGTTGACCAGCTTCACGGTTTAATTGAATACCGGGAATAGCTTGTAATGCTTCACCTAAATCTAATGCAGGTAAAGCATTAATGTCCGTGGCTGAAATAGCATCAACAATTGAAGGCGCATTACGCTTGATGTTAAGGGCAGCTTCTAATGAGCTACGAACACCCGTCACCTCAATCACTTCAACAATCGCTTCCGGTGCTGCTTTTTTACTTTCAATGGCAGCTTTAACTTCTTGTGCTAATACTGATGGTGCACCAAGCGCCATTAATAAACAGGTAGAGCCGCTAATGATTGCGCCTCTTTTTAAATTTGTATTTTTATTTGTCATCTCATTTCCCTCAAAATAAGTTTATTTTTCGATATTACTAATAAATTTTTTGCTATTAATTTATATTAAAATATTAGCAACACCTTTACATTAACACCAAAAAAACCCATTTAAAATCAAAATTAATCAACCACACTCAAAATAAAGCCAACAATCAACATAACCCATTATTTATAATGAAAAATATAAAGAAATAAAGTTTTGAATTTGTTATTTAAAACAGACAAAAATGCCAAAAAATAGAGATAAAAGCAGGAAAAACAGCAATAACCAATAAATAATCAAGATGAAAAATAAAATAAGAAAGACAAACAATCATTAGTAATCATAACGACATTAAATAAGGTGTTGGTCATGGTGGTAATTAACGCAAGCTAAGCTGTAATATCTTGCAATAAGGCTTAGTGTAATAAAGAAAAACCCGTAACTTCATCCATATTTGAAGCAGGTTAGTGTTAGTCAAATACCGCTAATATCTTGTCACTTAAACAGCTGCTATTCACTAGTAAGGGGTCAGTATTTTTAAACCGTGTTAGCGGCAAAGAAAAATAGTGGTTAAATTTAGCGCTTTCAATATAGGCTAACGTCGGGAAGATAAACATGGGTAAATAAATAGAAATGCGGCTCTAACTTGAAACAGTTAGAGCCGCAATAACAGGGAAATAAAAGGATACTGCGGACTAATCGTCTAATGACTCAACAATAATCACTTCTATATTTTGGCTTTCGAAATGTTCGATAATTTCTTTATCTGCTTTTGAGTCAGTGATCAGTACATCTACTTCTTCAAGTGGGCAAAAGATAAAGTTACTACGTTTAGCAAGCTTAGTGCTGTCGGCTAAAATGATCAGCTTATCCGCTTGTTTTCTAAGTTTTTGCTCTGAAAGTATTAATAACGGATCTGACTCCATCACACCAAACTTGCCGATGCCTGGCGTCCCCATAAACATCATTGAGCTTCGGTAATACTCTGTACTATCTTTTTCATAAGAGCTTAAGATAATACCCTGTTCACGGTAAATTTCGCCGCCCGGTAACGAGATTTGATTATCACTATTTTCAGAAAGATAATTCGCTAACACAAAAGAGTTAGTTAACACGTTCACATCTTTATTCACTAAGAACTCACCCATCATATAGGTTGAGCTACCACCATTAATGGTGATTGAATCGCCGTCTGAACAAAGTTCAACGGCCCTTTTTGCGATTGCTTTTTTGGTATTAGTACGTTTGGTTTGATCGATTTCAAACGCAGAACTTTTGATGTTTTTACGTTTATTAGAGGTCGATTCAGCACCACCGCGAATTTTGATGATAGCGCCACGCTTTGCCATTTTAGTTAAGTCTCGGCGAATGGTGGCTTCAGAAGCTTTCAACTTATCGGTTAACGTTCTGACGCTAACAAAACTTTGTTGATCTACAATATCTTTAATCAGTTGTTGTCTATGTTTTTCTAACATTTATAACTATTTCCACTAAGTTCGAAACCGCCCAAGCCAATAGGACAAAAAAAAATACCTATCACATATAAAAAAAGTTTATCACTATTTGCGTTAAAAAGGAAAATTTTGATTTTATCAATACCTTAATGCCGATATAAAATCGCTGTTCTACTAATTTTTATTAACTAAGCTAACTGTTAAGCCAGCACAATTGGCCATTAATCGCCAAACTTAGCTAACCTTTGATTGCCAATTTAAATAACCTGAGCTACGGATAAAAAGTGTCGTTTAAATTTTGTTTTTATCAACAATTCAAAAGCTTACTAAAAACCATCCAACTAAATTTAGGTTGAAGCTTACTCAGTATCGAAATTTTTGTGCATAGAGGCGGGTTTTCGTACGTAAGAGCTGGCAATTACTAAGAAATCCAACGTCGCTAAGTGCAAAAAGAGTGATGTCGAGGGCTCTACTTAGCCATAGATCAGGTTAAATAGATAACTGAGTGTTATTTGTTATTAAGCGCTTAAGATTATTTTAACTAACTAACTAACTAACTAACAAAAGCAGCTGAAACTAGCTAAATCCCCCTAACTATCCACACTAATTATCCACTCTAACTAGCAAATTATTTTACTAAGCCCTGATTATTATGCTCAGCTATTATTTACTTGCGCGCTATTTTCATTGTTATTTTCACTATTTTTGCCGCCGTTAACGCCTAGCCTGACGAAAATAACAGCTAAAAGAATCACGACCAACAATCAAAACAAATCATTTACAATCACACAAGCTCGAGATATAGTTGGGTATAATTGAACATATTTAAAATAAGGTAAGATAAATCGGTGCCTTAACCTAATAGCTATCAAGCGTAATTACTAACTATTCTTGGGTGTTTATTCAGTAATATCGCTCGTTTTAATATTAGTGTTAGGTAATAGGTTGAATCGCTTACGCATGTTAAGTGCGTAATTTTATCAAGGCCGTTTCTATCCACATTCAGAAAAAGTAATAAACATGACAACAGAAATAAATACTAATGCTTTAGTTATCGACATAGGTAAAACACACGTAAAACTTCATGTGTTAGACGATTCCTTTGATTCTATTTTTTCAAAACAAATGAAAAACGTTGTTATTACCGGCGGTATTTTTCCAAGTATTGATACCGATGCCATTTGGCAGTGGTTAGTTGAAAACATTAAAGTCGTAACGACAAAATATCAGATCAAAGCAATTAACATTACCACCCATGGGGCAACTGCCGCCTTAATTGATCGTAACTCAAGCAAGTCAGATGGCTTAGTATTACCTGTGTTAGATTACGAATTCAGTGGCTTAACTGCTGACACGCCTGAATATGAAAATATTCGACCGTCGTACCAAGAAACATTTTCACCACTATTACCTGCGGGTCTTAACCTTGGCCGTCAGCTTTATTGGCTTAAAAAGAATTTCGCCAGCGAGTTTGATCAAGTTACTGATATTTTAATGTACCCGCAATATTGGGCATGGCGATTTACCGGCCAACGATTAAATGAAATTACCTCATTAGGTTGTCATACGGATTTATGGTCAATTAAAGCAGATAAATATTCAAGCCTAGTTGATCATTTAGATTGTCATGATTTGTTCCCACCGATTCAACCGGCTTGGTTTGATTGTGGTGTGATCTCACCCGCGCTTGCGCTGGAGTTAGGGTTACCTGCTGATTGTCATTTCTTTAATGGTATTCATGACAGTAACGCCAGCTTTTTACGCTATAAATTAACGCAAAAAGATGCGCCATTTACGGTGATCTCGACTGGTACTTGGACCATATTAATGGCGTCACAAGTACCGTTAGAAAATCTAGATGCGAAAAAAGATATGCTTGCCAATATAGACGCAATGAATCAGCCGATTGCTTGTGCGCGCTTTATGGGCGGTAGAGAGTTTGAAGCCATTTGTGATCTCGCCGGCTCTTGGCTAGGAGAGCAGTTTTGCGAAGCCGATATTCAACAAGTGATAGATCAACAAGTTTTTGCTTTACCTGACTTTAGTGATGGTAGCGGTCCTTTTGGTGACTACGACGGCAGCTTTCTTGGTGATATTGATAAAGTCAGTGGCATTGCACTTGCGACCCTTTATTGCGCGTTAATGATTGATTATCAACTTGATATGTTAGGCGCAAAAGGAAATATCTTTATTGAAGGGGCATTTCTTAAAAACCCAATTTTAACGGCAATTTTGAATCAGTTACGTGAAAATAATAATGTGCTGCTATCAATGGACTCAACCGGCACAGTTCAAGGTGCTGGTTATTTGTCTGATTGGGATAATGTGCAATGCAAAATTGAATGTTCTGAGTCAACAACAACAAAATTAACCAACTTAGCTGCTTATCAACAACAGTGGCGAGCAAACTGTAGCAATAGAAACTAATCAAACTGTTTTTTATTAGGGTTATTGCTGTTTCGAGATTTTTTTGCCGCTGTTTGTTGGGTATTTATAACAGGCAAAACCTTTGTTGTGGGTTATTCCACATCAAAAGCTGATAACGCTGTAAAAAGCGCTGTCCGTAGGATTCGGCTAAAAAGCAACAGCCCTAACTATTTATCACAATGATGTGGTTCCCCTAAACACAAGGATGTGTGCCTTTTTTTATTCAGTTAGGTTTGGGATAGCTTTTATCATTCGGGCACTCAGTGTGCATTTACTTATCACTCATTTTACTCATTAATCACTTAGGACAAGTTATGGAAAAAATTGCATTTACGATGACCTTAATTAAAGGTAATGAAGCTGAATATAAAAAAAGACATGACGAAATTTGGCCTGAGTTGGTTACAGAATTAAAAGCAGCTGGTGTTTCAGATTATTCTATTTTTCATGACCAGCAAAGCAATACCTTATTTGCGGTATTAAAACGTGAAGACAACCATAATATGGACAACTTACCATTAGAACCTATTGTTAAAAAATGGTGGCGTTATATGGCTGACATTATGTTAACCAATGAAGATAATTCCCCGATCACCCAAGCGTTAGACTTGGTATTTCATTTAGATTAAAAGCGATAACAATGTAAATATTAACAGTCCCCCCTTACTGATAACACACAATTACTGTCAAAAAATGTCTTTTAGAGTCAAAATAGATTAAAGTATAAACATAACATTTATACTTTAAATTTTTTATCGACCGCATATGAAAATAAAAGGTCAAGCTGATAGCAATATAAGGGACTACCTATGCTCGAAAAACATAGACAGCAACTCATTTTAGACATTTTAGAAAACGCTCAGTTTGCTAGCGTGCGCGGTTTAACCAAGCAACTCAATTCATCTGAAGCCACGATCAGAAGAGATATCACTAAAATGTCGAAGCTTGGCTTGATCTGTAAAATCAGAGGCGGCGCTGAGTCTATCAATGGCCAGAAAAAGAAAAAGCAACTCGCCAGTTCCTCCTTTAGTGTTGATAAAACTAAACAAGCTGAAACTAAAAGACAAATCGCTAAACGTGCCGTTGAATTATGTGCCGATGGTGACTCTATTATCATTAACGGCGGCAGTTCAACCTATATGATGGGTGAATTTCTCACTAATAAAGATGTTAATGTGTTAACCAATTCGTTTGTTTTAGCAAACTATATTACTGAAAACAGCAACATCCAAGTATCATTACCGCGTGGTGAAATATACCGAGAACAAGGTATCATTTTAAGTTCGTATGAGAATGATAATACTGAATATTATCGCGGTTCAATGATGTTTATGGGCTCGCCTGGGATCTGTGATTTTGGTGTTATGGAATCGGACCCTTTATTAATTAGATCAGAGCAAAAACTTAAAAAACAAACCGATAAACTGGTTATCCTAGCAGATAGCACCAAACTCAATCAGCCCAGTAATTTCATTTTTTGCCCATTGTCAGAAGTTGATATATTAATCACTGATTCTAATGCTGATCCTGCATTAATTGAAAACTTTGAAAGTCATAATATTGAAGTGTTAATGGTCGAAGCGGTTGAGTAATGAATTTAACCTTTCCGAACGTTCAACCGTAATAAAATAACAACTAAACGATAAGCACTTTCTGGCCATGAACCTATAAGCTAGCATTTGTTGTATATCTAACGGTTTATCGCTTCAAATTAATAGCGCATTGCTTGGCAATTTATTTACCATTGCGGGGTTTTAGTTTTAATTAAGATTGCAAAATCCCCCTCCATATATTGGGCAGCAAGTAGCTAAAATGGGCTGATAGTGCTAAAGATAAAATTTTTGCCGCTTCATCTGTTGCCATCAAAAGTATCGCCCATAACTTTGTCCACTTGTGCTGCTTGTTTGGTAAATTTTTAATAAACTTATACCCCCTTGACCATAGATAACCATAGCTAATCTCAGGAGAATTAACTGGCGCCTTTGTCCGTAATTTAGAATAATCAGCGCCGGCAACCTGAGCTTCTAATCTTGAGAGAATATTCTTGTACATTTTGACTTATTCGATTAACAGCTACCATTTAGTTTTTTTTCTTCGTGTCATATTTTTGCTGATTTTGCTGAATATTAATCAGCTCATGCAAATTTTTGCACGGCAATATTCGACGCAGTTCATACTGAAGTACAACCCCAAACTTTAGCCACATTAAGCCTTTAACCATTAGTAAACCACATATCCGCTCGGTAAAAGCACCATAGTACAATTCAATATTTAAACGTTATTGATACATTTTTTAATCAAGGCACTATAAAAAAACCGCTATGTTATCGCTAACAACTCAGGTATTATAATCATAAGGAGCCAAAAACAGTCACACAACAACACACATCAGTCATTATGTTTACACTGAAAAATAGTGCATTGCATGCACAGAAAGTAAATAAGTAAAGACTGCTGAAACAGCTGTTATGTAATAAGCGCTGGTTCGAATCATTTGACTCAAAGGAATTGATATATTTCATCTCGCTATGTTCTTAAAAGACCATCGCTAGAATTCGATAGGTACCTGAAATTATTATTAAAATTTCAACTATAAAGTTTAGTAATAAAACGGGAAGCGGTAGAGGAACTAGCGTTACTCAGATAATCAAAAATAATAGATAAAAACTTAACGGGGAGTTAAATATGAAATTAAAAACAGTTTTTTTTGCGGTCGCTTGTCTTGCTTCGATTAATGCCCAAGCTAGCGTGATCACCAATGGTGACTTTGACAACGATTTTTCAGGTTGGAATAAATACAGTATTGATGGTTCATTTAATACTGTTGCTGGGGGGAGTGAGTTTCAAATAGATAACGGCAGAGCATCTGTAGGCATAGATCCCTTTGCTTTAGGTAGCATATTATCTCAAGACATCGATTTTAATGGCGATATTGGTAGCATCTTCACTTTAAGTTTTGATATTGAAGTCGAAACTAACTTTGATGATTCATCTGGAGATTGGTCAGATATATTAACGGTTGGCTTGAGTGACGGTTCTCCTGGATACTATGATGCAGCGGGCGATGCTAGCCCATTATTTTCTTATGAAATCACTGAAAACTTTAGCCAGTCATTTTCATTCGATCTAGCTAACTCTTATACCAATACCAGTGGTTGGTCACTAGACTTTCAGCTCGATGCCTGGAATTTTTTTGGCTCCACATTGTTTATCGATAATGTTTCATTAGTTGAAATACCTGCACAAGTTGAAGAAGTTCCAGAGCCTTCTACACTTGCAGTTTTCGCTTTAGGTCTACTTGGCCTTGTTACTCGTAAAAAACACTTAAAATTATAATAAGAGAGTATCCTTATGAAGGCTATCAACGGATTAATAAAAGCAGCTAGTAGCTGCTTGATTCTTGTTTCTAACCTCGCATTATCGGCACAATGGGAAGAAATAACCACAGATTTCGAAGTTTCAACAACAAGACCTTCTTTTGACCGCATCAACCGTCAAATGAATGTTTATGTCACCATAAAAAACACCTCTAACACTACTTATTCATCAAACTTTAGATTTTCAGCCGCCAATGCTAATTTAGACATAACTAATAGTGACTTTGAAGAGGGAGAACTAGAAGTATTTAATTTATCAACAGCTTCCATTGAACCTGCCGCTGAAATTAAGTTAAGAATGTCATACGCGATAACAAGAGCACAACTTTCATACGTACCTGTTATTCAACAAGAAGTCGAAGATGACATAATAGAAGAACCTTATACTGGCGTTAGTGTGAAAGTTGACACAACAAACCAACATACAGCGTTAGGTGAATTACATGATCTCTGGGCAGTTGCTAATCGCATCGCGCCAACAAATGGTGCGGTTGTTCGTCCTGGACTAAAAGTTAATACTGTTCGCATGTTAGGTGGAATTAACAAAAAAGTTGATGGTCAAAACGTACCCGACCTCGATTATGATCTTGCCCATTATAACGAAGAGCTTCAACAATATACTTACAATTTCCAGCCACTTTTTGATCGTATTGATAAAGTTATCGTAGGTGGTACGCCCATTCATCAATTGGTGTTAGATCAACCACCATGGGCATTTCAGCATGGTTATGAATTTATTCCTACTGGCACAAATGACGGTATACACTTCCGTGAAAACGAGCGTGTATCAATCTACGGAAATTCGTTACCACCATCAGACCAAGTAGCGTATTACGACTATATGCGAGCATTAATTCAAGCATTGGTGGCTGAATATGGTGAAAGTACCGTGATGTCTTGGCGTTTACGTATCGGCTCAGAAATTGAAACACCTGATCATTGGTTTGGTACCGAGCAAGATTTTATCGAATACTTTGCCAACTCAGTTAATGCTATTCGTTCTGTTTTACCTAATGCGACAATTGGCCTTCATACCCGTTCTCCTGAATTTGTGTATAAAAACGGCAATGTAAAAAACTATAAAGGTGAAAGTATTCAATCTTTTGCCAATGCTATTATTGAATACTGCTTTGATAATAACATTCGCTATGATTTTTGGGGTGCGTCTGATTATCCAATTATTACATCCGCTAAGACACGTGATCCTAAAGACAAATTCAGAGAGCTATTTGAACCATTAGTTAGCCACCCTAAGTGGTTGGCAGGTACCTTGATTGATGTTGAAGAGTTCTCTGTTATTTCTAAAATTGGTGGCGGCTATTTAATTGCTTCGGATACTGCACAAGCAGATACCTTAATGGTAGCAATGACTAACGAGTTTTATAAACACGGTGTTGACCAAGTCTTCCAGTGGGGGCAAAGAAACGCTAACGATGAGCAATTTCGTACAAAAGCATTCTCAGATATGGTCGGTAAAACGCGTTACCAAGCTAACATTGTCAGCCCCAATGAAAATGATAGCGAAGATATAGGTGCAATTATTGCGACCAACCCTTCGGATAAAACGATTGGTATTCTTTTATATAACTATGATCCCAAATGGTTAGAAATCGAAAGTACCAAAAACCTACAAACATCGGTAATAACTGATGTTCCTGCTGGCTCAACGTTCTTTTATCGTAAAAAATTAGCAAGTAAAGCCAATAATAAATTCCAAATGTTTATGGAAGAACCCGGCGCTAATGATTATTTAGGTCCGGTAAATGGCTTCAATAAATATGGCAATGCTTCAACTGTATTAACTGAAGAAGGAAAAGTGGCATTCGCGGCATATGAATTCAATAACTCAAGTGAATGGAGCGAGTGGATAACGGCAACAACGCTTGCTCGACTTGATGACGGTGAAGGCTCAATAATACAAATTGAATCTGAGTTACCTTTGTTTTCTTTCGAAAAAATTGAAGTTAAATGGACACATGCAAAGCCAGGAGAATTGTTAGTTGGTTTTGAAGAGTGGAATACATCAATAGCAACAACACAAAATGCGTTAAGTGGCACCATTGAAAATGCACATGCCTCTTGGGGTATTCAATTCCGTGCTGGTAGCAGTGATGGCACTTTTGGTAATTTCCCAGCAGAGTTAGGCGCGGCATCTTCTCTTAGCACTGAAACTGATAGCTCGCTGCACTATACCGGTTTCAGAAGTAAGACGGTTGGTGCTCGAGCAATTGACTTTACTGTTACCGAAGCAAAAGGTGTTGATATCGACTTGGGGGAATTTAGGTTTGATACAGTCACCCGTGGCGGTGGGAACACTGATTCTTGGACCTTAGAAATACTTTCCGGTGGTTCTCTAACCGCGGGTGTTGTAGCTTCAGGTAATATTGAAGCCTCTTGGACAGCGAATTATTTAGGTGATGTTAATGTTGATTTAACACAACTAGCAGATGTCACATTGAATGCTGGTGAGTCTGTCACCTTCCGTTTAACATTTGTAACGGCAGGTAATAAAAACCTAGATCTGGATAATGTTGGTGTTACCTCTTCAGGAGTAACCGAAGGGACTATCTTCGAATAAGACTATTAGCCTGAATATAACCGGCTATTAAGTTAGTCATAATTATTACTTCTGTTAACATGCCCTTGGCATCTAAGACGATAATAAATAGTTAAAATTCAGCTAGTATTTAAAAATTAAGCTCAAACTGATATTTTTCAGTTTGAGCTTTTTTATGCCTACACCTTTATTAATAACATTTTAGTTTTGACCGGGTGAGTTGTTTTCTTTATAGATTAGGCAGTAAGATTGATGGCGAGCTATCGATACCAGTCTTTAAATCAAACAGCGAAAAAAGTGCCGCCAAAAATACCAGTCAGTAAAAAGCGCAAAGATTCGAGCGGTGTTTAGTCATGTCGGGATGATTTCTATACCCTGCCTAGTATTTATGAAAAGTCTGAAAGACATTGAATTTAAAGTAGGAAAGCATAAACACCCCTGGCCTAGATTAATTATTATTATGCTCGTTTGGGTTTGGGTTTGGGTTTGGGTTTGGGTTTGGGTTTGGAGAGTCTAGTACTGAAATTAAGGTTATATACCTAAGTATTTAGATATATAACCTAGCTTTTCTTCTCGAACATCAGCAAGTATTTAAGGAGGTTATTGCGCAACCGGCTGCGGGTTTGTCGCCAACATAATTTTAGTATTAGTTTCTAAAAACGAAATATACTCACCTTGCATCCACAATAAATGTAAATCATCACTTTCGTGGTTGATTGGAATGATTGGGCGTAAGTTATCAACCTGAGAGTCTTTTGTTAAATAAACCCAGTGCCACGATAAGCCATTGTCGTTTGACACACCTTTAAATAACTCCCAATGCCTTTTACCGTCAGCTTTGCTAATTAACGGTTTCCCCGTTACTGGGTGAGCATTAGTAGAAACAACCATTTCATTCGGGTTTTGTGGGTTCAATGCAACTAAACCCGTGTAATCTTGCTCTCTTTGATATAAACGCGTACCGGCATACGACACTTCATTGACTTGCCACTGTGGCGCTTGCCAAAATTGCCACCAGCTTGGCTGTAATAATTTTGCATAGTAATAACGCATATCTTCGCCATGTACTGGGCCTTTATCGCGCTCGGCATAGCTTTTAATATTTCGCGCTTTATCACCATCGTTCATTTGGACAGAAAAAACAGTGTAAACCTGACCATCTTCATCAAGATGCATATCAACCGTCCACGCGACATTGTCTGGACCACCTTGATAAACAAGGGTTAAATCAGTCGGTTTAATTGGCCCATCAGCTAACGCCTGAATTAAGCTGCCATCACTTTTATACACATTGCCAGCCTTGATATAGCCATGATAAATACTGTTATCAAAGTTACGTGGATGTTGCTCTGTGGTGGTGAAGTGAATTTCATCACGGTTGTTACCTATGTATTTCACATAAGGTCGCCCTTCGTTTTTAATGAAGTGTGAGCCTTTACTCCAGGTTTGTCCCTGATCGTCTGAAGTATCAAAAGTTGGATTAAATTCAATACCGCGATAAAAGTTATACAAGCGCCCTTTACCATTATTTTCTTCACTTAGGTACATTAAATTGGCATAAGTGATTTTATCTTTACGAGACATTGATACTTCAGGCAACCACTCAGTTAAAGCTTCAGCGTCTTTGGTAATACGATATCGCACTTGGCGATCCGCATTGTGCTGAGAATATATCGCCATCACGGTTTTATCAGGCAAAGTAATTAACGCGGGCACATTATGATCATCATCTTGTAAGCCGTGATGCATAACATTTACAACCGGCGCTGAGCTGCCACTTAAATCATACGTTGTTACTTCGATATTACCTTTACGTGCTACACCTGATACGCCGCCTTCACTAGCAACCGTGCCAAATAATAATTTATTATTTGAAACAATCGCGCGTTCGTCTTGAAACCAACACCAGGCGCCGTTGTCGTTTAACACAATCGGCGCAGCCAAGACATTAATGCTTAACAAAGCACTGACACTTGCCACAGTAGTAAACACAATATTGCGCGCGAGTGTTGATAATAATGCTGACAATAACTTATCTTTCATAACCTTTCCCATCGGTCTCTAAATACTCTAATTCAATCATGGCATCACTATATTTGATCGCGCTGTCTAGATTTTTAGATAATGGAATAGACACAGGTAAACTTGAACTAATTAATTTATATAATTCACTTCCTGCCGCTAAAAATGCACCTGAACCATAAACTTCTGTTTTATCCGGCCAAGCAGAACCTGGCGCTGCGCCAATAGGCTGCACGTAACCTAACATACCTTCATCAGTGATATAGCTAGCAAGCGCATGCCAGGCTTTATACACAGTCGAGGTATATTCGTTTTTCGCTAGGAGTCCGTTGTTCATGCCCCACGATAAACCGTAGACAAAAAATGATGTACCGCTAGTTTCAGGTGTTGGATATTGTTTACCATTAAGTAAACTCATCGCCCAATGTCCCTCTTCCGTTTGAATTTTCTTAAGCTGATTCGCCATTTTTAAATAAAGCGTTTTAAAATAATCATACTCTGGGGAGTTTTCATTAAGCTCATCCATAATCAAGGTTAAGCCGGCAAAAACCCAGCCGTTGCCACGAGCCCAAAAGACTTTCTCGCCATGAATACGCTTATCAATATAATTATTATCGCGATAATAAAGCCCTTCTTTTTCATCAAACAAATGATCAGTGGTTGCTTTAAATTCGCTTATCATCCAGTTTAAATAACGGTTATCACCGGTAATCGCGGTCATTTTCGCCCATACCGGCGGTGACATAAATAAAGCATCACACCAAGTCCAACGTTCAAAATGTTGGTTTTTACCTAAATGAATCGGTTGTTTACTTGGGTTAGCCATTAAATATTCAAGACTTTTTTGTGTTGGTAAAACCATTGCGGCATCGTTATAACTACGATATAAATCCAAATATAATTGGCCAATAATATGATCGTCAGCATTATAAGGTCGCGAATGTAATTGCCATTCGCCTCGTTCAGCAATACTTTTAAGCCATGTTTGATAACGTGGATCGCCCGATATTTTCGCCCATTTAAGCATGCCAACGTATAAAGCACCGTTCATCCAATCACGTAAATGATGTGGCTTATTACGACCACTGTAGCTATCGCGAATATGGTGAATCTGCCAATCAGCCACTCTTTGTAAATCAAGTGCAACCTGTGCAGGATCAGGCTTGATTAGGGCACTTTTCGCCGTTTGGCCATGCACTGTGGTTATTGAAAGCCCTGAAATAAAGCACAAGGCAAGCATTAATAATCGTTTAAAGTTCATAAATCATTCTCATATATTGCGTATGTTTAAATGTGATTTTTTGAATGCTGCCCCCAGTTTTACAATATTCCATTTACTGTTTCAGCGTTCTAAGAGCAACAAGCATCATCAGCCAAGCATTCCGCATTTATCAAATACAGCTCAATAAATAGCAAACACTGAAAGCCAGTTTTAGAGCTAAATTTTTATCGTTAAGCCAAAAACTAACGTACTTAATTTACAACGAATTATTGGCTTGGCCACTTGACGATTAGACAAATTAAGCACAAAACACTTGCTTGTCAATCTATTGCGATTAATATAACTCATATACAATCATTTAAAGTCAAAAAATCTATCACTGAGCATTTATCACTAAGCGGGCTAACGGCATAAATTTTAGCTCGCTAAAAAAGCGTCGGTGAATAACTTTAATAATAGAAAGAAGCTTGCCATTTAATTTAATCAAGCGCTGAAACAGCCATAAAAATGATGAAATGCTCAAACTAAATAGGAACTTAGTATGTATAAACAAAAATTATTTGCGATCGGGTTAACGCTCTTTTCCTGTACTACCCTGATCAGCTGCGTGAGCACTAAGCCACAAGTTGATGCGTCAACAAGCGAATGGGAGAATTTACTCGATAAAAATTTATCTCAATGGGATATATGGATAGGCGTACCTCATACGTCAATTGAAGAACTTCCTGAGGGGACTTTTCAAGCAGAAAATGTTACCGAAAAATCGGGACAGCCAATGGGATTAAACAATGACCCTAAGCAAGTTTTTAAAGTAATTGAACAAGACGGTGAGCTGTTATTAGCTATATCGGGGGAAATATACGGCGGCCTCACCAGCAAAAAAGAATATGAAAATTATCACCTAAAAATGCAATTCAAATGGGGTGATAAAAAGTGGGCACCTCGGCTTGAGCGTAAAAGAGACAGTGGCTTATTATTTCATTGTAAAGGCGAACACGGAAAGTTTTGGAATGTTTGGAAAGTTTGTCATGAGTTACAAATTCAAGAAACTGATATTGGTGATTACATTCCATTGGCAGGCCCTGCAGCGAAAACACGGATGAAATTAATTGATGGCGTTGAACGCTATCATCCATCGGCACCTTTGTTACCAGGAAAAGGTTATAAAAATGCAGGCTTAGAATTAGACGCACCACATGGCCAATGGAACACTATTGAGCTAATCGCGTTTAATGATAAAGCTATTTTTAAAGTAAATAATGAAGTAGTTATGATACTAGCAGACTCGGTCAACCGCGCAGCTCAAGCCTTAACTAACGGCGAATTACAAATACAATCGGAAGGTGCCGAGCTTTATTATCGTGACATGAAAATCAAGCAGATATCGAGTTTACCTAAAGGTTATGACGAATTATTTACCCCCTAATAACAGCGCAACACAGTCGTAACTTGTAACTAAAATACTGATTGCCAAAATAAAAAAAACTAACGTTAAATAGGATGAAACATGTTTAAAGAAAAAATGCTGGGTTTAGGCATAATACTATTTGCCAGTATTAGCCTTATCAGCTGTGGCTCTAACGCAAATAAATCGGCAACAAATGCTGAACAGTGGGAAAACTTACTCGACAAAGACTTATCCCAATGGGATGTATGGATAGGCGTACCACATTCTTCTGTCAAAGATTTACCTGCCGGTACTTACCAGTCAGAAAATGTTACCAGTAAAGCTGGCCAACCTATGGGACTAAATAACGACCCTAAGCAAGTTTTTAAAACCATCGAAGAAGATGGCGAACTTGTTTTAGCAATATCGGGGGAAGTTTACGGTGGCCTCACCAGTAAAAAAGAATATGAAAACTATCACTTAACAATGCAATTCAAGTGGGGTGATAAAAAATGGGCGCCTCGGCTTGAGCGTAAAAGAGACAGTGGTATATTATTTCACTGCAAAGGCAAACACGGAGAGTTTTGGAATGTTTGGAAGATTTGTCATGAATTACAAATTCAAGAAACAGATATAGGCGATTACATTCCACTAGCAGGGCCAGCATCAAAAGTACGTATCAGGCCAATTGATGGGGTTTTACGATACGATCCTACCGCCACATTACGACCGGTTTCAAGTTATAGAAGTGCCAGTATTGAAAATGATGCTCCGCACGGCCAATGGAATATCATAGACTTGATAGCTTTTGAAGACAAAGCTATTTTCAAAGTAAATAATGAAGTAGTCATGGTCTTTGAAGGCTCGATAGACAATGCCACTAAAGCCTTAACAAACGGTGAATTACAAATTCAATCGGAAGGTGCTGAGCTCTATTATCGTGAGATGAAGATCAAACAAATATCAAGTTTACCAGAGGTTTACAATTCGCTTTTTAGCGCACAAAATAATGATTTTTTAGCCAACACCGCGAAAAAGTCAATTTATTATAACGATGAGCAATTAGCCTATGTTAAAAATCAGCTGAAAGAGAACAATCCTTATTATCTAAAACACTATCAGCAATTAATCAGTGATGCCGATAAATTTATGCTTTTACCTGCTGATCCTGTTGTTAATAAAAGTCGCACCCCACCTAGTGGTAATAAACATGATTATTTAAGTTATGCAAAATACCGCTGGCCTGATCCTGCTTCTAAAAATGGTGAACCTTGGATAGCCCGAGATGGTGTTATTAATCCGGTGTCACAAGGTGGCGATCTCGATCATGAACGTTTGCATAACTTTATGGCAGGCTTAGAAAGCCTAACCTTCGCCTACTATTTTTCTGAGCAAGACAGCTATGCCTTAAAAGGGATAGAGCTGATAAATACCTGGTTTTTAAACCCAGAAACTCGCGTTCACCCCAACATTAATTTTGGTCAAGGCGTACCTGGGCTAACCAATGGCCGTGCTGCCGGAATTATTGATTGGTCAGTATTTTCAAGTGTCATCAGTGCTTTACAAGTTTTTGATAATAAAGGCATATTACCAGCGGCAACAAAACAAGGCATGATCTTGTGGATTAATCGTTATCTTGAATGGTTATTGAATCATCCGTTAGGTAAAAAAGCGAATCTTATTCCGCAAAATCATTCAAATTCGTATAACTTTCAAGTAATTGCTTACATGCTTTATTTAGGACGGACAGAACAAGCAAGAGCAAAAATAGAAGATGCTAAACACTCAAGAATTGCTAAACAAATTCAACCCAATGGTGCCCAACCATTAGAATTAGGTCGTACTAAATCAGTTCATTATTCCGTTAGAAATCTATGGGATATGGTACAAGTTGCTTATATGGGCGAGCAAGTAGGGCTCGATTTATGGCAATTTACCACCGAAGACGGCCGTAGTTTACAACAAGCTTTTGCTTATTTAGCGCCCTATGCCAACCATCAACAACAATGGCAATTCAAACAAATCACTGACGGGGGCGTGGAACAGTCGATAGCGATGGAACTTAAGCCGTTATTTAGCAAGGCCTCGTCACTACTCGGACACCCCATTGTTGGTTACCACAATAAAATGGCAGTAAACTTATCAGCGTTAGATGCGTTAAAATATCCACCAATTGATGAGTTTTTACAGTCGCTGAACAAATAGCAACCGTAATAACTTATGTTGTATTAACGACTACAACCAGTAATAAATATAACCTGCATAAATGACATAGTGATAATAGGGCTACACTTGTAAAGCCCTATTAACACTAACCTAGCTAGATTTTCCCTGCTTTAATTTGTTGGTCAGCATAATCTACGGCTCGAGCAGTTAACGCCATAAAAGTAATCGAAGGATTAACACAGGAGACAGAGGAAAAAGCAGCACCATCGGTCACAAATAAATTATTAACTTCATGACTTTGATTCCACTTATTAAGGTAAGACGTTTTCGGGTCTACCCCCATACACGCCCCGCCCATTTCATGGATAATAGAACCAGGGGTCATCTCGTTTGCATAACCTTGAACATCCGTTAAACCTGCTTGCGTTAACATTTCAACCGCAGCATTTTTCATGTCCGCTTTCATTTTTTTTGCGTTGTTATCAAAGGCGACATTGGTCACCAGTATTGGCATACCCCATTGATCTTTTTTACTGGCATGTAACGAAACCTTGTTATCATAATGAGGCAATACCTCACCAAAACCATACATGATGATCCCCCAACCGCCCGGCTCACGAATACCGTCTTTGAACTCCTTACCTAGCCCTTTTTCACTTGTCGCTCTTTGCCACCCTGCTCGACTAGCTAGACCTTGGTAACCATATCCGCGTAAATAATCACTGCGTTGTTCATCTACATTACGAAACCTTGGGATATAAACACCGCCGGGACGACGACCTTTATAATAAGTATCTAAATGGCCGGGGACATTACCACGCGCACCAGCACCGGCAATATGGTCCATAACATAGTGACCTAATACGCCGCTAGTATTACCAATGCCATTAGGGAAGGTTTTCGACTTAGAATTAAGTAATATTTGCACACTTGCTAAGGTTGAAGCACACACAAAAACAACACGAGCAGTTACCGTAATACGTTCATTGGTTTCCGTGTTTACGTAGGCAACCCCTGTCGCTTGCCCTGTTTTTTCATCATATAGCACTTCTTGTACTTGGGCGTTTGCTCTTAGTGTCATGTTGCCGGTTTTTGCTGCCGCCGGTAATGAACCAGAAAGCGATGAGTAATAACCGCCCCAAGAGCATCCTCGTTGACATTCGCTGCGTGCTTGGCATTGAGCTCGCCCTAAGTCAGTATGTACTTTTTGCGGCTGAGTTAAGTGTGCCACACGTGCAGGAATAACTTTACGACCTGGAAATGCCTTTTCTACATTTTCTTTAAATTCTTTTTCTGCAATATTAAGCGGTAAAGCAGGGAGAAATTTACCGTCGGGTAAGATCGCTAATTTTTCAGTACTGCCAGAAATACCAATAAAAGGTTCAACATAATCATACCAAGATTCAACATCTTCATAACGGATCGGCCAATCAATACCGTGACCGTCTTTGGCATTCGCCTCAAAATCTATTTTATTCCACCGGTACGACTGACGCCCCCACAATAATGATTTACCGCCAACGCTTGAACTTCGAATCCAGTTAAATGGTTGCTCTTGTTCATAAGGATTTTCAGTATCATTAATAAAATGATGCTTGGTAAAGTCATTATGGGCATAACATTTTTCCTGAATAGCTTGCTGGGAAAGTAAGTTGTGCTTGGGTGACTTCCCTCTAAACTCCATATCCCAAGGCGGCAGGCTTTCCGTTTTATATTCACCATGTTTGAGCGGGTTGCCGCGATCAAGCACTAAGGTTTTATAGCCTTTTTCACAAAACTCTTTCGCCGCATAACCACCTGACATACCAGAGCCCACAACAATTGCATCAAAATCTGTTTTCATATTATGTACTCCTTTTTATGACCAAGCACGGTCAATGTCTTTTGAGGGAATTTCTCGATAAGGCCCAGGAACAGGATCATATTGCAGTTCAATACTGGCGCCAATTTTTGAGGTGTAATAACCAATAACCGTTAATTCTTTTAATTTCGCGTAAAAGCTATCTTGGCCAAGGTGATTATCTAAGGTAGTAACCGCCTCAAGCTGCTGTTTTTTTGATAGTGCATTAAAGCCGCTGATGCCATTAACACCAGCAATATTTACTGATTGATCAAAAGCAATAAAAGCCGTTAACCATGCTTTTGCTTCTTGCCCAGATAAAAACTTAGCAAGCATATGCTCGATAAATTCAGGCACGCCGGCTTTACTTGCGCCCGGTGTGTCGGTATCAGGAATAATAATGTCAGTTATCGTCCCTAACATTATTTTTTGCGATGCTGACAAAAAATGTGCTTGTTCAGTTGGTGTGTAAGTTGCTGCGGCAGCTAGTGATTGTAATCCTAACGGCGATAACGATGCGCCGATAAGCAGGCTAAGATGAGCGATAAATTTGCGTCGACTGACCTTGTTGATTTCATCGGGATTTTTATTGTTCATGGAGATTCCTTTTAATTTCACTTTCAGCTTTACTTAACTATAAAACTACTCACTAGATTAGCTAAAAATAAGCACTTTTAATTCGTGTTAAAAACATTTAATTATAATATTTTCAATATATTATGATAACACCACAATCTTGGCAGTCGGTGACTGATTTATTCAAATGCCACAATTATTGACTAGATATAAATGGCTAATCTCAACCCAAAAGCTTATAAACGCGGCTTTTCTTTTGGATTAAATGATTAATATTACTTAACGATGAAACAACGAGAAAGGCTGCTTGTAAGAAGCCGGCTTTATTTAATTGTGCTAAAGCTTTGCCATCTAGTGCCGCAAGCTTTTCTTGGCTGATGGTATAACTTCCTTGTACGACATGTGTGCCTTCATCAGGTAATTCTATTTCAATCGATAATGGCTCAATTAAATCAAAATATTCAAAGGCGATGAACATTTCTTCACTCAGTGTGATGCCTTTATTTATGCCCTGTAAAATGCGGCTGATACTTGTAATATATTCACTATTACCGCCGTGTGATAAAAAAATATCGACACCATGCTCGGTATTAACCCGCGGATCTGCCATATCAAGATGAATGACCGGTGTTTGCTCATTACCACCATCGTGTGATTGATCTTGGTAGCCTATTAAAAACGGCCCCTTGGCAATAACCCCAGGAATATAATGGGCGCTCCAGCCATGGCGAACATTGTCATCTAAAAAGAGGTTTTCGTGCTCTTCAAAGCCCAATAGCGCGATCGCATGATATTTTTTTGTCTCAGAGTTACGATTAAATAATATTGGATACTCTTTATGGATATCACCAAATTCCGTAATAAAAGTAACAACACTACTCACTTGATGCCCCCAAGCAGCACAATAACCTTGGTTAATTTTTGTCTTTTGGTGGCTGATGTTATTCAATAATTGGTAGGCCATTTTCACTTCTCGCTTTTTACTGCATCTGATAGCTAGCATCTGATGGTTAATCATTTTTGTACTTGCTAGATACGCAGAATAAAGAAGCCGCAATATGCGGCTTCTGATTTTAGTTTAGATGTTAAAACTGAGAGCAATTAGCTCCGTTTTAATTAAAACTTATAACGTGCACCGATTTGATAACGAGCACCAAGATCATAAACGTTCCAAACATGAACTGGGCTACGACCATAAGTACGACCACTTTCATTAGTTACGTTTATTGCTTCAACAAATAATGATAAGTCATCGTTAAACTGATAACTGACATTCATATCTACTTGACCGTGGGCTTCAACATTTAATGAACTGCGAGCAGAACCTTGTGAAGTACCCGCTAGGTAGTTATCACGCCAGTTATAAGCAACACGTGCCTGTAAACCATCTTGCTCATACATTAGAACAACATTAGCGGTATCACTTAAACCCGTTAAAGCAAATTGAGACTCACCTAATAATAAGTTATCAAACCCAATATCACCGCGAACAATAGTGTAGTTAGCCGCTAAACCATAACCTGATTCACCAAAAAAATACTGACCAGCAAATTCAAAACCGTGAATGTTGGCGCTTTTATTGTTAACCGGACGGCTGGTTAAAAACTTATAATAAGGGTCATTTTCATCCGCGACTAAATCATAGCTAGATGAAACAGCGGCAGAAAACGATGGGTCTTGGGCATCAGTTTTATAATCCGCCGCACCATTTGGAAAGTCGGCCGGATTATCAAGCACAGCCGTCATCACAAATAAGGTATCTTCGGTTACTGGTTCACCAATATTACCTAATTCTTTAATGGCCGCTTTTGCGCGCGGGCCATTAGTAACATCGCGTAAACCAAAATGTTCTTCTTCGATTTGCTCGGTACCAATAAAGTTATTTACCCGTTTTTCAAAGAAACCAACCGAAACATAGTTAGTATCATTCATATAATATTCGAATGATAAATCTAAGTTATTAGAGTGAAGCGGCACTAAGCTCGGGTTAGAAGCACTTGCATTTGAAGTACCACCATCAAGTGTTGGCCCCGTTGAGTTCATACCTGAAACACCAGAACGTAAGCTACCGTAGCTTGGGCGAGCAATAGTTTGGCTATATGAAAAACGCGCTTTTAATTTATCGGTTAAACCAATATCAAAATCTAAGCTTGGTAAGACATGGTCATAACTTGTATCTTTGGCAAACGGACTTAATACATCGTCACGCACTAATAAAAAGTCATTATTTTCTAACCAATCTAAACGAGTTGGTATTAACATATCCGACTCAGAAGTTACGTCAGTACTTTCATAACGTACACCAGCAAGAATATTAACTGGCATATCATTAAGTTCAGCTTGAACGGCAAATTGGAAATACACAGCCGTCATATCTTCTGTGACGCGATGGTTTTGATCCAAGTTCGGATCCGTTGTGAATGGCGCATCAAAAGCGTCATGAGCCCACTTGCCTAAAGCAATAACATCTTTTGCTTTAAAGCCAACTTGATCATGAGTGCTGGTATCAAATTCATCAAACTGAGCAACAATATTAAAGTCTTCAATTAAGTCTTCTGGAATATCTCCAGGGAATTGAACTCCCCAACGACCTAACCAGACACGGCTTTGAGAATGCTGCTGTTTAAGCTCAGATGAACGATGATCTATACCAAAATCTAACGTACCTTGCTCAAACTCATAAGTACCGTCAAATTGAATCTGTTTAATGTTTGTTTCTTGAGTTGAATAAGCAATACGAGTGATTTGTGAACCTAAATCTTCTTTATTGTAAATGCCGTCATTATTGCCTTTCAGGCTATCATCAATTTGTAATTCAGTACGTGGTAGCGGATGGGTAAAATCAAATATTTGATGTTTACCAATGGGCGCTGCCATTGAAAGCTTAAGCTCACTGCCGCCATAAGAAGCGCCAGGTAAACTCTCCATCGTTGAGTCATGAATATCTAAACCTAATGTTAATTCATCATTAACTTCAAATTCTAAATTAATACCCAAAGATTTTAAGGTGTTTACTTGGTGCTTGTGCTGCTGCTCAAAAGTATTATCTTTTGTGCCTGTTAATGGCTCAGACAAATAAATTGCCGTGGCGATATCTTGGTTGGTATCAAAAATTACTTTGTCGTACTTTTTAGTCGACCATGCACCTTTTTGACCACTGCTATTTTCTAAATCGTTTTGCGCGTAGGTGTAATCAACCGTCGCTAATAAGTTATCTAAAACACGATATTGCAAGGTTAACTGAGCGTTATCACGAACACGCTTATTATCTGAAAAGTTATAGTTAACAGCATTGGCAATAGCATAAAGTTGGCCTTCAGCCGGTTCATTCACTATTTCGCCACCAGGGACGATATCTAAAGTATTTCCGGCTTCGTATTCACCCATACGCCAATCGGGTACAGAACCATCTAAGTTGCCACTGTCACGCTCCTGATAACTCATACTTAATGAAATACCATATTCACGGTCATCATCAGAAAAGCTAAAAATTCCAGACATTTCAGGGGTAAAATCATTACCAACACGATTGGTCGTATCATGTACGGCTTTAACACCAACATTAGCTTTAAAGCCGGCTTCGCCTTGTAGTGGTTTAGTGGTGTTAATATTAACTGTGCCACCTAAACCGCCAGTAGTAATACTTGCTTTACCGGTTTTAAATACTTCTAAAGAGCTAACACTTTCTGAGGCGATATTAGCAAAATCAAACGCTCGAGACGTACCTTGGTCATTACCAAATGTACCGCCCGCTGGTAACATACGATTATTTAAGGTCACCATATTTTTGTCTGCGCCAAAACCACGGATCGTAACTTTTGAACCTTCACCGTTGTTACGGCTAATTGAAACACCCGTGATCCGTTGTAATGACTCAGCTAAGTTGGTATCAGGAAATTTACCTATATCTTCCGCTGAAATAGCATCGACAACCCCCATAGCATCACGCTTCATTCGCGTTGATTCTCGAATACTCGAACGAATTCCGACAATTTCAATCACTTCAACAGCAGCCTCTGGCTCTGCGGCCATAACTTGGGCTGGTAAGTAAGAAACTGAGCCTAAAACTAGTGCTAAGCTCGTTGCTAACTTAGTTCTTTTATATTGTTGCACTCTCATTATATTCTTCCTATTTATTATATTTTTTGAAACCTTGCATCAACTGGACAACACCGACGAGGCATGACCAATCTTCCATGTATTAAGTTAGTTACAACCACTCTAGTGTGACTCTTTGAGCATTAACGCTAATTAACCAGCGTCAGCTTTATTATTAAGTACTTACCGGTATGAGCTCAGCAAAAAAATATAGCGAGCTCACACCACAAAATGTGAGCGCTAACAATTCAAAACAAACTTAAATTATTAAATTGAAAGTTAAGCTATTATTTTAAAGTTAATCACTGCCAGTAAGAGCCAATTAGATAACAAGCTAAAACTTAATAAACACAAGAAGACCGCAAATGATTAAAAATGATCGAACAAACCAACTTATGACTATAATTACAATGTTTGATATAAACAAGCAAGTGCTCATTTAGTAAATCAGCCTAATCCATAAACTTATAAACAGACTTATAAATATATAAACATTTGATTTATAATGATTAAAAAAACATAAATGAATTATTTATAACTTGAAGAATTTGGCAGGAAAGCGTGCATTAAAAGCAAAAATATCGAGCTAAATAATGGCGATAAATGGTAAAAATTTAAAAAAAAAGCTAAATTCCCAAATTAAGAAACTGGTATCAGCAGTCTTAATTGAAAATCTAGCTAAGGGGAGAGTTGGTTTAAGTTTTAATTAAACTTAGTTATTTAGCTCATCATTAAACATTGCCGTATATTTAGCGGCTAGTTCAACATCTTGCTCGCTTAAATCATTTAATTCAGCTGGGTCAGTAATAATGTTAAACAATTGTAATTTAGCATCTTTACCATAACGAACCGCTTTATAGTCACCACTACGTAATGCTTGAGTTACTTTTGGCTCACCACCTAACTCACGAACAAATTCCCAATATAGAATTCGTTGCGGCATGGTTTCAGCGTCACCAATTAATAACGGATAAATCGAATCACCATCGCTGGTCACGGCATGCTCGGCTAACGAAACACCAGCCATATCAGCAAATGACGGTAAAAAATCAGCAAAAGCAATCGGTGTGTTATTAATAAAACCGGCCGGTGTTTTACCCTGCCAATAAGCCACCATAGGTACATGAATGCCACCATCAAATAAATCACGCTTCATGCCGCGATACGGTTTCGAAGCGGAGAAGTACTCAGGATCAGCGCCACTTTCTTCATGTGGACCGTTATCTGAAGTGAAAATAATTAAGGTATTTTCTGCCAGTCCTGCTTTTTCAATTTCAGCAAGTACTTGGCCAATATATTGATCAAGACCTGTGATCATCGCCGCCATTGTGGCATTAGGTTTTAATACCGCGGTTGGATAAAAACGTTCAAAAACAGTATCGGCAGTACCATCAGAAAGACCTAAATAAGGCGTTTCTGTAAAGGCGTTTTCATACTCTGCCATAAATTCTTCTGGCGCAGCTAACTCACCATGAGGCGAGGTATAAGACAGATATAAAAAGAAGGGCTTATCATGCTTTTTATTAATAAAACTAATCGCTTCTTCAGTAAACATTGCTTGCGCATAAGCGCCATTTTTACCGTCATGATTTTCAGGAACATCAATTTCCTGATTATTACGCATTATCGTTTTAGGGTATTGACGATGAGCAGATACGTTATCTAAAAAGCCATACCAATTATCGAAACCTTTCGCTAATGGATCAGTTTTACCAATTTCAAGACCAATACCGTATTTACCAATTAAAGCGGTTTCATAACCCGCTTTTTGTAACAATTGCGGAAAAGTCACATCTTCAGCTAACATTTTAATGGTATTGTTATTACCTGATAAGCCTCGACCGTCTTTACCTGTTAATAATGAAATACGAGAAGGCGAACAAACGGTACTACCTGCGTATGCTTGCGTGAATTGCACACCTTTTTTCGCCAAGCTATCAAGGTTTGGTGTTTTAATTTGCGTCTGGCCATTAAAACCAACTTGCCCAAAACCTAAATCGTCAACCAAGATAAATACCACATTCGGCGTGGTATTTTCCTGCTGTTCAAGCTTTACGGTATTTTCCGCCAGTTTTACTGCGCTGTTATTATCATTACAAGCGCTCAGTCCAAACATGGCAACGGCCATCGAGCTGACGATTGTCGCTAGCCTTAAATTACGTGACATACCACTTAGGCTGCTATTGGGTGTTGTTAACACACCGAATTTATTCAAATAGTTTTTCATAATAAACCTTATATTTTATTGTCGGCTTTTTCGATTTTTTCGGTTTTGAAAGTTAAGCACATTCCACTGGCTCGGTTTGACCGGCTTGTGCGCAGATGGCAGCAAAATGCTGAATGTCTAAACTCGCGCCGCCAACTAACAGCCCATCAATATCAGCCGCAGCCAAAAGTTGTTCTGCGTTACCTTGATTAACACTACCGCCATATAATATGCGTGTACGCTGTGCAAGGTCTGCACCCATAACTTTCACTAACGCTTGACGAATAAACGCGTGCACACATTGCACCATTTCTGGTGTTGCGGCGACGCCAGTACCTATTGCCCAAACCGGCTCATAGGCAATACAAAGATCAGCGGCATTAAAATCTAAATTCGCTAAACCTTCGTTTAATTGCGCCGACAAAACATCTTCCGTTAACATCGACTCTCGCTGCTTTAAGCTTTCACCTATACACAACACCGGCGTAATACCGCTGGCAAAAGCTCGCTGCATTTTGCTATGACAAATGTCATCGTTTTCTTCAAAAATCTCTCGGCGTTCAGAGTGGCCAATTAAACAAAATTTAATACCGGCATCGGCTATCATTTGAGCTGAGGTTTCACCTGTATAGGCGCCTGATTCAAATTGGCTGATATTTTGACTACCAACCTTAATTTCAGATTTTGTTAAGAGATTTTGTAATTCTCGTAAGTACAAATAAGGTGGACAAATTACCACCTCGGCAGCAAAGCTCTGCTGGTTTAATGAAGCGACGGCGGCACAAAGTAAATCTGTACCACCATTTAATTTCCAATTAGCAATAATAATAGGTAAGCGCTGCACTATGTTCTCCGAGTAAAATAGTTAAGTTAGATTAATATGCTACTGTTTCAGTAAATATTAAGACTTAAACAATTTATATAATCACCGCCGCTTAGTCAAGCAATAACACTCACAACTAATCACAAACAATCACATGACGATATTTATATTTAGCTAATAATAAGTATTAGCCCGCTAATGTTATCGTTATAGCCTAGTAAGCTGGGTGGTATCAGGCTCGTTTGGCTAAGCGGTAGGGCTTGGCTTACTTATGCTTTCTTACTTGTGCTGCCTGAATAGTTCGTTAGAAAATTGGCGACCGATTTTTTCGGTGTTTTCGCAAACTTACTGATTAACGAAAAAGGCACGTCGGTAACGCCGGTTTGCTGCTTAATATCAGCTAACATAGCTAACCAGAGTTTTGCCGTCATTTGAGAGTCATATAACGCGCGATGGAAATTACCATTAGAGGCAATACCTTTATAATTTATCAAGGTACCTAATTGATGATTAGGTGCCGTTTGATAAAGCCGGCGAGCCACCAATAACGAACAAGCAAACTTGCCGTCGTAACCTGATGAGATGCGTGCGAGTTCACTGTCTAAAAACCGTTTATCAAACGATGCATTATGAGCAACCAAATTTTGCCCTTGGATAAAGTCTGCAAAACGTTCCATCACTTCACCGCAGGGCGCAGCCTTACTTAACATTTTATTGCTAATGCCGGTGTAATCTTCAATAAAATAACTCACCGGCCGGCCCGGATTCATCAGCTCTTGAAAATGTTCAGTGACAACACCGTTTTCAAGTTTAACAGCACCTATTTCAATAGCGCGATCACCATTATTAGGTGACAAGCCAGTAGTTTCAAAATCGAGAATAATAAGGGAGTTTGCGTTCATAGAGCGAGAATATTCAAGTAATAGTACCGGCATATTACCCTATTTAGTTAGCTAAAATAATCTTCATTTTATATTTAATTTAAGGTTAACCTAGACAAAGCGATTGCGAACGCGTTAAATGTTATGACAAGTAAAACAAGGATCGATAAAGAGCAGACAAACTTATGAAATATTTAGCTTTATTTTTAATCAGTGTTGTTAATTTAGGTTATGTCAACGCCAAAGAATATCGTTTTTCTGTTGTCGATGAACAAAATCAACCGCTTGCCAATACCATAATTAAGGTATCTACACCTTTGCTTAAGTCTTCTGCTAGTTTATCAAGCAATGACCTAGCTATCATGGATCAAATTAACAAACAATTTTCGCCCTATGTGTTGTTGGTCAATGCTGGACAATTAGTATCCTTTCCAAATCGCGATGATATTCGCCACCACGTTTATAGTTTTTCCAAAGCCAAGCCGTTTGAGATCCGATTATATAAAAGTACCCCTTCAGAGCCCGTTGAATTTAACCAAGCCGGTATTGTGGAATTGGGCTGCAATATTCATGATCGCATGATAGGTTATATTTATGTTTCAGATACCGACTATACTGTAAAAACGAATGCAAAAGGACAAGCGTCAATATCTGTGCTCGACAAGCAAACATTAACCGCGGTGGAACTATGGCATCCATCATTGTCGACCTCACGAACTGAACATATTGAACGAATATTACCTCAACCAAATGAACTGGGTGAATATGTGCTGAAATTAAGTTTGATGGCAAAAGAAGAAAAAAAAACTAACAATTCTTTTAAACGAAAATTTGGACAATAAGCGGCAGTGAAACACTCGTCGCTTAAAAGAAGCATAATAAAGCTAATTGGTAGTTTAGTGGTACTGACTAGTGTCGCTATTGTCTTAGCCATTGGTTTTGCTACCGAAAAACATGCCAATACCCAATTGTCGCGTGACTTAGATGTCGGTGAAGGGGTTTTATTAGATTTTTTAAAAAACCGTGAAAGCATGTTAATTAATGCGGCCACCGTATTAACTGAAGATTTTGGCTTTAAGCAGGCAATCGCCAGCCAAGACCGCGGCACTATTGGCAGTATGCTAAATAATCATCGCGACAGAATTTCAGCCGACATTATGGCGGTACTTTCACTCGACGGTGAATTTATCTCGCAAACCTCAGGTTTGTCACTTTCTGATGATGTCAGTAGCACTGAAATCGCCATAAACGATATTATTAACAATGGCGGCTTAAGTACAATTAAAGCCTTAAATGGCAAATTATATCAAACTTTATTCTTAACTGTTGATGCGCCAAAGCCAATTGCCATAGCCATGTTAGGGTTTGAAATCAATCAAGCTTTAATTGAGCGGGTCAGTAAATTAACCACCTTAGATGTTAGTATTGTTTATGATCCAACAGCCAATATAAACACAGCAACTACAACCGAACAGTCTTTCTATTTAACCACTTTAGCTGAAAACAACATGCGTTTTCTGTTGCAAGCAATAGCCAAAGATAACCACGAAAATTCATACCTAGAAATTAAAAACTTTGCTAATCAATTGGTGTTTTTAAGTGATTATCCTGAGTTTTCAGGCTATGTCATGCTGACCCATAATACCGATATTCTCTTTAAAGAATTTGATGTCCTGCTCAATGAAGTCATCGTTATTTCGGTGATCGCAATTTTGTTAACTTTATTGATCGGCTCGGTATTTTCAAGGCGCTTAACTCGCCCGCTAGAGCAGCTATCAATTGTCGTTAGAAAAGTCGCAGCCGGAGATTATTTATCACAAGTAAATTTAACTAAAGGCACCTCTGAAATACGTAATTTGTCTTCTGCTTTTAAATCAATGCAGCATGATATTGGCGAACGTGAAGAAAAAATTAAATATAGCGCTGCCCATGATCAATTAACCGGTTTGTATAATCGTAATAAAATGCTAACAGTGATCAGCGAATATTTGGCAGAAAACAAAAACTTTCAGCTGTTGGCTGTGCAAATTAATAGCTATCGAGAGCTAAATGAAACCTTTGGTTTTCAAGTTGGTGACGATTGTTTATTACAATTGGCTGAGCACATAGCTAAAAAAGGCGGGCATGCAGCACGAGTTTCCGGCGGAGAAGTCATTTGGTTGCCGCCGCAAAACCTATCAGAAAAAGCGCTAAGTGAATTACAACTTGATATTGAACAAGCTTTTTTACGCTCTGAGCTAAAAATTAAAATTAAGTTAGTAATTGGCGTGGTTAATAATCCGCAAGAGTTAAAAAAGGCTAAACATATCTTACGTAGTTTAAGTATTGCCGCCAGTCACGCTCGCTTATCAAGTAACTTTATTCAAGCCTACCACAAAGAACAAGAAACGCTTTATTTGCAACGTTTAGAAGTATTGTATGCGTTATTACATGTCATGGAAGACAAAGACAACCAAGAACTGACGATGTTTTATCAGCCAAAATTGTTATTAAACGGTTATCGAGTTGAAAAGATGGAAGCGTTGATACGTTGGAATAGCCCAACACTGGGGTTTGTTTCACCTGAGCTATTTATTCCAATTGCTGAACGCGCAGGCATTATTAAAGAGCTAAGCCACTGGGTTATTCGCCGAGTGATCAATGATTTATCAAGATGGCCACAAAAAGATATTCAAGTCGCGATAAATTTATCTGCGCAAGATATTATGTCACAAGAAATTTTTGAAGTGATATTATCGAGCCTTGCTGAGCATGCTTTATTACCTGAAAGACTGTCATTTGAAATCACTGAAAGTGACATTATGACTGAACCTGAACAAGCTATTTTACAATTGAATAAATTTAGAGAACTCGGCTTTATTCTGTCAATTGACGACTTCGGTACCGGCCATTCATCATTAACTTATATTAAAGATTTTCCCGTTGCTGAACTTAAAATTGATAAAAGCTTTATTTTAAAATTAGATCAAAGTCTTGATGATCAAATCATTGTTAAAAGTATCATTTCGCTCGCTAAAAGCTTTAATTTATCGGTCATCGCAGAAGGGGTCGAAAATCAAGCGACTCTCGATATGCTTAACACTATGGGCTGTCATTATATTCAAGGCTATTTTATTAGTCGGCCGATGCCGGCAATAGAAGTGAGCACTTGGTTAAATGAATTTCATCAACAAAAGGTGGTATATGAACAATAAATTATTACAGCGTTATTTAGCTGCTATAACCTTGTCCGTTATATTTATTTCCCCAGCATCCTTAGCTGGCAGCGGCAAGTTAATTGCCACTTCAGGCATTAGCCAAATTGAAGGTTCTGGTGGTGGTGGCATAGTGCCATGGGCAACCATTGCCGGTTATGGTTCACAAGATGAAATATCAGCGTCAGCCTTTTACAGCCAAGCAAGCTTAGATGATTATCGTTTGCATGTTGTTGGCGCTAATGTTGGTTTATACGATCGAGTAGAGCTCAGCGTTGCAAAGCAAACCTTCGATTTAACCACGCTTGGCGGTGAAATTGAGCAAACCATTTATGGCGCGAAAGTTAAATTATATGGTGATGTTATTTATTCTACTTGGCCGCAAATAAGTGTTGGACTACAACATAAAAAACTCAACGATGGCACCATCGCTAACGCATTAGGCGCGAGAGACTCAAGTTCCAGCACCGATTATTATCTGGCCGCAACCAAAGTAAATTTAGGTTTCGCATTCGGTTTTAATACTGTTTGGAATATCACTGGCCGCTTTTCTCAAGGCAACGAATTAGGCTTATTGGGTTTTGCTTCTGACACTGAAAAAGAACATCAATTATTATTAGAGGCTTCTGCCGGTATTTTGTTATCACGCAATTGGGTCGTCGGACTTGAATATCGCGAAAAGCCCGACAACTTAGGGTTAAAAGAAGATGATTGGCTTGATGCCTTTGTCGCTTATGTACCAAATAAAGATTTCAGCTTAACTATGGCTTGGGCGAAGCTTGGCACGATTGCTGGGGCTAAAAATCAAGATGGTCTATTTTTCACAATGACGGGGAAATTATGGTAATGCGATATAAATTTTTATCTCTACTAACCTTATTAACTGCCTTATTAATCACTACCGGCTGTGCGACGCAAAAAACTTCTTTATATCAAGCTATTGGCGGTCAAAAGACTATCAATACGGTAGTTAATAACTTTATTGAAGAAATTCAATTTAACAAGGCTATCTATACTTATTTTGCTGAATCGAATATTGATCGTTTCAAAGAAAAAATGTCTGAACACTTATGTTTAGTTACCCAAGGCCCATGTCAATATACCGGTGATTCAATGTTACAGGTGCATAGCGGCATGAATATTAATGAAACTGATTTTAATAGCACGGTCGATTTACTGATCAATGCGATGACTAAAGCACAAGTATCACACCGCCACCAAAATCAAATTTTAAATCACTTAGCAAAATTCAGAAAAGAGATTATTTATCGTTAATCACCCCAGCGAATAAATTATCCGCTGTTATTTAAAAGGCTAATAAACTGTATGGTTTATTAGCCTTTTTCTTTTAAACGTTTCAAGCCCTGTATTACCACTAAATGATTTCAGTAATTTCCTCTGTCAGTCATACTTTCAGTCACCCTCAACTACCTCAGTTTATTGCTAAAGGCTGCTGTTGAATATAAACACCTTTAGGCTTTGCTTATTTTAGCGACAACCCTTTCTGCTACATAAAAAAATCCCTATATGCAATGTTCTTATTTCTTGCACATTGTTTGCACCTTCGGTTTGTATAGTCACGTTATCTTAAATTAAATGTAGTAGCTAACGCATGACCAAAAATTCGCTTTTATCGTATTTATTCCTCTTAAATTGCTCGTTACTTTATGGCTGTGGCGGTGGTTCAGGTTCTGACACGCAAAGCGTTGATACCGACCCAACTCCAACAGCGACCGATTCACCTTTACTCGTTAATGAAGTGGTCGCGAGTGCCATTAATGGTGGCAATGATTGGATAGAACTTTATGCTGCCCAAGGCCCTGTCGATTTATCTACCTACACCATCAGTGATGACAATGAAGCACGCACACCTCAAGCATTACCCAGCATTATACTTGCACAAGGTGAGTACATTATTATTCAAGCTATCGATGAGGAAGATACTCCGCCTGCCGATGGTCTGTATGTCACCTTTAAATTAGGTAGCGATGACGCCGTTACCTTATATAAAAACGAGCTTGCCGTATCTCAATTAGATTGGGCCGAGGGCGAAGCAACAGAAGGCACTAGTTTTGGTTTATTAGCTAATAGCACCCCACAAACATTAATACCAACTCCAGGTGCAGTTAATCAAGCCACAGGCGATGAGATAGCATTACCGATAGAACTTGATGCCATTGTCAATGAAAATGCCGAGCTACGAATTAATGAAATAGTCGCTAAAGACAGTGCAGATGGTGATGACTGGATTGAATTTTATGTCACGGGCAGTGATGTGATTGAACTCGCTAATTACCAAATTAGTGATGAAAACAATGAATTAGTAACTCTGCCTGCAATAACCTTGTTGCCTGGTGAGTTTTATCGGGTTTATGCCACCACAGAAACACGCGAAAACACGCCAACGGTTAATTTTAAACTCGGCGCCAGCGATACCGTTAGCTTGTATTTAGGTGATGATTTAATTGATCAGCTTTCATGGAAAAAAGGCCAGGCGTTACTCGGTAATAGTTACGGCCGTTTTCCTGATGGCAGCGACGGTACTTATGTCTTAACGCCAAGCGCAGAAACTGCCAACACTAAAGCCATACACGGACCTTTAGTGATCAATGAAATATTAGCAAGCGCAATTGATGACGGTAATGACTGGTTTGAGCTTTACAATACCGGCGCTGAAAATATCCAACTAGCTAATTATCAAGTACTTGATAGCAGCGACGATATCGATCCAGTTACCCTACCTGATGTCGTATTAACACCAGGCGAATACATTACCATTTATGCCGTTGATGAAGATCCAAACGATTATTACGTACCGTTTAAATTAGGGAAAACAGACGAGTTAAGCTTACTGCTAAATAATGAAACTGTTGACTATATCAGCTGGGACAGTAGCGATGTAGAAATTGGTTTTAGCTACGGGTTAAGTGCAAATACTGACAGCATTAATAGTTACGATAAGGATTTTTTAACACCAACCCCAGGCGCGGTAAATCAACTAGCCACAGCGTTTAACCCTGAGGTGGTTCGCGAATTGTTTATCAATATCAGTGATGAAAATTGGCAGGACATTTTAAATAATCCGCTTGATGAAGAATATCATGACGCCAGCATTACTTTTAACGGCGTAACACTCGACAGCGTAGCTATTCGCACTAAAGGCGGCTCAAGCTTACGCAGCGTTTCACAATCAACCAGTGATAGATATAGCTTCAAAATTGACATCAATGAGTATATTGACGGTCAGAAATTTTTTGGCCTGAAAAAGTTTACGCTCCAAAATTCGTTCAATGATCCTTCTTACATGCGAGAAGTCATTGCTTACGATCTAATGAGAGAAATGGGCGTACCGACACCAGAACATGCTTACGTGAACGTTTATATAAACGGTGAACTGTTTGGTTTTTACTTAATGGTAGAAGTGATAGATGGGGAATTTTTAGAAAATCATTTTGCCAATGAAAATGGCGATCTATACAAACCCGACGGTGTCGGTAGCGATTTACAATGGATAAACGCAAACGTTGAAAGCTATACCGGTATTAACTTACAAACCAATGAAGACACTACAGACAACGGCGCATTTATCAATTTTGTTGAACAACTTGATAATGGCTCAACCGATGTCGTTGATGTGGATAGCTTATTAAGATATATGTCGGTTAGCTCAGCACTTTCAAACTTAGATAGCTACCACGGTTCACTAGCACACAACTATTACCTTTATGAGCAAGATGGTGTTTTTACCTTACTACCTTGGGATTTTAATGAATCTTTTGGCACTTTTGCCATGAACTGTAACGGCGTTGATATTCGTGAACTTTATATCGACGAACCGGTGAGCGGTGCTTTAGCTGAGCGTCCATTAGTTGCCAACGTATTTGCTAATAATAACAACTTAACCACTTACCATGAATACTTAACAGCCTTGGTTAAGGGCCCTTTAGCAAGCGATGCTTTTGCTGCGCGTGTTAATCAAATTGCGAGCTTAATACGAGAGCACGTTGAGAATGATCCAAGTGCATTTTATAGCGCGAGTAATTTCGAGCGTAACTTAACTGCAACCGTTGGCAGCTTCTATGGCTTAACCGAATTTGTTAATTACCGCGTTGATAATATAACAAAACAATTAAATGGCACTTTACCATCTGCCGGTGACGGTAGTGGGTTTTGCTCTGCCAATGGTACAAGGCCTGGACGTCCTTAGTTTCTAATAGCAGCATCGCTTATACGGTGCTGCTGACCTTTTCAAACAGAACTTAAATTTAAAGGAAGCTAATCGATGACGCTACAACAAACGACCTTACAACGAACAACTGCGCCGCTAACTGCCGCACATTCAACAGCAGAGCATTTTACCGCCGAGCACTTAACAGCTACGCATTTAAATATAGCGCGCGACCACTATTTATCAGCAAATGGCACTTTTTGTCTTGGTCAAAAAGAGCTATTAAACGAGTTTGACACGGCATTTTTTGACCAAGACAAAAGTACAAAACCAACGACTAAAGCACAAATTATTAAGTTATTAAATACCTTTGAACATTATCAATTGCATGAGCTTAATAAAGCCAACTTAATGAATCGCGTTGATAGTAAGTTTCTCTTACCCATCGCTTTTTTACCTGCTCTACTTGCTAAGTTAAGTCAGCATTACAAGGTCTTAGATATCAATGAGCAACGATGCTTTGCTTATCATAATCAATACTTTGATACGTTAAATATGGACTTTTATCACCACCATCACAACGGTAAATTAAATCGCTATAAAGTTCGCCGAAGACGTTATGTTGATACCGACACTGAATTTTTAGAAGTGAAACTTAAAAACAATAAACAAAGAACCATAAAAACACGTATAGCATTGTCAAACGACACTAGCACTTCCTATGACTGCGCTGAATTTATTCAGCAAGCAATGAAGGGGAGAAATACCAATCTCGACATAACTCAAGAAAGCGGATACAACCGCATCGCACTCGCAAACGAAGAAAAAGCAGAACGTTTAACCTTAGATTTTGGCCTTTGGTATAAAAATAAGCGCGGTAATAACCAAGTAAACTTACCTCATTTTTTTATTGCCGAACTAAAACAAGATAAAAAATCAAAACAGTCGCCTTTTTATCAGCTGATGAGTAAACACCATATTTTTCCAACCTCGTTTAGTAAATATTGTATTGGCTGTGCGTTGTTATACCCAGAGTCAATTAAAACCAATCGCTTTAAAGCGATATTAAACCAAATTAAAAAATTCAACCGCATTATGCCAACTCCTACTACCCAGAGAAATTAACATGACCGAATTAGACCTTACTTTTATTTCCCGTTTTTTAGTCAACTTATTGTCTTTAGCTATTCTTTGTTATGGCTGCTATTTCCGTGTTAGCAAAAACTCAGTGGTTGCCGGCTCATTTATTCTCTTTGGCGTCGGTGTTTTTATTATCACTTACCTTTTGCATGGCGTTGATATGTCAATGGAATTCGCCTTTGGCCTGTTTGCCGTATTCACCATGCTTAGATACCGCACCGAATCGATTTCCATTAAAGAAATGACTTACTTATTCTTAGTGACCGCCATTGCTTTGTTAACTTCAGTTGGGCAATTAAGTCTTTTTGATTTAGGCATACTCAACAGCATGATTTGCCTTATCGCTTTTGTCATTGATTCAAGCTTTCTTGCCAAGCGCTACCAAATTCAAAGTGTTTGTTATGAAAAAATTGAAAATATTACGCCGCAAAACCGTGAGAAATTAATCTTAGATTTAAAAAACAGAACTGGCTTAAACGTGGTAATGGTCGACATTGAACATATCGATTTTTTACGTGATACCGCTCAACTGCGTGTTAGTTATTTACCCCATGATATTAATCAATATCAGTTTGCCCAAGAAAGTAAACATGAATATAAGAAGGCGCTTTGATCATGCCTTTTACTCAATTACCGATTTCGCGTATTAAAAATAACAAACGCTTTAGCCAATCAATCACCGCTTTGACCTTAGCCAGTTATTTATTTTGTGGTTACAGCTTAGCCACCGACAAACTCGATGTTAGCGGCTATATCATGTTAGATCACGACAGTTTCGCCCCCGCGTTTTTAGAAAATGGCGAAAGCTCGGATAGTTTAAGCGATATTAGGCGAGCAAGACTGAGCTTTAAAACAGATATTGATAAAGATTGGCGCGCAAAATTTCAAATAGGATTCGCCGGTGATGAAACCGAAATAAAAGACGCTTACTTACAATACAGCGGTTGGTCTTGGGGGAATTTAACCATCGGCCAACAAAAAGAAGCATTCGGTTTAGAGAAACTTTCCAGCTCGCGCAACTTATTAATGATTGAACGTAGCATGGTGACAGAAGCCTTTGCACCAGGACGAAGTTTGGGTGTTAGTCTTAATGGCGAGATATCAAAAGTACAATGGCAATTAGGTTACTACCAACCTGACAACGACGAAGCAAGATCCGCAATAACAGGCCGAGTGACTTGGCTGCCTTGGCAAAATAACGAAAACTTATTACACCTTGGTTTTGCTTTTAGTGAACGTGATTACGATGGCAATGAATTTCGCATCAATGAACGATTAGAAGTTTATTCTGCCGATTCATTATTAGAAGGTAACAAATTACTTGCTGACAACGTTTCATTACAGGGGCTAGAGCTTTTATGGATGAAAGATAAATTCACGGTTATGGGTGAGTGGCAACAAGCTTCGGTTACCACCCTTGGGCAGGAAAACTATGGCTACCAAGGCGGTTACCTACAACTTGGCTATCAGTTATCGGGCGGCCAGCGGCAATATAAAAATGGCGTACTCGGCAGCTCGGCAAAAAAAGGCTGGGAATTAACCAGTCGCTATAGTGAGTTTTCACTCGATGATGAAAATATTGAGGCAAAGACTTATGCCGTAGGCCTCAATTATAGCGTGAATAAAAGGTTAAAATTTATGACCGATATTATCAGAGCTGAACACGCTGAAAATGGTCAAAAGGTAGACTCAGGTAATGCGCTGTCATTACGTGTGCAATACAGTTTTTAATCCTAGCCGTCAATTTTCTACTTAAACCTTCATACGGTGTAATTGCCGTATGAAAGTTTCTAACTAGGTCATCATTCACTTATCTTAACGACTTCCCGTTGCCGCGCTTGCATTGCCCAAGCGATATAGCCACTGATAGCCAATTAATCCCGCTAAAAGTGACGCGACAAGAATACCTAACTTAGCTTGTTGCATCAAAATAGGTTGCTGGCCAAACGCCAGATCGGTGACAAAAATCGACATCGTAAACCCTATGCTGGCTAAAATGGCGGCGCCGGTAATATGTGCCATACTAACGCCGCTTGGTAATTCAACAATATTAATTTTTAACGCCAGCCAGCTAAAACAAGTGATGCCGATCACCTTACCAAACAATAAGCCAAAACTAACCCCCAACACAACGGGTTGCTGTAAGGTATTAATAACGCCGGAAAAATCAATTTGAACGCCGGCATTAAATAAAGCAAAAATAGGCAGAATAAAAAAGGCAACCGGCATATGGGCCACATGAATAATACGCTGCAATGGCGGTTCAACCCCCTCAACACCTTTATCAATAGCTTGTAAGGTTGAAATCATCCGTTGGTTTTTTAAGATACTTTCGCCATCAACAAAACTGTTATTAAATTGCTCAACCAATTCTTTTAAACGATCAACAAAGGCGTGCGGATCAAAACGCGGTAAGGCTGGAATAGTAAAGGCGCTGATAACACCAGCAAGTGTTGCATGAATACCTGAAGCCATTAATGCCATCCACAACATAAAACCTAAAATAAAATAAGGCAGATTACGGCGCACGCCAACAAGGTTTAACACCACCATAAAAAAGGTAATAATCAGACCAAGTACCAAGGCTGACCACACTAATTTTTCGGTGTAGAAAAAAGCAATAATCACTATCGCCCCCAGATCATCAACTATCGCCAGCGCCACTAAAAACGAGATCAACGCCTTAGGAACTCGTCCCGCGAGCAGGGCAATAACACCTAATGCAAAAGCGATATCTGTGGCCATAGGGATCCCCCAACCTCGCGCTGCATCACCACTTGGGTTAAAAGCGAAATAAATTAAGGCAGGAATTAACATCCCTCCAATCGCAGCAATCACAGGTAATGTCGCCATGCGAACACTCGACAATTCGCCCACTAAAAACTCACGTTTTAGCTCTAAGCCAACCACAAAAAAGAACAAGGTCATCAAGCCATCATTAATCCAATGTTGTAATGACTTTTCGATAATGACATCACCAAAGCCAAATGAAAGCGGAAAATGCAGCACATGCCGATAGCTTTCCCCCCAGGCAGAATTTGCTAAAAACAAAGCAAAAAAAGCGGTGAACATCAAGATCAATCCTGATGTCGCTTGGTGTCTAACAAATTTTTCAAATGGCGTTAATAACCGATCTAAATTACGCTCCCAAGGCGCATATAACACTCTGACTTTTTCATGTTCAAATTTTTCAGACGAGCCAACCATGATGAATTTTCCTGTTTCTTATTGTAGCTAACCGGCTATTAAAACCGAGTGTCACTTTATAGGCTACCTAACTAATTATTACGCTTAGCGAATATAGTTGGTGTTACATTTTAAATTTTAACGCTTGCACTAAAGTATGACTCAAATATTGCAGTAATAACTGGTTATGGTTGTATTACCATCAATGTGAAATTTGCCAGTAAGCGGGTGGATATTGTTCGATGAACTAGCTAACTAATTAACATTTAAATAAGTATCGAATGCTATTAGGTGAATAACAAGTTGTTTGTTCAAACTATTTAAAAGTAATAATGATTCACATCTGACGACAAGGTTGAAAGTAAAATGATGCCAGTCAAAACGATTATAATACCGCAATCATCAATGTTAACTTCAATACTTAATGAACAACGCGCAACACTAGAATTTATTTACCACCACTTATACAATGCCTCTCATATAATGCCATTTAAGTCTTAAATTAAGGTCAATAACGTGCCAGAAAAAGTAATTAAGTTTGAATTTGAAAAGCAAAATAAAAACAGTACTCGCTTTAAAGAAATACCTGAAAACGGTATGCCACCAGTGTTAGGATCTATCTATGTGCAAAAATGGTTTGCCGGTAGTAGTAAAACTATTGAAGTAACTATTAAGACTGAAGAATAAGACCAAAACGAATGAATCAAACCCAAAGTAATAACTACTCGATTGCCCAATTAGGTCATGCGGTATTAAGGCAAAGAGCCGTTGAAGTTGAAAATATACTGGCTGATGACTGTCAGCAATTAATTCAGCAAATGATGTTGGCTGTTTCAGAAGCGGGTGGTGTGGGTATTGCCGCACCTCAAATTCATCACAGTAAACGCATTTTTATTATGTGCTCTAAGCCCAATGCTCGTTATCCAGACGCTCCCTTAATGACGCCAACCGCCATTATTAATCCTGAAATTTTGCATTATTCAACTGAGCAAGAAAAAGGCTGGGAAGGTTGTTTAAGTGTTCCAAGTATGCGTGGTTTAGTGCCAAGGCATACTCAAATAACCGTTCGCTATTTTGATCAACAAGGTGATGAGCAACAGCAAGTATTAACTGGGTTTATCGCCCGTATTTTTCAGCATGAATTAGACCACTTAAATGGTTTAACATTTATTGACCAACTAGAATCAACACAAGATTTGATCAGTGAGGTTGAATGGTATCGTCAATTTGCCAAGCCGCAGTAATTTCGAGCACTACTAATTATTTTATGGGTTGATAGCATAAATGATTAAAGCGCTAGACCAAGCTGTCACTCAATTTCACTATATTAAAATTGCCAAGCATAAAAGCTATTACTTGCGTTTTATCACTGCAATAGTAGGTGTTCTGCTTTCGAAATAATAAAAAAATCCTCTCGGCGAGTACTTAGACAGTTTAAATACTTAAGCTTACAAACCGATGAAGACTACATCTATTAATCTAAGCTAAGTGGTTCCCCGAGCGCCCTTTACTTATCAGATTATGTCTTGTGTTTAGTTAACTCATTACGAAATAGAAAACATCAAATAATAAAGCCGATAACAATGTCATCGACCTTTCTAATCGTTAGGTTTTACTTTTTACTAACAATATCATGTTCACTTTCGTACAAGTCAAACGCCGGTAAAATATCATTTAGCTTATCGCGTTCTTGACGATGGGCTGGTGAAACTTTACTCCAGTCCGTAATTTCATTAAAACTTATTAAATCACTCGGTTTATTAGTAACATCCCACCATTTTTCATTGCCGTCTTTTAAAACTTTTTTACCGCGGATAAGCTGTAAATCTTTTTTATAAGCATAAGTCCATTCTCGGTGTTCTTGTTTGTCAGTGGTTAAAAATGGCCATAAGCTTTCACCATTAATCTCATAATCTTCAGGTAATTTAGTGCCCATAATATCCGCTAATGTTGGTAAAATATCAGCCATAGACGCAAGTGTAGGCTGCTTGCCTTTTTTAGTCATTCCAACACCTGGTGCATAAACAATTAAAGGTACGTGTGTTCCTTTTTGGCGATCCTCACTACCTTTACCATATTTACTCGAACCATTATCAGAAGCAAAAATTAAAATAGTATCGTTTTCAATTCCCATAGTTTTCAGCTTTTCTAAATATTGCCAAATTTGGTAATCAATATATTCAACATGGTATTTCATGCCTGCGGGGGTAACGGTTCCATGTGTATCATAAACGCCATTCTCACCAGTAATACTGGGTTGGGTACGAGTGTATTTCCCCCCATCCCAAGTCAATTTAGGTGTACCTGGCCAAGTATTTCCAGACTCAGGAAATAAAAAATCAAACATCCCATGGCCTAAATGTGTGGTGTGATAAACAAAAAATGGTTTATTGTCTTTATGTTTACGATCCATAAAATCAAAAATATAATTGAGCTCAATGTCAGGACCGTAAGTATTAATACTGTAATTTTTTTTATCTTGCTCTGTATTTGGCCACCAATCATAAGTACCAATACTACTTGGGTGATTCATTAAAGCTACGCTGGGCTTAAAAAACCAAGCGGTTCGTGCAAAAGTACTAACGGTATTACCAGTGTCTTGGTTTATTGCCACTTGATTTTTACCAATACCGACTTGTTTTTTCGCTTTCTTTTTACCTTTTTTAGCGGCCATTTTTTTAGCAATAATCTCATCAGCAGTCATATCTCGTGCAATGATATTAAAGTTGGTAAATGGGTTTTTAGGTAATAACCCCATTTTTTCTAGTTCAGTACCGGCTGAAAATATTCCCTCATCAAAACCGAAGCTTGCTAAGTTAGCCGTTTTCATTTGTGTTTTACCAGACCACATAGTGGCGTAACCAGCCTGTTTAGCAATATGTCCAATTAATAACGGTGAACTTTGGTATAAGTGGACAGAGCTGCCTTTATTCTTTTTTCCTTGCAGGGTATTTTCATCATAAATTTTACCGTAATCTCCGTTATGCCACCATTTATGCAGATGAGCAAAGCGGCCAGTCATCATCATCGCACGGCTTGGAGAACAAATAGTTGCTGCCCATGCATTTTCTATTTGTACACCCTCACTTGCTATTTTATCTAACACTGGCGTAACCGCTCGATACTTTACATCAGAGCCTGACTTACCTTTTTCCCCCGACCATTCGCTACTACCGTAACTAGGGAATTCTCGCGCACTAATATCATCTGAATAAATAACAATAACATTGGGTTTTGATGTTTCTGCTAGCGCTGAAAAGTGACTTGTAAACGCCAACAATAAAGCCGCAGAAATAGTAATTTTTTGAAAAGGTAAAGCAGGTCGTATTGGCATAGTAGTCTCAGTCGTCACAATAATTGTTTAGGTATAAAGATCAGCCCGTAAAGTACTGAAATTTTTCTAGTAATAATGTAACAGATAGTTTTTAGATAAAAATAAGCGAAAGTGTAAAGCATTTGTAAAAGTTTAATTGTTATCAACACTACTTAAATGTAAATACGTTGAGTTACAGACGGCAACTTATTTATGACTTTATGAATTTTTGGGTATTCATTCACATTATGTATTTTAGCTGAGACTTTTTAGCAAAATAATCAGCTAAGTATCTGCTCGAATAGCGGTTTACAGCGTTGCACTGACGCTAAAAAACATTAAATACAAAACTTACAAATAACTTTATTAGTTGGCTTTGAAGAGAAATACAGCTTGAGAACACGGTAAGTTATTTATTACCGTACAAATGCAGAGGGTAATATTTAGTCGAAAAAAAAGCCTCAACATTGCTGTAGAGGCTTTTTATTTAATAAGTGAGTCGGCCGATAAGCCGGGTTTTGTCGTGGACAATCATTCGTCTAGGCCTTAAATCGCTCTAAGGCTCAAGCAACCTACCCGGTTCCAACGCGAGCCGCGCATTAACGTCAGTGATAAATCAAAGCGTACTGGAACCCTATTTGGTCTTGCTCCGGGTGGAGTTTACCCTGCTGCGAACTGTTACCAGTCGCCCGGTGCGCTCTTACCGCACCCTTTCAGCCTTACCTGTGAAATTCCGAAGAATAACCATCGGCGGTCTTCTCTCTGCTGCACTTGTCGTCGGCATTACACCGCCCAGACGTTATCTGGCACCCTGCTCTGTGGAGCCCGGACTTTCCTCCCCTCAATCTGTCTATTTTATGCCGAAGCACAAGATACAACGATTAAGCAGCGATTGTCTGGCCAACTCGCCGCGCATTTTACCTGATGGTGCTAACGAAAGAAATAATAAATTCAGCAATTTATTATTAGGCCATAAAAACAAATGACATTTGTCACCTTAAACTCATGACATTGCTCTCTAATAAAAAAGATCTGAACAGGCCAAACTTATGCTCGAACACAAAACATCTCATTTAATTTATTGACTGGAAAGGAAACAACCATGAAATCTTTATTCGCAATTGGACTTTTAATTAGCTCCACCACTTTTGCCAACCAAGCGGAAATAGACAGTATCGAACTTGCATCAATGCAGCTTAATAGCCCAGCGTTAATGCAAGCAACATTGAACAATCAAGGATATATTAAAGCGTTAGCTTTTTATCGCTTATCAGTAAGTCAAAATATAAAAACAAATCAGCAAGCGGCGATTAAGTCATTAAATTCAGCAATCAGTGAGCTTGAGCATGCTATTACCCTTGACCCCAATGATGATGAATCTTGGGCATTATTATCTCAATGTTATGGTTTTAAGACGATTTTTGAACCACAAAATGTGACTATCCTTGGGCCTCAAGCGAATAAAGCGTTAGCAAAAGCCGAAAAATTAGATCCTAATAATCCAAGGGTGATGTTATTCAAGGGCATTATTAGTTTTAATACTCCCGCTATTTACGGCGGCAGTAAAACCGCGGCCATTACTTCGTTAAATAAAGCAATTGAGTTATTTGCTGATGATAAAAGCTCAGGTAGTTCTTGGGGCGAAGCTGAAGCTTATATATGGCGCGGTCTGTCTTATCAAGCAACACAACAAAATGATCAAGCCGTTAGTGATTTTGAACACGCGTTAGCCATTGCACCAGATTTTGGCTGGGCAAAAATGCTCTTAACGAATAATCCATCTTAATTTAAGAAAACAGCTATCGATTAAGGCTATGGTGTCATAGCCTTTTTCTCTTAATTTCAGTAAGCTAAAAGCTCAACAGGAGTTCATTTTGATTACTTTTAATCGCAGCCTTGCCGACGACAGCCAGCCATATTGGGTTTGGGGACCGCTGATATTTAGTGGTTTTTATTTTATGCAAACCATTATTGATTTTAGCCATATTTCAGTCTCAAACTTATGTTTTATACTGGTTAACTATTTAATTTTCCTTCTGTTATACGCTAAAGCCGTTCACCTACGCGGCGATACAATTATCCCATGGTTAATTGTTATGACGGTTTGCATTGCCTTAGCAACTTACTTCACTTTTGGCAGCCAATCTTTATTTGGTTATGTCGCCTTTCTTGCCGGTTACACGCTAAATATAAAACGTGCTTTTATGATGCTGGCAGGGATTGGCTTAGCAATATTTATTAGCGGCTACTATTTTACCCAATCGCATCCTTATTTTTTGGTGCCGGCATTATTAATTACAGCTGGCTTGTTTATTTTTGGTGTTTTTACACACCGAGATGCTATTTTTAGAATGAAAGAAAACACCAATAAAAAACAAGTAAAACAACTTGTCGCCATTGCTGAAAGAGAAAGGATTGCTCGCGATTTACACGATGTTGCCGGCCATAGTTTATCCTCTATCGCCTTAAAATCTGAATTGGCTGAAAAGTATTTACAAGCGGGGAATTACGACAAAGCACAACATGAAATAACAGAAGTTGCCGCGCTAAGTCGCGAGGTATTAGCCGAGATAAGACATACTGTTTCCGGCTTAAAAAAGCAAAACTTATCTCAAGGTATTAATAAATTTGTCAGTGAATTAGAAAACCATGGTTTTACGGTGAACCTTAACAATGAATTAACTCAATTACCGCCAGCGGTTGAATCAACCATTGTTTTAGTTCTCACTGAAGCCATTACTAACATTTTGCGCCATAGTAATGGCAACAAAGTGGCTATCGAATTAGTCAGTTCTACGTCAACTATCACAGTAAATATTGGTGATAACGGTAAAGTCTTAAATTTTCAACCTGGTAATGGTTTACAAGGAATGTCTGAGCGCTGCCAAGCAATAAATGGCACGCTTAACATTAATATCGTCGATGGTTTTGCATTAATCATTGAATTACCAACAGGAAAAGCAGCATGATCAAGCTTGTTATTGTTGAAGATCAAGCCTTAGTTCGCGGCGCAATTAGCGCTTTACTTGGCTTGCACCCAAACATTGAAGTGATAGCTGAAGCCAAAGATGGTCAAGAAGCATTAACGTTAATTAACCGCTTAGTAAAAACACAAACCATCGACATTGTTTTAACCGATATTGAAATGCCAAATTTAACTGGCATTGAATTAATTGAACAGTTAAAAAAAACACAGCCCAGTATTCGCACCATCATCATGACAACTTTCACCCGAAGTGGCTATATCAGACGAGCGATACAAGCAGGGGTGAAAGGTTTTATTTTAAAAGAAGCCCCGTCTGATGATTTGGTCGCGGCAATTTTAAAAGTACAGAAAGGCAAAACTATTATCGATCCAGAGTTGGCTATTAATGCTTTAGGTGACATTGACCCTTTAACTAATAAAGAGCGCAAAGCGTTACGGTTTGCCGGCGATGGTTTAACCACCGCCGAAATAGCTGAAAAACTATTTTTATCTGAAGGTACTATTCGTAATTATTTATCGGAAGCCATTGCCAAACTCAATGCAACTAATCGTATTGATGCCGCACGTTTAGCACGACAAAAAGGCTGGCTATAACGCATTAAAAGTAAACCATAACTGTTTAAATTAATGGCTTAGCTCGATTAACAGCTGAGTTTAACAAGCGATTTATTCGCCATTTTTCATCGATAAGGCAATATCGTATAAACCATTTTTCTTTACTTGATGAATACTGGCCGCAATTGCACAGGCTTTTTTCGGGGGTAATTCAGCTAATAACAACTTAAGGGTGGCGATAATCTCTGGTGAAATTGCATTTGGGTCAATTTTTGTTCCTTCGATTATCAGTACCATTTCACCTTTTAACTGATTAGGATCTTCATTTAACCAAGCTAGAATATTTCCCGCTTGATCATTGTGAATGGTCTCAAAGGTTTTAGTGAGCTCACGGGCAATAACAATTTGTCTTTCTGCACCTAATACTTCAACAATATCGGCGACCGTATCAATAGCGCGTCTAGGTGCATCATAAAACACCATGGTTCTTGCTTCGTTCGCAAGTGCGGTTAATGTCGATTGTCTGGCGCCGGATTTTGACGGTAAAAAACCTTCAAAAGTAAATCTATCGGTCGGTAAGCCCGAAGCGGATAAAGCGGCAATTAAGGCACATGGCCCAGGGACTGGAATAACAGAAAAATCTAAGCTGCGTAAGTGCTTAACAATATGAAAACCAGGATCACTGATCAATGGCGTGCCTGCGTCAGAAACCAAGGCGATGGTTTTTCCTTCACTTAACAGGCTAGCAATATAATCTTGTCGCTGTCTTTCGTTATGATCATGTAAAGATAAGGTTTTATTTTTAATCGAAAAGTTTGATAGTAACCTTTGTGTATGACGGGTGTCTTCACAAGCAATTAAATCAACTTGAGTCAGTATATCTAAAGCCCTTTGACTGATATCAGCTAAATTACCTATTGGGGTTGCGACTATGTATAAACTGCTAGGAACCAGCTGGTTGGTCATTGAACTACCTTTTTAAAAAGCACATAGATCCATATTTCACAGATCATTAGTTGAGACTATTGGTGATGGCGTTTATTATAACCCTACTCTTATTATCTCTGGTATTAAACTAGTGCAGATATCTGTTTTTTTTCGCAAAAATTTTCAAAGATTAACAACATGCTTATTCATTTTAGTAGTGGCAAGCTGTGCCAGTCCAACGCCTTCTTCGACAAAAAAAGCCAGCAATCAACAAAATCAAACGCCACAAGTTGAGCATAAAATTGCCGCTGAACAATTGATCGCACAAGCAAAAAAACAGCCATTGGCACAATCGAATGTCTTATTAATTAAAGCGAGTAAGCAATATTTAGCTGAAGAGCGACCAGCTAAAGCTTTGTGGTTAAGTGCCCACTTACTTACTTTAGAGCAAACAACGCAGGCTCAATACCAACTTAATTTAATCGCCGCCACTGCCAGTCAGCAATTAGCTGAAAATGCACTAGCACTGAGTTATATCGAAAACTGTCAACAACTTGCCACTAAAAACGCAATTAAGCACAGCCTCGACTATTATCGCTTGCAACATTTATTAGCCGAAATAAACGAGCAGCTAGTAATCGCATTAAATGCATCGCTCCATATATTTCAATTAAGTAGTGAATCAACCACAGACGATGCAGAAACTATTTGGCAAAGCTTAAGTGACTTCTCTCAATGGCAACAAACACAATTAAAACAACTTAACCCACCACATGTAGATGGTTGGTTAGCGCTGGCGCAAACAACAAATAAATATGGCGGTTCAAATACCTTTACTAGCCAAATTAAAGTATGGCAGCGTAAATACCCGACTCACCCTGCCAATAGCGTGTTAGCAAACTTACTGAACAGTCATAATTTACAAAAAGATAATTACCAAAAAATCGCGGTTATTTTGCCGCTTTCAGGGCCACAAGCTATCGCCGGCAATAGCGCGCAACAAGGTGTATTAGCGGCCTATCAAAATGATGAAGCGGTTTCGCTGCTTTTTATCGACTCAAACGACCTCGACTTTTTAACCTTGGTTGAAACACTACAAGTTAATGAAATTGATTTTATTATTGGTCCGCTAATTAAAGACAATGTCGATAAATTCCTTGCGCTAAAAGATATTTTAATTCCAACGCTGCTGCTGAATGTGCCTGAAGGTATAAGTTTACAAGCACATCAATTTGCACTGTCGATGAGACCAGAAGATGAAGCGGTGCAAGCAGCAACCTTGCTCAGCCAAAGAAACTTTAAACACCCAGTGGTAATGAGTCATCAAGACAGCTTTAGCCAACGTATTGCTAATGCCTTTGCCGAAACGTGGCAGAAATTAACGGGTGAGATGCCAATTGTCGTATTTTTTGAACAAGGGCAAAAAATGCAAAACATCTTAAAAAACACCTTAGCAATCGACGAAAGTGAAGCGCGGATCAAAGCGTTAAAATATCGCATCAGAGAATCCATTAAAGTAGAGCCACGTAACCGCAGAGATATCGACATGATTTATATTGTTGGTAACCCTCGTCAAACGCGGTTAATGAAACCCTATATTGATGTTAACACCAGTCCTTTTGCTAAGCTTATCCCAGTTTTCGCCAGTTCTCGTAGTCATTCAGTCAACATAGACCAAAGTACAGTAAATGATTTGCGCGGTTTAACCTTCACGCAAATACCATTATTACTAAAAAGTAAGCAGCAAAATAAAGCGTTAGCGCGAACAAGTGAGATGTTATGGCCTAAGCGTAGCGACAACCTACAAAGAATATTTGCCATGGGATTTGATAGTTACGCAATTTCGAATATGCTTAAGAGTATGAAATTAACCCCATATATCAGACATTATGGACAAACTGGCACCCTTAAACTTGGGAAAGATAACATTCTAACTCGTAGTTTATTGTGGGGTGCATACCAAAGGAAGAAGGTAACTGAAATTGAAATGGAATAATACCAACACCAAACACAAAGGCGATTACACAGAGAATCTTGCCAAAAACTTTTTAATTGAAAATAAGTTAAAAATTATCGCTCAAAATTTTAACTGTCGTTATGGCGAGATAGACATCATTGCTAAAAATGCTGATGCCTTTATCTTCATCGAGGTTAAATATAGAAAGCAAAATCAATTTGGCGGGGCCATTTCGGCAGTTGCAATCAGCAAACAAGAAAAAATTCGATCAACAGCGCAATTTTTTCTGCAACAACACCAATTAAATGAATATAATACCCCTTGCCGATTCGATATCGTTGCCATTGATGGCAATATATCAAAACCCCAAATTACTTGGCTACCTAACGCCTTTTAAGAGAGTCCGTTCAGATGTTAGAAATCATCAAAAGTAACTTTACAGAAAGTATTCAAACTAAAATTGCCGCCAGTGAAGCTTTAGGCGCTGCAATTGAAAAAGCCGGCTTAATAATGGTTAAAAGCTTATTATCAGGTAACAAAATTTTAAGTTGTGGTAACGGTGGCTCAGCTGGCGATGCACAACATTTCTCAGCCGAGTTATTAAATAGATACGAAACCGAAAGACCAAGTTTACCCGCGATCGCATTAACCACTGATAGCTCAACTGTTACCTCGATTGCTAACGACTACCATTTCGATGAAATATTTTCGAAACAGATTCGTGCCTTAGGTAATAATGGCGATGTTTTGTTAGCTATTTCAACCAGTGGCAACTCTGCTAACGTCATTAAAGGCATTGAAGCGGCTGTGGCAAGAGATATGCCTATTATTGCGTTAACAGGCCGTGACGGTGGTGATATAGCGGGTTTATTAGGTGAAAACGACGTTGAAATTAGAGTACCATCTCAACGTACTGCCCGTATTCAAGAAGTACATTTACTTGTTATTCATTGTATCTGTGAAATTATTGATACGACACTTTTCCCACAAGGTAATTAATTGGTGAAAAAATCAAAATTATTACTGCCGCTATTGTCGGTTGTTTTACTTCAAGGCTGTGTTGCTGCTGCATTAGTGGGAGTCGTCGGTGGCGCAACCGTTGCAGCTGATAAACGCAGTGTTGGCCAACAAATTGATGACCAAACCATTGAATTTAATACCTATCACGAACTGAATAAGTTAGACGCTATTAAAGAGCATACTAATCTACAAGTCACCTCTATGAATGGTACGTTGTTAATCGTTGGTCAAGCACCTAATAGCTACTTGAAAGAACTAGCTTCTAAAACGGTTTCAGAAGTAAAAGGCGTTAAACAAATTCATAACCAAATTAGAATATCGAATAGTACGTCAGTACTGACCACCAGTAACGACGTTTGGTTAACTTCGAAAGTAAAAACAGCTTTATTTGGCAGTGACAACTTAGAAGCGACAAATATCAAAGTGGTTACCGAAAACGGTGAGGTGTTTTTGATGGGCTTAGTGTCTAACAAAGAAGCAGAAGAAGCGGTTGAGATAGCCAGAAATATCTCAGGGGTTAACAAGGTGTATAAAGCTTTTGAGTATATTGATTAATAACCGCGATAATTAGCTAGGTTAATTAAGCTTGTAACAAGTCAATAATCCGGCAATTTAAGCACATAAAAAAACCACCTTAAGGTGGTTTTTTTATGCTCATCTATTACTTCGCGCTAAAACTTGAATAGTTAAATCTCGCTATTTCCGACTCTCTAGGTAGGCGAGAAACTCCTCTTCAGGCATCGGTTTCGCGTAATAAAACCCTTGCACCTCATGACAACCTTGAGCAATTAAGTGATCTTGTTGTTCAACTTCTTCGATCCCTTCTGCAATAACTTTCAAGCCCATTTGCTTACCTAAGCTAATAATAGTATCCGCAATAACTGACTTACCTTCTTTGGCAATATCAATAACAAAAGAGCGATCTACTTTTAAACGATCAAGCGGTAATTTTTGTAGATAACTTAAAGAAGAGTAACCAGTACCAAAATCATCGAGAGCAATGTGGATGCCCTTTTCTTTCACGCGAATCAGTGAATCAATGACCACTTGCGGATCATCCATTAATATATTTTCAGTTATTTCCAATTCTAATCGACTTTTATCTATCTGATGTCTTTCTGTCGTTTCAATAATTGAGTCGACAAAATTCTTACGCCTAAATTGTGGAATTGAAACATTTACTGAAACACTAATATGGCCGTAGCCTTTTGCTGCTAATGACTTTATTTGAATACAAGCTTGGTCAATAACCCAATCGCCAATCTCAATTATAAGGCCAGAGTACTCAGCTAAAGGAATAAACACTGCTGGAGAAATATAACTACCATCGGTGGTCTGCCAACGTAATAACGCTTCAGCGCCAATAACTTCGCCTGTTTCTAAACTTAATTGTGGTTGATACCAAAGCGCCAAACGATTCTCTGAAAAATCGGTACGTAATTGGCGGATCATACTTAAGCGCCATAACGTTTGGTCTTCCATTTCTTTAGCGTAATAAACAAACGAATCATGACGTGCTTTTTTGGCTAAGTTAAGAGCAATATTAATTTGATTTAAAACATTAACCCCTCTTGCTCCTGCATGCTCTTTGGTGCAAAAACCAAAACAGGCATTAATCGGTAAATTTTGCTCACCGGCGGCAAAAGGTTGAATAAACAGATTAGCTAATTGCTCAGGGTTGACCAAATCTGCAGGTCCAATAATACCAAACACATCAGCACCAACCCGCGCCAATTGACAATTTTCACTATAAGCAATTAAACGCTCTGTTACGGCATTAAGTAATTGATTACCTACGTCTTGCCCTAAACCATCGTTGATATCGCTAAAATGATTAATATCGATTAAGCCGGCAACCAGGTCAACACCGGAATTTTGGGAAAAATCATCTAATAAGTTTACAAACTCTAGGCGATTAGGTAACTCTGTTAACCAATCTTTGAAAGCGGCATTACTTAAGCGTTGAAACAAATGAACGTTTTCATAACCAATAGCAACATTCGTTAAGAAAACCTCAATTAATTGCTGTTCTAATTCAGATAATTGCTGTGACAACTCAATGTAAATTGAGGCTCGATAACCACCGCTAGCCAAAAATAGAGTGACAAAGCTTTCGGTAACGATATGCTTCTTTTGCTGGAAACAAGTATTGATAGATGAACTCGCTTGTTCATTTTTCAATACTTCTAATTTTTGATTAACAATAACTGATGACAGACCTGTTTGCCCCAAAACATAAAAGCTTAAATCATCAACACCATCAACAATCCCTTGTCCGCGAGCACAAAATAAACTGCTAATAGAATGAGGGATAATAGTTTTAAGTTGTTTAACAACGCCTTCAGCATAATCATGGACTGTATAAAACTCTAACAACTCAGAAGCTGAACCAATAATATGTTCCAGCCCTTTTTTGTTTTGATTTACCGCATCGATTTGTTGATAAGAACGTATGGCAGCATAAACGGTAGTAACTAGTTTACGACGGGTTAATTCGGTTTTAGTTTTATAATCGTTAATATCGTAATCTTTAATAACGCTTTCTTCAGGCGCATAACCCGGTTGGCCAGTACGTAAAACGATACGAATTTCTGCACGGCCTAAATCTTCCCGAATATATTTAACGACATTTAAACCTGCGTCATCACTTTCCATAACAACATCAAGTAACACGAGAACGATATCATGATTTTCTTCGATTAATTGACAAGCATCCTTACCTGAATAAGCATGCAAATACTCTAATTTTCTACCAAGTACAATTAAATCCGACAGGGCAAGTTGGGTAACAGAGTGAATCTCTGGATCGTCATCAACGATTAATACTTTCCAAATTTCACCATTACCGTCATCGATGATCTCGTCATCTAAGCTGTCATCAATAAACAGAAAATCATCATCAGTATGTTCTGTAGACTGCATACTTTCCTCATTTAACTACGCTATAAAAGTTGCGAGTTAAGTATCAAATTATGATAAAACTATAAAAATTATAGTTAAATTATTTCAAAATGTTACTACATAATAAAGAGACAATAAGATTATTCAACAAAACAATCAAATAATCCTAAGTATTAGTCATTATTGAAATTTAAAGATCGCTTTTCCGATAGAAATTTTAACAAAGAGACCACAAAATTCACCGCCATGAAAGGCTTTACAATTAAGTAAGTTTACATATTAAAATTCAATGAGACTCTAATAAAAATATGCCAATTATTGCAATAACACAACCTTTTAACATATAAAGACGTTAAGAATGCTTGACCTACAAGGAGCAACGAACCAGTATAAGTTATTAACTCGTTATAAAAACATTAACAATAAGTAAAAGTAATCATGGCAAGTGAAGATAATACACAAGATAAGGTTGTTGTCGCTGAAGCAAAGCCGGACATTGTTGTGGTGTCAAAAGAGCAATCTTTAACGCCGCCAAAAGCAGCTAAAGATGCGGCCAATGCTAAGAATAACAGTAGCAACAATACAACCGCTTCTTCTCAGCAACAATTATTAAGCTTAGCCAAAAGTTTTTCCATTGAAGGCGGACTTTTACCGGTAGAAAAACAAATGCCAATAGCAGATCGCGCCAGTAAACGCGATCGTTTGATTATTCAGCGTCAACAACACAACTTAGAAACGATTATCGCTAAAGCGATCAGTTATTGTGACGATGAAAATGCCGTTAACAAAGCCGATCAAGATTGGTTTAGTAGTTTTATACCGCTAGCCGAAAATATCAGTAATCAAACCATGCAAGGTTTATGGGCAAAAATTTTGGCGGGCGAAATATCTAAACCCGGATCTTTTTCTTTAAAGGCTTTAACTGTATTTCGTAATATGAGCATTCGCGATGCCAAGCAATTTGCAAAAATTTGCACACTCGCCTGCCATGAAAACCCAAAGAAAAATTATCGCATTATTTTTGGCGCCAGCCAGCAACCAAGTTTATTCAATTTATTTGACCAAAGCCGGCAACAGCTGATCAACTTAAATACGTTTGGTGTTTCTTATGGAGATATATTAGCGTTAGCTGAAAACAACCTAATTTTCAGTCAAGAAACTGAAACGAGTTTGTTTGAAAAAGGGCATAAATTAGTTATCGACTATAATGGTATGCCACTTGAGATCACGGCAATTAGATCAAATACCGTGTTAAGTTTTTATAAGTTTACCCCTGCAGGAACGGAATTAGCGCGTTTGATAAATGATGCACCTGAAATGGATTATTTACACAGCTTAAAAAGCCAATTAAGTCACCATTTCAGTATACAAACAAAAGCTTCTGTTAAAGAATAACCAATAACAAGAAGCTTAAATACCATCACCGTCGGTATGCAATCCACACTCTCTAGCCATACCACCAAAGCGAGTTTCTTCTTCCGTCATCCCTAACGTAAGTGGTTTACTGCTGTGCGTATCGCCCACTGAAACATAACCTTCTTCCCATAATGGGTGATAAGGTAAGTCATGTTTAGTTAAATACTGATGCACATCGCGGTTAGTCCAATTGATAATTGGGTGAACTTTATAATTACCGCGTAACGTGGTGACCACCGACAAACCTTGACGATGTCCCGACTGCTGACGGCGAACGCCTGAAAACCAAGTGTTAGCCCCCAACTCAGCTAAACCGCGTTCTAACGGCTCAACTTTATTCATGCGATTATAAAGCTTTAATTCATCAATGCCTTTATCCCACAATTCACCGTGACGCGCTAACTGCCATGCGGCACTTTCTTTCGCACTAAAAACGTGTAAATTAAGGTTTAAACGCTCAGTTAACTTATCAATAAATTGATAAGTTTCCGGAAATAAATGGCCGGTATCCGTTAATAACACCGGAATATCTGCTTTTATTTGCGTCAGCATATGCAGCATTACTGCTGACTGAATACCAAAACTTGACGATAAAACAAAGTTGCCAGGCAAGTTTTCCATTGCCCACTCAACACGAGCTTGGGCTGATAACTGCTCAAGCTCTTCATTCGATTGTGCTATCCAAGATTCTGACTGTAAGGTCACAATCTTGTTATCAACCGCTGGATTAGTCATGGAAATCTCGCACACTTACAATCACTTCTGCCACAATACCGGCGCGAATCGTAAAGTCACCAAAGCCTTCGCCGCTTTCACGTTCTGTCGACCAACGAGCAACTAAATTATCAATTTCAGCTAAAATAGTTGCTTCACCGATACCTTCTTTATAAAGTTTAGGAATACGCGTACCGCCAGCGTTACCACCTAAGTACATGTTGTATTTTCCTGGACCTTTACCTACTAAGCCAATTTCCGCCAACATCGCACGGCCACAACCGTTTGGACAACCAGTAACACGTAAAATAATACTGTCATCAGCAACATCATGCTTAGCTAAAATGCCTTCAACATCTGTGACTAAACCTGGTAAATAACGCTCTGCTTCAGCCATCGCTAATGGGCATGTCGGGAAAGCAACACAAGCCATTGAATTTAAACGTTGATTAGATACTGACGCATCTTTCAAACCAAACTCAACCGCTAACGCTTCAATTCTTTCTTTGTCTTCAGTCGGCACACCCGCTACAACCAAGTTTTGGTTGGCGGTCATACGGAAATCGCCTTGATGAATTTTAGCAATTTCAGCAAGCCCCGTTTTAAGTGGCTTACCTGGGAAATCTAAAATACGGCCATTTTCAATGAATAACGTTAAATGCTGTTTACCGTCAATACCTTCAACCCAACCAAAACGATCGCCACGGTCAGTAAATTCATAAGGCTTGCTATCAGCAAATTTAACACCCGCACGTTTTTCAACTTCTGCTTTAAAAGTATCAGTACCAACACGGTCTAAGGTATATTTTGTTTTCGCGTTTTTACGATTAACACGATTACCCCAATCACGCTGTACCGTAACAACAGCTGCAGCAACCGCTAAGGTATCTTCTAATGCAATATAACCAAAGTCATCGGCTTTACGCGGATAGGTTGATTTATCACCGTGAGTCATGGCTAAACCACCGCCCACTAATACGTTAAAGCCAACTAACTTACCGTCTTTAGCAATTGCAACAAAGTTTAAATCGTTGGCATGCACGTCAATATCATTATGCGGCGGAATAACTACCGTCGTTTTAAATTTACGTGGTAAATAATTGTTACCTAAAATAGGCTCGTCAGTGGTTTCAACTTTCTTTTCATCTAACCAAATTTCGGCATAGGCGCGAGTTTTTGGTAATAAATGCTCAGAAATTTTTGTTGCCCACTCGTAAGCTTCTTGATGTAACTCAGACTCAACAGGGTTTGAAGTACATAAAACATTACGGTTTACATCACCCGCGGTCGCAATTGAATCAATGCCAATGCTGTTAAGCGTTTGATGCATTAATTTAATGTTTGGCTTTAATACGCCGTGAAACTGGAAAGTTTGACGCGTCGTTAAACGAATTGAACCATATTCAGTTTTATCTTGTGCAAACTTATCAATGGCTAACCACTGCTCAGGAAGAATAATACCGCCTGGCATACGTGCACGTAACATCACGTTGTGCATTGGTTCTAATTTTTGCTTTTGACGCTCAGCACGAAAATCACGATCATCTTGCTGATACATACCGTGGAAACGAATTAACTGAAAGTTATCTGCTGTAAAGCCACCAGTAATACGATCTTGTAGGTTCTCTAAGATGGTACCGCGTAAAAAGTTACTTTCTGCTTTTAAACGTTCGTTATCGGCTTTTTTACCTTCTACGATAAGTGGACCTTGACCCACTAATACTTCTTTATTTGTCGTCATTAGTACACGTCTCTTTGATAGCGTTTAGCACTTCTTAATGCTTTTAAATAATCTTCAGCTTCTTCAGAAGATTTACCTGATTGCCCAGCAATCACTTCAATTAAGGCAGTGTGAACATCTTTTGCCATGCGATTTGCATCACCACAAACATAGACATGAGCGCCGCGTTCTAGCCATGCATAAACTTCAGCAGCATGTTCTTTAATACGGTGTTGAACATAAACTTTGTTAGCTTGGTCACGAGAAAAAGCTACGTCCATTTTTGTTAACAGGCCTGATTTTAAATAGTTTTGCCATTCCACTTGGTACAAGAAGTCTTGAGTGAACGTTTGATCACCAAAGAACATCCAGTTATCGCCACCAGCATCACAAGCTTCACGCTCTTGCATGAAAGCTCTGAACGGCGCAACACCAGTACCTGGACCAATCATGATCACTGGCGTGTCGTCATTTTCTGGTAAACGGAAGTTATTGTTGTGTTCAACAAATACTTTAACCGTGCCGCCTTCTTCTAAACGCTGAGATAAGAAACCTGAAGCACCACCAAAACGGGTTGCATCATTTTCATCATAGCTAACCACACCCACGGTTAAATGAACTTCTTCTTCAACTTCAGATTGGCTTGAAGCAATAGAATATAAACGCGGCGTAATTTTACGTAAAGCATCAACAAAAGCCTGTGCTTTGATTGGCGCTGGCGCTGATTTAACAATATCAACGATTTGATGCTTAGCTGAATATTCACGAGCAGCACCTTTGTCTTCGGCTAACGCAACTAATTTTTCATCGCCTGAGGCTTCAGCCCAAAAGGTAATGAAGTTAGGTGCAGTTTGCGTAATTTCTAACTTTTCAATTAATGCTTTTTTCAACGTAATCGTATTACCCGAAAGTAAAACATCTTGCTCAGCATCTAATGATAAAGCGCTAATTAGCTCATCAACTAATACTGGGTCATTATCAAAATAAACCCCTAAAGCATCACCTGTTTGATAAGTTAAGCCTGACTCACCTAAATCAATTTCAATGTGGCGAACATCTTTTGCAGAGTCACGGCCAGTGATTTTTTGATTAGTCGCAAGTTCTGCTTTATAAGGATTTTCTTTATTATATTGGCTTTCACTAACAGCAGAGTGTGACGCTGCGGCAACTGGCGCCGACGTGGTGGCAATTAATTCATCCTTTAAAGAATCAACAATTTTATTAACCCAAGCGGCAGCATCTTCTTGATAATCGACATCACAATCAACACGATCATGAACACGCTTAGCACCTAACTCAGCTAAACGGGTGTCGAAATCTTTACCTGTTTGACAGAAAAACTCATAGCTGCTGTCACCTAGTGATAACACGCTATAGTGTAATTTTTCTAGCTTAGGCGCTTTTTTCGAAAATAAAAACTCATGAAATTCAATTGCATCGTCAGGTGCTTCACCTTCACCATTGGTACTAGCAACCATTAATAAATGACTTTCCGACTTTAGCGACTTCGCTTTATAGTCAGAAACATTTTTAAAGTTAACTTGAATACCCGCCGCGGTAGCAGCATCAGCTAATTGCTTAGCGACACCTTTAGCATTACCGGTTTGCGATGCGTATAACACAGTTAATGTAGCTGCGGTTTGTGGCGCAGATACGGCATGAGTTACGGCTGATGAACCTTCACTTTTAGCGGCTAAATAACCGCTGGCCCATGCTAATTGCATTGGCGAGAAGGCACTAATAGTTTGCTGTAAAGATGTTAATTGATTGGCATCTAACGCTGTTTGATTTGAATTTTGCTGCTCTGGCAACATAAGCAATTTCACCTAATTTATTAATTGCCGCTAGGATACGCTCCCTTTAAACAAATTAAAAAGATTAGATAACGATTTTTTATTCCATAAACGAATATATGTTTTTTTTCTAAGCATAACGCCATACAACAAAACACCTAAAATATTGATTAATATGAATTATATAAATAAAAACATCCAGCAATGGTAATTTCAGATAAAGGCAAGAATAAAAAACTAGACAATAACAGCACGTTTTTACCAAGCGATAAATAGCACTTGGTGCTGAACAGCATAGTTCAGCGCTTAAATAGCCCAACGGCATATAACCGCTTAGCCAGAGCTGATCTTACTTAGGGTCATGAAAGCTTCACTTATCTGTCACCGAAGTGACACTTAGTATTTTTAGCATAAGTTAACCACATCAAGGCTAAGAGAATAAGATGGCTAACAATAACTATAACGCGTTGTTCTTATCAGATATTCATTTAGGTTATAAAGATTGTAAAGCTGAATATTTAATTGATTTTTTGAATAACAACCAAGCAAAAACCATTTATTTAATTGGCGACATTATTGATATTTGGTCACTAAAAAAGCAATTCCATTGGCCTGCAAGTCATAATGCGGTGTTAAGTTTATTGATTGAAAAGTCACGTAATGGCACAAAAGTCATTTATATCCCTGGTAATCATGACGAAGACTTAAAATCTTATTGGGGTGAAAAGTTTAACGATATTGAAGTCTGCAAACGCTATGTTCATACCACCCAAGGCGGTAAAAAATTATTGCTTTTACACGGCGATGATTTTGATGGGGAAGTTTGTTTGAGTCGTTTTTCCGCTAAGCTCGGCGACACTTTATATGACTTTTTATTATTTATGAATCGACACCTTAACCGCATTCGTCGCCGTTTTGGCTATCATTATTGGTCACTGGCGGCGCACATAAAATCCAAAGTCCCCAAAGCCAAAGAAGCGATCTCACGTTATAAAAATGCTGCCGTTAAAGAAGCAAAAAAACTCGGCTATGACGGTATTGTTTGTGGCCATATTCATCACCCTGAAATTGACTGTATTGATGACATTATTTATTGCAATGACGGCGACTGGATTGAAAGCTGTACCGCGTTAGTAGAAACCACCAGTGGTCAATTAGAATTGGTTCATTGGTGTGAGCTAACGGTAAAATTGGCGTTAGTGAACAGTAGCGGCCAACTCAGTAAAAATGCGGCATAAAAGCGCACTGCGATGAATGTCATAAAAGTGGCATAAAAGTGCAAAAAAAAAGTCGCATAGATCTTTTAACGTAGCAGTTAATTGAAATTAACAATTAGCGACAAACTATGTTCACGACCGATCAAGTCATTGAAGAGCAACTACCTAAGATCAAAAATAACAAACTGTTATTTAAACCGGTTAGTTCAATTTTAAAGTTTTTATTACATGAAAAAGAATGCCAAAGCTTCGCCGAGCAATACCCGCACTTAGAAGGTGTTGACTTTATTGAACAGGTACTTGAATATTTTGACTTTAGCTACTCGGTTTTAGATAAAGAAAAGTCACGTATTCCTGCTGCTGGTCGCGTGGTGATCATTGCCAATCACCCTATCGGTTCATTAGACGGTTTGGCTTTATTAAAGTTTGTTAGTGATATTCGTCCAGACGTTAAAGCTATTGCTAACGACTTATTAATGACCATTAAACCATTAGAAAAAAGCCTATTGCCTGTCAACAATATGAAAGGCAATACCCCAAAAGAAAATCTCAACAATATTTACAGCTATTTAAATAACGATGGCGCGGTGATTATTTTTCCGGCCGGGGAAGTCTCTCGTTTAAAACCCAACGGCGTAAAAGACGGACAATGGCACAGCGGCTTTTATCGTATGGCGAAAGCGACAAAATCCCCCATAGTGCCTATTTTTGTTGACGGTAAAAACTCTGCAATGTTTTATTCTGCCTCGATGATTTACAAACCCTTAGCAACCCTACTGCTAATGCGGGAAATGTTTAAACAAAAGAAAAAAACCGTCGCCTTGCGTATTGGTGAAGGTATACCTTATGAAAATTATGCCAATGACAATCTGCCAACTAAAACCAAAGTTAAGCTTTTTCATAAACATTTATATCGTATCGCGCACAATAAAACCGGCATCTTTAAAACGCAATCAGCTATTGCCTTTCCTGAGCAAAGACAAACACTAAAAAAAGCGCTAAACCAATGTCAGCACTTAGGTAGTACCAATGACGGTAAAGATATTTACCTTTATAACTATGATGAAAGCTCACCCATTTTACGGGAAATAGGTCGTTTAAGAGAAGTTGCTTTTAGAGCGGTTGGTGAAGGCACAGGAAAAAAAAGAGATATCGATAAATACGACGCTTATTATCACCACTTAATTTTATGGGATAAAGAAGAGCTAGAAATTATTGGCGCCTACCGTTTTGCCGATACTAAAAAGGTCATTGCCAGCCAAGGTAAAGATGCGCTCTACACTGAAACCTTATTTAAATATGAAGGCGAAATGAATACCTATTTAGCGCAAGGTTTAGAGTTAGGCCGCAGTTTTGTCCAGCCAAAATATTGGGGTAAACGCAGCCTAGACTATTTATGGTTTGGCATTGGCGCTTTTTTAAAGGTTAATCCGCAGTTTCGTTATTTATTTGGTCCTGTCAGTATTTCCGACAGTTACCCCGCGGCGGCCAAAGATTTAATGGTTTATTTTTATAATTTATACTTTGGTTACACTACCAAAGTTGCTGAATCTAATCAGCCTTATCAATATCAACAACCTGATATTGCGATCTTAAAAGCCAGCTTTAGCGGCGATGATTACAAAGCTGACTTTGTGCAACTAAAACACCTATTAGCCAATATGGGCGTAAGTGTGCCGACTTTATACAAACAATACAGCGAGTTGTGCCAACCTGGCGGCGTACAGTTTTTAGCCTTTGGTACCGACCCTGAATTTCAAGACTGTTTAGATGGTTTAGTGTTGGTCGACATCACTAAATTTACCGAAAAGAAACGCGCTCGATATTTGGGTGAAACACCGAGCTAACTAGGCATTAATTTGGCGTTAAATCGGGTGATAAAATTGATAACCAGCTGGGTTATTCTAGCTATTTTTATCGCCCTTTAATTCACCGAGACTTAAGCCAAGAAGAAAAGTAAAATTCGTGATAAATAGTATTTGACAAACGACTATTTAAAGCGAAAAATCAGCTTGTTTTAAACCCTATATTTATCTGTGGGGTGCCCACCCCGTCAGTCCCTGATGTGCTCAAGCATCACCACCTTATGGATTGACTGAATGTTCAATACTATTTTTGTTGTTGATGACGAAACCTTATTAACCAACTCGATTGGCGTGACTAGCTTTAACGACTATTTACGCGATTACCCGAAAAAAAATGAGCCGAAAACGCGCATTATTAACTTATGTGATACCGAGCGTTATTTAAGCCAAGGTTATTACTGCTCTTTATTAGCTGAAGCGCGTGGTCATTCGGTGTTTCCGAGTGTTAAAACTATTAATGCCCTACGAGCAGAAGGCGCCTTTTTATGGTTTGAAGGTGAAACGATCCTTACTGAGCACGTAGCGGCGGGTGAAGTTACGCTGTTAGTTTGCATGGGCGTCGTCGTTGGCGGTGACTATAAAGCTATCGCGCAACGAGTTTTTCATGAATTACCGGCGCCATTATTAACCGTCACCTTAATGCCAAACAGCAAAGGTTTACGGGTAAAAGTAGCGCGAGCAAGTTTGAATCAAGTACCAAAAGAGCACTTAGAAAGCTGTTTAGCGATTATTGAACAAAGCTCACGTACGGCTTATCGTAATCAGCGTAGTAATAAAAAATACCGCTGGGACTTAGCTATTTTAGTCGATCCAACCGAACAAGTTCCGCCAAGTAACAAAGGCGCACTTGAGCGATTTGTTAAAGCAGGGGCAAAATTAGGTATTCGAGCACAAATAGTGACTGCCGATGAATTAGTGAATTTAAATCAGTTTGATGGCTTATTTATTCGCGAAACCACAGCGATTAATCACCATACTTATCGCTTAGCCTATCAAGCGGAAGAGCAAGGCATAGTAGTGATTGATGATGCTAATTCTATTTTACGCTGCTGTAATAAAGTGTTTTTACACGATGCTTTTAATTACCAAAAAGTGCCAAGCTTAAAAACCGAGTTTATTACTGACAGTTCGCCAGAAACCTTAGATCGCTTAGAAGCAATTTTCACCTATCCTATGGTTCTAAAAGTGCCTGAAAGCGCATTTTCCAAAGGGGTTTTTAAGGTTAAATCACGGGCTGAACTTGAAAAACTGATCATTGAAATTTTGCAAGAGTCTGCGCTTGTACTTGCACAAGAGTATTTATTTACTGACTACGACTGGCGCATTGGCGTGCTAAATGGCCGTGCTATCTATGCTTGTCGTTATTATATGGCAAGGAATCATTGGCAGATTTATAACCATGGTTCATCACGTAATTTTTCTGGTGGTTTTGATACGCTCGCTACCTTTGAAGTGCCTCGACATGTTTTGCAAGCCGCATTAAAAGCAGCATCAGTTGTTGGTAATGGTTTGTATGGCATTGATATTAAAGAAGTCGATGGCGCGGCTTATGTTTTAGAAGTGAATGACAATCCGAATATTGATCGCGGTATTGAAGATGCTTATTTAGGTGAAGAGCTTTATATGCAGGTAATGTCGGAGTTTTTAAGACGTTTTGAACTAAGGGGACAATAATGACTCAAGCCGTCAATTTAGACCTTTATTTTCAGCTTTTATCGAGCGGCTAATGTCAGACGATAGCAAGGTCACCTTCTCGCCAGCAGGTGTCGCTGAGCTCAATGATTTAGTGAGCTTAGAGCAAGCTTGTTTTGATTATGATCAAATGAGCAAGCGCAGCTTTCGCCATCATATTTTATCGCGCCATAGCGATTTATGGTTAGCTAAGTCTCAAACGGGTGACTTACTTGGTTATGCCTTGGTATTAAAACATCAAGGCACACGTTTAGCGCGTTTATATTCGCTAGCAATAGCGCCAATTGCGCGCGGTTTAGGAATTGCTAAACAGCTACTTAGCCATAGTGAAAAACAGGCTGCCGCTGATGAACGTCATTATTTGCGTTTAGAAGTCGCGAAAAAAAATACCGCTGCTATTGCCTTATATAACGCTTGTGGTTATCGAGTGTTTGGCGAATATGCCGATTATTATGAAGATCATAGTGATGCCTTGCGGATGCAAAAACGCATTAGACTAATGGGCGATAAAGGCATAAAAAAATTAACCCCTTGGTTAAGTCAAAATACCGAATTTACCTGTGGCCCTACGTCGCTAATGATGGCGATGGCAAGTTTGGATGAAAGCTTAACTTGCTCGCTTGAATTAGAGTTGGATTTATGGCGTGAAGCAACCACGATATTTATGACTTCAGGTCATGGCGGTTGTCATCCTTTTGGTCTGGCTTTATCAGCGCAGCGCCGAGGTTTTAACAGCTCAGTATGGCTTAATACCGAGCAGCCTTTGTTTGTTGATGGCGTAAGAAGTGAGCATAAAAAACATATTATGTCGGTTGTTCATCAGCAGATGTTAGCTCAATGTCAGCAAGCTCAAGTCGAGTTATGCCAGCAAGCTATTTCATTTGATGATATCAGAGCCTGTTTAGAGCGCGGCGAAGCGGTACTTATTTTGGTCAGCACTTATCGCCTTGATGGTAAAAAATCGCCCCATTGGGTGGTAGTTACTGGTATTGATGAACGCTGTTTATTTGTTCACGACCCTGATCTGGATGAAACCCTTCAAATGGCCATTGATTGCCAATATGTGCCGATTGCTTTTGAAGACTTTGATAAAATGGCTTCTTTTGGCAGCCAGCGTTTACGAGCAGCCGTCACGATAGCGCGAGCTGAATAAACCTGTTCATAGTTATGGTTATGGTTAAGTAGAACTTAATAATTCGTAACTCATATTAACGCTAATGCTTAACTCAAAAATTAGCATTGAACACCAACAAAAAAGCCGTTATGCGATAAACATAACGGCTTTTTTTATTTATTTTAACTCCAAGATTAGAAGTGTAGTTCAGCGCCTAAGAACAAACCTTTAAAATCAAGGTTGGTATTTAAATCATCTAAATCAGAAAGCTCTAATTTGGTCGCGCGGTAACCTAAGTTAATATTAAAGTCGACCGCAATATTATCTAAAACCTCATAACTGATACCGGCTTGATAGTCGTAAAGAGTATGGTCATCAAACGATAATAAATTACCTTCGGCAAAAACATTAAAACCCGTAAAAGGCAAGCCAACAACAGTTGAAAGATAAACCATAGGCACCACACCTGAGACATCTAAACTACCATTATTACTTGGGTCGCTGCTATCACTAACCATAATTTCGCCGTCGAAATTACGACCGGTAATACCAACATCTATCGATAATAAATCATTATCAAAAATTTCATAATATAAGGTGTAATCAACATAACTTAAATCGATGTCAGTATTTACATCGCCATTAAAATCAGCACCACCAAAAGAAAAGTCAACAGTACCATTACCTTTGGTCGTAAGGTCTGTACTTGATAATTTAAGGTTTGGAATTAACGGAATAGGATGTTCTAAAGCAGCATAAAAATTGCTATTTTTTTCATCTTCTAAATTAAAAGTAGACTCACTACTTCCTTGTTGGCCAAAAGAACCGCTTGCTTCTGCATTCCAAATACTGCCACCGACATATAACCCTAATAAGGTATCCGCTTGAGCACTGGTTGCCATCAAGGCAGTAAGACCTGCTGCAATTATTGTTTTTTTCATGTTTTTTTATCCTTGGCTTAATAATTCATTTAAATCGATTAATGCTGCATTGGCGCGTGAAATATAGTTAGCCATCACTAACGAATGATTCGCTAACATACCAAAACCATCACCATTAAGAATCAACGGACTCCAAATAGCTTGTTGGCTCGCTTCAAGTTCCCGAATAATTTGTTGCACACTTACTTTAGCATTTTTATTTTCTAATACCTCGTTGAAATCAATTTCAACTGCTTTTAAAAAGTGCAACAACGCCCAACAGGCACCACGTGCTTGATAAAATTCATCATCTAGCTTCCACCAACTGGTTTTCACGTGCATTTCGCTGGCTGCGTACGTCGACTGTTGTGCCACACTATCACCAGCTAAATCAATATTCAATTGTTCTCGACCGACACTGGCGCTTAATCGCTGTGAGTAGCTACCTAAGCGTTTTTCAACTTCTTTTAAATAATCTCGTAAATTATCCGCGCGCGCGTAAAATTGGCCACTTTTACTGTCCATTGCCGTTAACGATTTACGATAACCATACAAGGCCTTAATTGCTTTTTGATATTCGCCTTCAGCACTTGGCAAAGCCCAACTGGTACTATCAATATTGAATTGTGGTTGGGCAATTTTTAAAAATTCATTTTCAAGAGATTGTGATTGTGAACGGCTAAACTCTTGTCGCATCACTAATGATAGGTCGCGAACCATTTCTAAAACGCCAAATTCCCAAGCTGGAATATTATCTAAAAATACCGATGGCGGTATCACGTCATTTGATAAATAACCGCCAGGTTTGTTTAATAAGGTTTCGGCAACCTTAATTAAAGCAGTGGTGGTGGTATAACCAACGACTGGCGCAACGTTTTCCGCTGTTGCTTCTTGTGTCACGGTTTCACGTAAATTAAAAGCTTCGGGCTCGAAACTCCAATAGACACCAATAACATAAAATATAAGGAAGAATATAACGGCAAACAAACCGAAAGCTCTCGCATTTAATGTCGACTTCATAATCAAATTCCCTTAATGATGATGGTGATGTTCTTTGTTTTTCTTAATGCTTTCAACTTGTAACAAAATCTCTAGTTGATGATTATTTGAAAACGTTAATGTTAAAGGAATTTTATCTCCGGCTTTTAAACGACTGGCAAGTGAAAAAATCATAATATGAAAACCTGAGGGTTTTAATACAACTTCGCTATTAGCATCAATATTAATGTCATCGACTTGACGCATTTTCATCATGCCTTCACTCATCAAATGCTGATGTAATTCAAGCCGAGGACTGACAGGGCTTGTTACTGAAACCAAGGCTAAGTTTTGCGCTGACTTATTCAAAATAGTCATATAAGCAGAGCTTACTTCAGTACCGGGAATGGTTTCTCGAATATAGCCCTTATCTACTTCGATTACTGCTATTGTTTCAGCCAAACTGAAAAAACTGATCACGCTCATCAAAGCCAATACCCATTTAAGCATTTTTTATCCTTTTTCATTTATATATCTAAATGTTATCGAAATAATAACAGACTTATATTGCTAGTTGATTATTGCACTGAAGTTAATAAATTAAAAATTATTATCCATTATCTGATGATATGAATCGTTTTACCTTGTTTGTTATTCTCCGGTTTAACAAGTAAATACAAAACTAACACTGCAAGAATTATCGGCCAAAAGACCCCAATCAAGGCTAATAACATCACCATAAGAATAATACCTACCACTAAAATCATAACGCCAAAACTCAGCAACAGTACAAAAACCAAGCCGAATATGCCAACCATAGTGACTAGCCCTGAATGATTCAGGTTTTCTAAAGCAACTTCCGTACTGTCATTCCACGAAAAATCAACGCCAACAAAGTCAAGCGCACCGGCGCCAATGGCATAGGTGAGTATAAGCGTAATCACAATGGCAATGAACAAGGATTTAATAAAACTCATCTCGCTACCTTTTTGATAAACAGATGGCAGCGATAATATAACTTAAGGCAACCAACTTAGGTAGCGACATAAAACAGACAAAAGTAATTAATCTGACCGCAAAACGCGGCGCTTGATAATAATTAGCTATGCCTGAACAAACACCAGCTAGCCAGCTGTTGCTTGTGTCTTTCAATAATTTTTTCTCGCTTGGGTATTTTACTTGATAAGCCATAACATGCTCCAAAATTTGTTAACTAGGTTAATAAAATTGCTAAACGATAAAATTAGCACCGGCTTTTTAACAGGCCGGTAAATAAATTCACCGCAATAGGTAAAGTAATAAAAATAATGCTCGGCAGTATAAAAATCATTAAAGCGAGTGTTGAGTTAATATCAATCATCTGGTGCTCCCGCACATTAGCTAAAATCAGCTCGCTAACTTAATTTTTAAAGCGGCTAGTTCATCATCGATTTGGGCATCTCGTGCTAAATGCTCTAATTCATTAGCTAATGCGCTGGCACTACCTGCTGGCTGTAATTGCGACTGGATAAGATCATAAGACTGTACTTCGGCTTCAAGTCGCTCAACCTTTCGTTCATAGCTTTCAAATTTAGCAATTGCACTTTCAATATCGTAAGTATAATGAGTCTCGCATAATTTTAGTCTTGAACTGGCGGTGTCTGCTCTTAACGTCAATAAGTTTTGACGAGACTTAGCCTCTGATAATTTTGCTTGCAGACGCTGACCATCTGCTTGTATCAAGTCAATGTTATTATCAATATCCGCCACTTCTTTTAACAAAACCTCATTGTCTTTAACCAATGCCTGTTTAGTTAATAAAGCCGCTTTGGCTAAATCTTCTCGGCCTTTTTCTAGCGCTAATCCCGCTTTATGTTGCCAAGCGAGTAGTTTGGCTTCTAGCTCGTTTATCATGCGTTGGCGCGTTTTCTTTTCAGCAAGCTGCTTAGCCGCTGCTGATCTTACTTCAACCAAGGCTTCTTCCATTTCTTGAATAACATAGCTGATCATTTTTTCTGGCTGCTCTGCTTTTTCTAACATGCTATGTAAATTAGCATTCACAATATCGGTAAAACGTTTAAAAACACTCATGACTTATTCCTTTTTTAAGTTAGGTAAGCACCATCTTCGGGTAGTGCTGACATAGTTATTACAAGCCACGTGCCAAAGATATAAACCATTGATTTTATTATATTAAGACATAAATCACTAAAACAAACCACAATAAGACATATTATGTCTCACTATTATTTAGTCAAATTAACCAATTTATATAAAATAACTAAATATACTGATCCGCCGTGTAAAAAATCACCAGTGTTCGAGGTGAAGTTTTAAAATTTGAACGCAAAAGTAATGAGGCTAATAACAACTTGCGAGTTAAAGGCACAAAACTAAGAGAAAACATTTAGCTGCAAAAAAAGGCTAAGCAGAAGTGCCAAGCGCGGACATCAGCAATAGTGAATAAGGGGAAAAGGAAAAGAGGAGGCTGACACAGCCTAGACTACTGAACTAGGCGGTATCTATAAATATAAAACGGATAATTCATTCAACCGCCATTATTCAACTTTAGTAACTAATAATAATTTCTTATTCAACTGCTGTTGTTTTTGCTCAGCCAGTAAATGGTTAGTGGATAAATAAAATACATTAATTGAGCTACGAATATCTGCCTTTAATTGCTGTTTTATTTCATGGTTTACTTTGGCGCTAGACTCAAAAACAAATTGATCGGTTTTGCTCATTTCATTTTTGACAACCACTTCATCTGCCACCGTGGTTGTCGATATACTCATACTCAATAATGCTAAAGCTAACGTTTTCATTTTGTATTCCTTGTTAATGATAAAAGTCACACTAACAATTACAAACATTATGCCAAAGCAGAAATAAAACCTAAACCTATGAATATATTAATGAAAAAATAAAAAAACAACTCAAACCACCAACAATGAAATAATTCAATAAACAATTAATTAGTCAAAAAAACCAATTGTTAGTATAAAAATGACATTAACTAACTAGGGTAAAAGCTTCTTTTAAAAAGTCGCCTCCCGCCCCTTCTCGGCGTGCCTGTTCACTTAAAAAACGACGATATTGTCTCGCGCCAGCCATACCGTTACATAAGCCCAACATATGCCGAACAACATGCCAAACCTTACCGCCATTAGCGACATGGCGATCACAATAATCCGCCATAATATCAATAATTTCACTACGAGTTAAAATAGCAGTATCGCTCCCCCATAATTGCTGATCTGCCTCAGCCAACATATAAGGATTTTGATAAATCTCGCGCCCTATCATCACACCATCAATATGTTTTAAGTGCTCAAGCGTTTGCTGATAAGTGGTTATGCCGCCATTGATAGATATTTCAGTTTGCGGGAAATCTTTTTTGATTTGATAAACACGATCATAATCAAGCGGCGGAACATCTCTATTTTGCTTCGGGCTTAATCCTGACAGCCAAGCTTTACGTGCATGAATAACAAAATGCTGGCAGCCCGCTTGCCCCACAATTTCGATAAACTTATGCAAAAATTCATAACTGTCTTGATCGTCAATACCAATACGCGATTTAACCGTTACTGGAATATTAACCGCTGATTGCATAGTACTGACACATTCAGCGACTAATGCTGGTTCAGCCATTAAACAGGCGCCAAAACGACCGTTTTGTACACGATCAGACGGACAACCAACGTTAATGTTAATTTCATCGTAACCAAGCTGTTCTGCTTTTTTAGCACATTCAGTCAACGCTTTAGCGTCGCTACCACCAAGCTGTAACACCACTGGGTGTTCTTCTTGGTTAAAGCTTAAATAATCCCCTTTACCAAAAATTATTGCGCCTGTGGTCACCATCTCAGTATATAAAACCGTATGTTTGGACATAACGCGATAAAAATATCGACAATGGCGATCAGTTAAATCGAGCATAGGCGCGACTGAAAGACGGTGCGAGTATGAATTTGTACTCATAAAACCTCAATATAAAATAAACAGATAACACATCCCCACAAAACACACGTTTTAGGCGCTAACTTGCTAGTTCATAGCTTGAATATCGCCCTGAATGGCCGAGTGTCAGCAAACGAAAAGATCTTGGTAGAACCATGGGAGGATTTTTAATGGAAAAATTATACCATTAATAAAAGAATGAGGAAAAGCAGCGCTATTGCATCTGCTTTATTTGACTAGAAAAAGTTGACCAGAAGAAATCGATTAGAAAAAGTCGACCTGAAAAATTTGGCCACCAAAAATTAGCCACAAATAACAAGTCTCATTTTCTAAAGGTAAAAACGTTAACTAATAATATTATCACCGATATTTTCTTTTTGATGAATAGTTACCGGCCAACCGGAAAATTGATTGTTAGCATTGCCATCAGTAACATCAACAAGATATTTATAGGCTGCTAGCGTATAAGTTAGTTTGTCGGTATCAAAAGTAATAAAACCAAAACCACTGCCTTTCTCGTGCGCTTTTACGTAGCGATTTGAAGCCGTGCCTACTTCAGGTATACCAACCGCGTAGACATATACTTTATTACCAAAGCTGTCGTTAAATTCACCAGTTTCAGCTAAGCCGTGTGATGGTCTGTTCTTATGTGGTATTCCTATTTCATCAGGCATCCACCACCTCGGCCAACCCGCAGAAATTGCCGGCGTACAAAACGACCAATTACTGTCTCGTTGTTTAGCAACACCATACTGGGCCACTGAGCCTAAAAGGGTGTCGCCACAAATATGCAAAGCCTTAGATTTTCTCATAATGCTAACAGCGCGATCTCTTGCTGGTGCCGGCCAACCACTGCTATCAAAGTCATATTTTAAATACCGCTCTGGTGATGGCTGATGTGTTGAAATACCAGCAAAAACAGTTTGACTTAAAACTGCTTTTAATTGATGTCCTTGCCAATCATCAGCCCACTTTTCCAAAAAGGCTTCTTGTCTTGCCCCTAACAATTGCGCATTAGGTGGATTTATCGCGGGGTTTACAAATAAAATATCTTCATCGACACCGGTTTCACCAACCACGGCTCCAGCTTGCTCTGGCCCACTTTTCCACTGCCGGTCAGCCAAAATAGCAAAACCGACATTGCCATAAACCATATCACTGTAATAACAGCCAATACCGCTTGGATTAGGCGTAGGATCATAGGGATCCGGATGATGGCTAGTACATGTTCTATGAACCGCATTAACAAACCTAACCGACTCGATATAACCGCCGGTTAACGATCCTGTCGGATCTTCGTCAGGATTTTTTTTAAGCGATCCGCCTTCCCCCCATAAATTTCCTTGTAAAACATCATGATCATCAGGCAAGCAAATTGTTGGCTGATTACGCATGACTTCTCCAAACGCCCAGCCAAATTGATAAAATTTTCTGAGATAATTATTAATCGCCGGCTCAAAAGGAGCACGAATAATACCAAAACCACCATGGCTTTCATAAATTTGATCGCCGGAAAAAAAGACAATATCGGGGGACATACTTTCGACATTTTTAGCTACCGGTGCATAAGGGAAACTGTAGTCATTTTGACAAGTTAAAGCCGCCATTTTTAATGGCCGCTCATGAGGGTTCGCTTTTATAATACCCTGCCACACATCTGGTGTTTGCTCTCCGTTTTTATGATGTTCATGATAAATAACTCTGAATTGTGTCGCTGTTATTTCATCCCAATTGGGAATTCTAAAAGTAGCAACCCAGGCATCTGGGTCTAAAGGGCTATTAGCGACTGTTATCCATTGGTTCTTTGGCTTAACTTTTAAGCTAATATTTTTATTGTCTAATTCACCCAAAGGGCCGGTAAAAGCACTTAACTTTAAAACGAAACCCTCTTCAGTTCGATTATTACTTAATGAATACATAGTCCACAAAATAGGACCGAATTTTTGCTCTGGATTGACCTCAAAAGCGCCGCCGCTCATTTGCCAATCTGAAAATCGATAGCGATTACTTTTATTGTTAGTACCGCCTGATTTTAAGGCAAAGTTACTGACTAAAGCGACATTACCAACAACTTCTTGAGCTGAAACCATATGTGTTATTCGGCCAACAATTTGCTGGGTTTTAACCAGTTTTGCGACGGCCGTTATCACCATCACACCCGCTTGCGGGATAGCAGATATAGCCAATTCAACCTGCTGATTATTAATATCAGCCAACAATGGCGACCTTTTACCGCCAATCGCTAACATTTTATCAATAACGCCAATATCTAAGCCTTTTTGCACAAAACAATGACTGCGATAATCATCAATTTCATTTGAAATTCCTAACCGTACGCCAACACCACCAATATTGGGTTTATTGTCTATTCCTTGAAGAACAACCGAAATTTCAAAGGGTTTATCAACCGTTTTAATTTGATGAGTTAATGAATGAACTGTGCGATTGCCCCCCCGCTTTTACACTGAGCGCCACCATCGACTATATGCCAATCTTCCATCGGATTAGCCCAAAAATCTCCGCCTAGCCAAGTACGATTATGCGTCACCTGCCAATTATCACGCATATTTTTACTTTCAAAGCTTTTAACGGTAGAGAGATTTGAGGTTAACGAGCAGCTAATGCCACTTGCTGCGACACCTGCAGTTAGCATTTTTAGTGCTGCTCGTCTTGATTGCTGCTTGTTCATTCATTATTTCCTACGATTTTTAAACAATAATTGGCCTACAAAACACGTATGACATTACCAAACATCATACGTATAAACAAGTCAGGTATCGATAAAGAAGAGGTAAAATGACTATCATTACTTGCTAAAAAATGATTAAAAGAATAAAAATTTCTTTAGTGAGTTTCGTAGTAAATTAAAATAGTGAACGCTGGCACTTTCATAAATAATATAAATTAAAGTGCCAGTTTGATGAAGTTAGCGCTTGTTTGATGAAGCTGTTTTTGTTCTTATTAGTAAACCTACTAGTCCTAAAGCAAATATTGCTATCGATGAAGGTTCAGGTATGTCAACACGGTTAGATTTAAATGGATTATCGTTTATTTGCGCGTTACCTTGCCAAGACTTTGCAATAACCTGTCCCCAAATAACACCATAATCAGCATCAATATTGGCTGTTGGCGCTAAAATAGAACCAAATAGTGCAGCATTAATTTCTAAAGTCTCAGCCTCATAAAAATTAAATAATATATTACCTGAGATATTTTCAAGCGAATGATCTGAGCCCGCGAAATTCCCGGTTCCGGTCGAAATATTGGTGCCTGCAACATTGAATAATACTGTATCACCGTCATCTATTGCTGATAAAAAATAATCAGAGAATTGCATATCACTTGCGTCTAAATTAAATACGTGTAAATCATTACCTAAGCCGTTTTCGCCAGCACCAACGAGATACTGGCTTGACCATGTATCGCTAGCGACACTATTTGCAGCCAATAACGCTAAGTTTGCTGATAACTCGCGCAAATTAGCAAATTCAGCTGCAAAATCGACCGGGGAAACGCCGCCAATAGTTGCTGTGCCATTCGTGATAGTACCCGTACTAGTCGAGGTATAATTACCGCCAACATAAACGTCACCAGCAATTTGTCCGCTGCTCAAATTCAAGTCACCACCAACCACTAAAGCGGGTTGCTCACTGGTATCACTATATAGCTGATCGCCAGCTTTAATATTGACACTATAATTACTGATATCAACCGTGCCGCCAGCAGCTAAACGTCCCTCAACATCACTACTCGTGGCAGAAAAATTTTGCTGAATAAAGGCATTGTAGTTGCTCGCAGCGCCAAGGTTTACAAGTGACGCAAAGGCAGGAGAAATAATACTAGAAAGCAGTAAAGTTAACATTACAGCAAGTGGGCGATTTAATTTCATATAAGTATAGCTCTATTAAATATATTTGATAATTACGCTCTTTAGCAAAAATCAGACCAAATATATATCCACCTGAAATAACTAGTATTTATCAGCATTAATAAGATCGGTTCAACCAGCGTGTAAAAATAATTGACAGCGATGTCATTTCTTTTAAAAAGAAACTAAATAATATTGAGATGCAAAACTAAATACATAGAACAGACGTTTAATCGAGCCGAAAAGTCAAAAACCAACCATGCCAATTGATGCTGAAGGTGATCCGATAAAAATATTATTTTATCGGTGAAAAAGTAACAAGAATAGGAAGAAATAGGTGAGTAATACTATTCATCACCTATGCTAAAACTAGCGTTAATTGAATAGGTGATGAACAGTAATCATTTTGGCTAACTAAGCCTTATCGCTTAAAACTTATCGCTTAAAACTTATCGCTTAAAACTTATGGCTTATGGCTTATGGCTTATGGCTTATGGCTTATGGCTTATGGCTTATGGCTTATGGCTTAACAGGCAGAATAGTAAACTGATACTGATATTGCCCGGCAGGGATTTGATATTTTTTCATCGGTGCCGCTAAGGTGGTCCATGAATCAGTGCCGCCAACGCCCATTTGTTTCAGATCAATATTTAGGGTATTAAATCCTTGTTTACGTAAATCGTAAGTGTGTTTGGCGTCATCTAAGTTTGCTTGTGACCAGGGCCACATCGACATACTTAAGTTTTTTTGACCATCAATTTTAAGCCCATATTGGCTAGTATTATTTTTAACTTGCCACCAGTCAACGTCGGTGCGATTGCCATTTTCTTGCGGCACCATATATGGATAAGTTAACGCGCTAATCTCGGTTTGATAAATAGCGACTTCTGCGCCAGCATTTCTATCAATATAGTTTTCAAATGGACCTCGGCCATAATAACTGATGTCAGCTAATGACTCTTTCACGCCTAATTGCATACCAATTCTAGGTAAAGGCGGTAAGGCTTTATCAGCATCAAGGGTTGAGTTAACTTGAATTTCGCCAGCGCCGTTAATTATATATTGATTAACAACCACCAACTTATCGACTATCGCAAAATGCGCCATAATTTCTACGGTATTGGTTGTGATATTTTTTGCTGAAAAATCCTTTAATACCAGTTTATTATTAGCGGTTTTCCAAAAAGCTAAGGTTTTATGCGTTCGCCAGCCAATACGATCATTATCCGTTTGTGCTCGCCAAAAGTTCATGGTTAATGGCGCTGCAATTAGTTGCTCACCATTAAGCTGATAACCAACCAAGAGGCCTGTTTTAGCATTAAACTCTGCGCTAAAGTTTTGATTTGAAATAGTCACAACTTCATTATTTTGCTCTAAGCTTAAGGCTGGAAGCATGTCACCATTTTGTCTTGGCTGACTGGTTAGCGCTGCTGTTGGCGTTATTAATTCAAACTTTTCTTTAGCAATTTCAAAACCAGCTTTCGCCCAAGGCTTATCTTCCGTTAATGTTGCACTTAATCGTAACCAATAACGGACATTTTTATCTGCAGCTAACGTAGGTAAAGAAATTTGTAGCGTCGCGGTTTGATTAGGCGAAATTAGCTTGGCCGGTAATTGCCCTTGTTTAAGCACTTGATTATCTGCCATTAACTGCCAGCTAATATTTTTACTGTTAATACTTTGGTGAAAATAACGGTTAGTAATCGATATTTTTCCTAGTGATAAATCAGCTGCTTTCATAACAATTGGCTGAAATACATATTTAGCATGATGCAGTTCTGGGCTGGCATTACCGTATGAATCAACAATACCATTTTGATTAAAGGCATGAGAATTAGGGGTGTCACCAAAGTCACCGCCATAAGCTAAAAACACTTCGCCATTATCAGTTTTATGCTCTAAACCTTGATCCATCCAATCCCAAATATAACCACCAATTAGGTTTTTACGTTGGTAGATTAAGTCCCAAAACTCTTCTAAGTTCCCCATCGAATTACCCATCGCATGTTCATATTCACACATCAAAATAGGTCTATTCATGTAAGGGTTATCAGATAAACCTTTCAAATATTCAACACTTGGGTACATACGGCTGATGACATCAACATATTTTGGATCGTCAACATTGGCAAGCGGGGTCAAACGATTCAGCGCTTCAAGTTTCTCCGGGATCCAATACCAGCCTGTTGGTGGTGTTTTATATTCCGGGTGATCAGGGCTGCCTTGTGCGCCTTCATAATGGACAAAGCGGGTGTTATCAAAGTCTTTAATCCAACCAGCCGCCGCCGCATGAGCAGGACCTGTACCTGATTCATTACCTAACGACCAAGAAATGATTGACGGATGATTTTTATCACGTTGTACCATGCGCATAATTCTATCAATAATCGCCGGTACCCATTCTGGGCTATTCGAAAATTGGCCACCGAACATATGGCTTTCAACATTTGCTTCGTCCATGACATATAAACCATATTCATCACATAGGTCTAAAAAATAAGGGTCATTTGGATAATGCGATGTCCGTACTGAGTTAAAGTTATTTTGCTTCATTAAAATCACATCATTACGCATATCTTCACGGGTCAGCGCTTTACCGCGAATAGCATGATGATCATGGCGATTAACACCAATAATTTTTATACTTTTACCATTAACTAATAACTCAGCAGTAGTCGGATCTATTTTCACATCACGAAAACCCACTCGGCTACTTTTCACTTCAACCACTTCACCTTTATGATTAGTTAAGGTTAACACTAAGCTATATAGATTTGGTGTTTCAGCTGACCATAACTTAGGGTTGTCGAGCTTAATATTGATTAAATCAAATTGAATATTTTCACGTTGCGGATATTGCTGCATAACGCTGTCAGCTGAAATTTTAACCGCATCGGCCAATACACTTTTATTTTGCTGATCAAATAAATCTGCCGATAAATGCCAGCCCTTTATTTTTGAATTATCACTAATAGTTAAAAAAGGTCTGACTTGTAATTCCGCTTTTTGATAATTATCACTTAACTTAGGTTTGGCAAAAAAATCTTGAATCGATACTTTCGGCTGAGCCAGTAACATGACTTCACGGTGAATACCGCTGAGTTTCCACATATCTTGGCCTTCAAGATAACTGCCGTCACTCCAACGCATCACTTGTAAGGCTATTTTATTTTTTCCTGTTTTAACAAAGGCGCTAATATCAAATTCTGCAGGGATTCTACTGCCTTGGCTATAACCCACTTTTTGGCCATTAACCCAAACATAAAATGCTGAGGACACGCCGCCAAAATGCAAAATCAGTTGTTTCTCATCCCAACCCTTTGGTAATTCAAAGTCTTTAATATAAAAAGAAACCGGGTTTGCTTTGGTAATTTTTGGCGAAGTATCTGGTAACGGCTCACTACCGTTGCCTGAATAAAAAGGCAGTTGTGTATTAGTGTAATAAGGAATGCCATAACCTAATAATTCGATGCTAGAAGGTACTTGGATGTTATCCCACATTGAGGCATCAAAACCTTGGCGAGTAAAGCTTTGATCAATAACCTCATCATCGGTTTGATATTTAAATTGCCATTGGCCATTTAAATTAAGATAAGCACTGTTATTTCTATCGCCGGTTAGCGCATCTTCGACATTAGCAAAAGAATAAGTAGTCGCACGGGTTGGCATTTTATTGCGAGAAATTACCGCTGGGTCTTCCCATTCTTTTCCTAAATAATCAGCATTTTGATTATTTTCTTTGAGGTGTGAAGCAATGTTACTACAAGCCGAAACTAGACAAGCAGCCGTTATCAACATCAATCGAAAAATTGGGGCTTTCATTCATTTATCCTAAATACAAATTAAGTACGGACTAAGGTTATGGGTAAAAATAACTGCGTTAGTTGAAAGTTAATTATTCGTTCGATAATCAAACCTATTATTTCAACCTAGAACACTGTCTATTGTTGACAATGCATTTGTAGATAAAAATACCACACTTTAATCATATATGAAAATGAGTTTTTAATTTATGCCGGTAGTTAGATAAGAATATGACAGAATTTTGTACGCCGATATCAAGCTGTGACAGTAATACCGGTGTAATCAGCAAGTGGGTAAGCTACAGCAATGATGTTAATAACCAAGTGTTATCAACATCATATTATCACGCTCAAATAGCCAGAGCGGTTAGATTTTCGCGTTAAGCTGTTTGGCGTGAAATTCTAAATGCTGCTCAATAAAGCTGCTAATGAAAAAATAGCTATGATCATAACCTTCTTCCATGGTTAAGGTTAATGGGTAATTAACTTTCGCCGCTGAGGCTTTCAACGCTTTTGGCATCAACTGCTCTTTTAAAAAGTTATCATTACTGCCCTGCGACACTAATATCGGTAAGGTCACTGATGCTTGCTCAATTAAATGGCAAGTATCGTAGGCCAACCAAGTACTTTTATCATCACCTAAATAAGCACTAAAGGCTTTTTGCCCCCAAGGACAATTAACAGGATTAGTAATTGGACTAAAAGCAGTCGCTGAGACATAACGCTGTGGGTTTTTAAGCGCAATAGACAAAGCGCCATGACCGCCCATTGAATGACCACTGATCATACGTTTATTAGAAACCGAAAAAGCAGTTTCGATTAATTGCGGTAATTCATCAACAATATAATCATACATTTGATAATGCTGAGCCCAAGGCGCTTGTGTCGCATTAACATAAAAACCGGCACCTAAACCTAAGTCATAACTACCATCAGGATCATCGGCAACGCCCTCGCCTCTAGGGCTGGTATCCGGTGCAACAATAGCAAAACCTAATTCCGCCGCTTTTTTAAAGGCGCCGGCTTTTTGCATAAAATTTTCATCGGTACAAGTTAAACCTGAAAGCCAGTATAAAACCGGTACTTCGACAGCTTTTTCAGTATGATCTTGAATTTCTTTATGAACTAAAACTTGCGGCGGCAAAAAAATAGCAAAACGCATAGAGCAGTTCAATGCGCTTGATTGATGGCTAAACTGTTGATGTAAACCACCAGCCACTTTGTTTTCAGAAATTTTTTCTAACATATTAATGTCCTTATTTTTATGGCGCGCTGCTATTTAATAGCTCGCGCGATTTAAAAATAATTAGGAAAGATATATCGAATAGACTCAAGCTATATCAAACAACTGAGTCTAAGAATCTTATTTATCGAAATGGATAACACTGCGAATGCTTTCACCTTTGTGCATTAACTCAAAGGCTTCGTTAATCGCTTCAAGTCCCATGGTATGAGTAATAAAGTCATCTAATTTAAACTCTCCTTGTAAATAACGTTCAACATAATTAGGTAACTCACTACGACCTTTTACGCCACCAAAAGCGGTGCCACGCCAAACTCGGCCAGTGACTAATTGAAACGGTCTGGTTGAAATTTCTTGGCCAGCGCCAGCTACACCAATAATTACCGACTCGCCCCAACCTTTATGACAACACTCTAACGCTGAACGCATCACATCAACATTACCAATACATTCAAAAGAAAAATCAACACCACCATCAGTTAATTCAACAATATAATCTTGAATTGGACCGTCAATTTTTTTCGGATTAATACAGTCTGTTGCACCTAACTTTTGCGCTAATTCAAACTTACTTTCATTGATATCAATAACAACAATTCTACTCGCCTTGGCCATCGTTGCGCCAATAACAGCCGATAAACCAATGCCGCCAAGGCCAAAAATAGCAACTGTATCGCCAGCTTTAACTTTGGCGGTATTTATCACCGCGCCCATACCCGTGGTAACACCGCAACCTAATAAACACACTTCTTCCAGCGGCGCTGTTGGGTTTACTTTCGCCAATGAAATTTCTGGTAAAACCGTGTATTCAGAAAAAGTTGAACAGCCCATATAATGAAAAATTGGCTGACCATCTTTATAAAAACGCGTGGTGCCATCAGGCATTAACCCCTTACCTTGAGTCGCTCGTATTTTTTGGCATAAATTGGTTTTACCCGAAGTACAAAACTTACATTCGCCGCACTCTGGTGTGTAAAGCGGAATAACATGGTCGCCCACGGCAACACTGGTTACACCTTCGCCGACTTGCTCAACAATACCACCGCCTTCATGACCTAAAATGCTCGGAAAAATACCTTCAGGATCATCTCCCGACAAAGTAAAAGCATCAGTATGACAAACACCGGAAGCGATAATTTTTACTAACACTTCCCCTTTTTTCGGTAGCATGACATCGATTTCTTCGATTTTTAATGGTTGATTAGGCCCCCAAGCGACGGCGGCTTTGGCTTTAATAAATTGCTCAGACATAAAGTTCTCGATAGATTTTCGGTGAAAAGAGATTTAATTAGGTGATTATAGACAGAATTTACTGGTGGGTTAACTTATTTATTTATGACATTTAACAGCTGACAATAAGGAAAAGCATAAGTAAGGGGTAATATTTTCCCCTTTGTTTATGCTCGCTGGTATTCACTTTTTATCTTTATTGTTAATTTTTTAGCTGCAAAAATTGTTATTGCAGCTAAGCGTTACGTTTTAAATTTACTCACTAATACAGATAACTGTTTCGCTGAGTCTGATACTTGTTCGGTAACCGAAGAAGATTGTATTGCTAGTGATTCGTTTTCTTGTGCGGTACTGTGCAACTCTTCTAAAGTATGAGTAATCGTTTTTGACACTTGGGTTTGCTCTTCGGTTGCCGCCGCTGTTTGATGTGAATACCCGCTGACCTCTTCTGAAATAGTTAAAACGTTTTCAAATTGCTGATCAACATTATTGACAATTTCAACCACTGACTTAGTTTTTTCCGCGCCAATATTAATAGAGTCTGCGACATTACTAACCCCAGCTTGAAGCTTTTCTATCATCTCTTGAATGCTATTAGTCGACTCTTGGGTACGATTAGCCAGTGTTCTGACTTCGTCTGCAACGACAGCAAAACCTCGGCCTTGTTCGCCAGCACGCGCGGCTTCAATAGCAGCATTTAAAGCTAATAAATTAGTCTGTTCGGCAATGCCGCGAATCACATCCAAAACCGACGCAATTTGATTAGAATCAAGCACTAAAACCGCCGTGGTTTCATGGGCACCAACCACAGCCGCATTTACTTCATCGATACCTTGAATCGCAACCGTTAATTGCGCTTTACCAGCACTTGCTGTCTCTTTACTTTCAGCTGCCGTTGTCGCTGAATTAGTAGCGACAATCGATATTTCTTCATTAGCTTGCGCTAATTCATTTACTGACAAAGTAACACTGCCAACAAAGGTTTGCTGCGCTTCTGCTGACTGTCGAGATTTTTGCGCCATTGACTCTAAGGTTTCAATATTTTCAATTAAGCTGCTTGACTCTTGTTGCACATTTTCAATTAGCTCCGCCAAACTCGCGACAAAGGCATTAAATTCATCAGACACTTTGGCTAATTCTGAGTTATTTCTAAAGTTTAAACGCCTGGTTAAATCCCCCTCCCCTTGGCCAATATCTTTAATTAAATTCGCCAAATCGAGTAATTCTTGTGAAAACTTTTTCGGTGAAATATAAGTCACAGTGATAACAATAATTAAAATAACTAAGATAAACAGTTGTACGATAACGGAAACCGTCGAAATTTCGGCATTGGTGTTAGCCACTTCAGCTTGCTCCACTACCTCAACTGCCTCACCGGCTTTATCTAAAATATTACGCACTTGCGCAAAATACACTAACGATGCCGCCAGTTGGGCTTCTAACTCGGCTTTTTCAGCGCCGCTTTTAACTAAATCGATATAGGTATTCGATTCACTCAGCCAGCTATCATATGCTGTATCAAAACCATTAATGTGCTGGGCAATTAAGCTTGAGCCCTTCATGATGGCGGTAAACTTTTTGAACCTAGCTTGCACTTGCTCAGCATTATCAGAAAAATCTTGAAAATGTTCTGCCTGCGGGTTTATTAACAATTGTTGCTGTGCAGTAAGTGCCTGATAAATATCTCTATCAGCATTGAGTACCAGTTTTAGTGCCGGCGTGTATTTATTATCATAATCCTCAATTATGGTATCTTTTTTAAGTAATAAGGCATGCTCAGCAAGGTAAGTAACAATTAAAGCAATAATGACCGCCAGCAGCGGCAAAGTATATTTAACTCTCAGTGATTTAAAGTCCATCATCAAACTCTATTTTTACTAACAATAGCAAAACTATAGCTTATAAAAACCACAGCGATAAACATGGCCGAATAAAATTTTTATAACTATGCTATCTAGACCATGATGTTCACTATGCTACACTGCTTTAAAATCATTATTATTAAGATGTTATGGACAATCAAAAACAGTTAGAGCAAGCCCGTTTAGTTTGTAAAAATAGAGGCGCTAGGCTGACCCCATTAAGAGAGCAAGTGTTTCTCCTATTAGCCAAACATCATGGTGCTGTAGGCGCATACGATTTATTATCAGAATTACAAGCTATCGATTCTTCCGCTAAACCAGCTACTATCTATCGCGCATTAGACTTTTTGAATCAACAAGGTTTTGTTCATAAAATAGAATCGATTAACTCTTTTGTTATGTGTGATCATTTCAGCGAATGTAATCACCCAGTGCAATTATTAATTTGTGACGAATGCGGTAACGTTGATGAAATTCAATCTGAAAACTTAGACTTAGCATTACGTTCAATGGCAGATGCTAATGGCTTTAAAATAACCCATCAAGTTGTTGAAGCACATGGCCAATGCCAGCAATGCCAATAATACTGCAGAGCTTGATTTAAAAACGCTATAAAGTCTGAAAAGAGCCTGCTTAGGTTACATTCTTAGTTAAACGCCTCGTTAAGGATTGATATGAAATTTGCTAAACTTTGCCTAGTTACCTGTTTTTCTTTGTTTTCGGTTATCGCCGCCACACAAGTCTTAGCGCAAGGTGCGACCTTTGACGATAAGTTTCGACAATTAGATGAATTATTGCCGAGCGCTAATATTTACCGAAATGCCGCCGGTGCGCCAGGTCACCAATACTGGCAACAGCAAGTTGATTACCAAATCAAAGTAACACTAGATGATAAAAACCAACGATTATCTGGTAGCGAAACCATCTTTTATCAAAACAATTCTCCAGACACCTTACATTACTTATGGCTTCAGCTTGATCAAAATAGATTTGCGCAAGGTTCAGATTATAAAACCACGTTAACCGCACCAGCGAAAGAAAAAATCACTTATAACAGCTTTCGAAAAACCATAAAAATGCCGGCTTTTGACGGCGGATATAAAATTGATAATGTAACCACTAAAGGCAAGCCATTAAAGCACACCATTAATGGCACCATGATGCGGGTCGATTTACCTAAACCTCTAAAATCAGGTGATGACTTTACCTTCGCTTTAACTTGGCAATATCAAATTCACGAGCAAAAAGTATTAGGTGGCCGCTCAGGTTATGAATACTTTGAAAATGATAATAATTATTTATATGAAATTGCACAGTGGTTTCCTCGTATTGCCGCCTACTACGACGCTAAAGGCTGGCAAAATAAACAGTTTTTAGGTAACGGCGAGTTTGCCTTAGAGTTTGGTGATTATGATGTGCAAATTACTGTACCTGCGGATCATGTGGTCGCAGCAACAGGCCAACTTAAAAATGCGAAACAAGTACTAACAAAAGCACAGCGTCAGCGGTTAGCAAAAGCAGAAAAAGCCCAAAAACCTGTGCTAATTATTACGCCAGAAGAGGCATTAACCAACGAAAATTCGCGCAGTGATAAAACAAAAACCTGGCACTTTAAAGCGGAAAAAGTCAGAGACTTTGCTTGGGCATCAAGTCGTAAGTTTATCTGGGATGCTCAAGGTTTTAACGCCGGTAATACCGATACCATGGCAATGTCTTATTATCCGAATGAAGGTAATCCGTTATGGCAGCAGTATTCCACCGAAGCGATTATTCATACAATGGAGCAGTACAATAAATATGCTTTAGATTACCCGTATCCCGTGTCTATTTCGGTTAATGGTCCGGTCGGCGGCATGGAATATCCAATGATCACTTTTAATGGCCCGCGCCCAACCTTAAATAAAGAAACCGGCGAAAAAACCTATTCCCGTCGACTTAAATATTTTTTAATTGGCGTCATTATTCATGAAGTCGGTCATAACTATTATCCAATGATCATCAATTCTGATGAAAGACAATGGACCTGGATGGACGAAGGCTTAAATACTTTTGTGCAGTTTCTTGCTGAGCAAGCGTGGGAAGATGACTACCCTTCAAGACGCGGACATGCCGACAATATTACCAAATATATGAAAAGCAGTAACCAAGTGCCAATTATGACGAATTCAGAGTCTATTTTACAATTCGGCAACAATGCTTATGGTAAACCAGCGACCGCATTAAATATTCTGCGTGAAACCATTATGGGCAGAGAATTATTCGACTTTGCCTTTAAAGAATATGCCCGTCGTTGGAAATTTAAACGCCCAACACCCGCCGACTTTTTTAGAACCATGGAAGATGCCTCAGGAGTAGACTTAGACTGGTTCTGGCGCGGCTGGTTTTATACCACTGACCATGTTGATCTATCATTAGATAAAATTCATTTATATCGCCCAAATAGCCAAAACCCAGATACCGAAGAAGCTTGGGAGCGTGCTCTGCATAATGAACAACCAGACTTTATTACTAAAGTTCGTAATAAAGGTGAATGGGTGCGAACGCAAGACAAGCCCGAACTATTAGACTTTTATAATCAGCACGATCAATTTACCGCAACAAATGCTGCCAGAAATGTTTATAACAGCAGCCAAGCAGAGCTAGAAGAGTGGGAAAAAGCGTTACTTGTTGACCCTCGTAATTTTTATGTTTTAGACTTTTCGAATAAAGGCGGATTAGTGATGCCAATTATTCTTGCTATTACTTATGCTGACGGCAGTACAGAACAACTTCGCATTCCGGCAGAAATTTGGCGTAAAAACACCAACCAAGTTTCTAAACTCTTGATCCGCGAGCAAGAGATCACTTCGGTTGCCCTTGACCCTCATTGGGAAACCGCTGATGTTGATACCAGTAACAATTATTGGCCTGCGCGTATTCATAAATCACGTTTTGAATTGTACAAAGACAAAAAGAAAGACATGATGCGTGATTATAACGAAGCTTTAACGCCATTAGATGATACGGCGGCAATGACAGAAAAAAACGCAGCGGTCGAGGATAAAAAACCAATAGCCGCAAAAGCTAAAAAATGATGTTCAGCCCAGCCATTAAGCGTATTTATATAACTAATCGCCGAACTGTATTGTTACTACTTATTACAGCGGCGTTAGTTTTTATTTGCGTGCCAAGCAAAGCACATCGCTATTTTTTTGCCTTAACTGAATTAACAATTAACCCTAAAAATAAACAGTTGGAGGTTATCCATTACCTCACCAGCCATGATTTAGAGTTACTTATTTCCAATAAGCAGAATATTAACTTAACGCCTGAGCATCCCAATTATCAGCAATATATTGAAATATATCTTGCTGAACATTTCCAAATTAGTTATAAAAATCATATAATAAAGTTAAAGACCCTTGGAATTGAGCGGGTCAGCGATAAATTATTTATCTATCAAGAAAATATAAATCAAAACTTTTTAACTGGATTAGTGGTAAAAAACGATTTACTCGTCGATACTTATGCTAACCAAATAAATACTGTGAATTATCAAGACACTGCAAAAAAAGGCAGTTTAACCTTTGATAAAGTTCATCGAGTTCTCGAAATTAATTAATATTCACTTTCTGACGATTTACATTTGCACCCGAACAATGCAGAATGAATCCAGAATAAACAAAAAAGGGCTTGGAAAGCTTCATGAATGTAGAGTTTATTAACCCATTTTTATCATCAATGCTAAATGTTATGTCAACTATGGCACAGATGGAATTAACACCCGAAAAGCCGAAGCTTAAAAAGAACGAAGTTGCACAAGGCGACGTTTCTGGTTTAATCGGCATGGTAAGTGATCAAGCCAAAGGCTCTCTGTCCATTACTTATGAAGCATCCTTAGCAATAGCAACCATGAAAAAAATGGTTGGCGAAGGACCTGATGAAGTTAATGAAGAAATCACTGACCTTGTCGGCGAGATCACCAACATGGTAACCGGTGGCGCTAAACGTATGTTAAGTGAAAAAGGCTTTGAGTTTGATATGGCAACACCTATTGTAGTATCAGGTAAAAGTCATACCATTCATCATAAAGCTGAAGGGCCAATTGTCAGTATTGCGCTGTCTTGCCCGGATGGTAAAGCCTACATCGAATTTTGCTTCGACTAATCTTATTTTTATTTGTTATAAAACCCCGTTATGGGGTTTTTTATTGCCTAAAATATAGCGGCAGACATAATCAAACAGAGGTTACCTATGTGGTTTCAAAAAGAATTTACCCTTAAAGCCAAACAACGCGGCTTTCATTTAATTACCAATGAAGTAGAAACTGTACTACCTGAATTAGCGCAAATATCCATCGGCGTCTTACAGCTATTCATCAAACATAGCTCAGCCTCACTAACCATTAATGAAAATGCCGATCCGACTGTCCGTATCGATATGGAATCGCACTTTAGCCATTTTGTGCCTGAGTGCGCGAAATATTATTTACATACCTATGAGGGTGACGATGATATGCCTGCCCATATTAAAGCGAGTATTCTTGGCGCCAATGTCACTATTCCTATTACTAATGGCCGCTTAAATTTAGGCACATGGCAAGGTATTTATTTAGGTGAACATAGAGATTATGGTGGTAGTCGGCAATTAATCGCAACCATTTCTGGAGAATAGATAAAAAACAATAAAATTCAATAAGTTAATTTAATTTAAAAAATAAACGTGAAAATAATTAAATAAATTTGGAATAAAACTTCTCCCCCAATCGTTACCTTAGTGACTTTACTAAAAAACTCCATGAGGAAACGATTATGAACAAATTAACTAAAACAGCACTTTTTATTAGCTATGCAATTACTCACTCTGCTTTTGCTGATACAGCGACTAATTTAACATTATCGTCTGCACAAGATGCGCAAGTATCACAAGAAAGCCAATACACAAACGTAGCAATGTCATCAAACGCAAATACTGAAGCTTCAGCATCACAACAAACGGAAAATGAATTTGTAATGCCAGCTGAAGAAGCGCCAGTGTCTGAAAATGAAGCACCTGCTGCTGAAAGTGAAACTCCAAATGCAGAAGATGACAATACTGCCGCGGCAGAAAACAACACAGACAGTGAAACGAAAGCTGACACTAAAACAGAAAATCAAGGTAACAATTCAACAACAGCGGCAAGTAACACGGAAGCAAAATCTGAAGCCAATTCAGACGCCTCATTTACCGTTAAAACCGAGGTGATAAAACAAGACTTGTTATCGGCTAGCGAGCAGTTAAACAACTCAATTACTAAGGTGCAAGGTAGCGCCACCAGCAACGCTGAATTAGCGCTAGCGAGCAGCCAACAAATCGCTATAGAAAGTGCTGAGCAAATTAACTTGGTCTTGTCAGCAACTGAGCAACAAGCACTCGCCTTAAATCAAGAACTAAGCGCTGGTGTTGAACAAACCGCCGAACTTGTTGTGACCCAAGTGGTAGAAAACACGCTAGACGCTAACTTGACCGAGCAATTGACGACAAGCGCAACAGCAGCAACCGAAACTGAAGTTGCAACCGTCATCGAGCAAAGCATTGCTTCAACCGTTAATTTAGTGACTGAGCAAAGCGTTAACAGTAGTGTTGATAACAACGTTAGCCAAACAGTTAATCAACAAATTGACAGCGCGGTTACTAACACAGTTGAAGGTTCGATAGAAAATGCGATTAAAAACAGTGCTGGTCTAGATATCTAAACCTTAGCTTAACAAGGGCGAGTCCTCGCCCTTTTTTAATTTTATTTTTGGGAGCACAACCATGAACGCAATCACACGAATTATTTTATTAACCGGTACTTTTTCGCTTTTACCTGTCACCGCCAAAGCAGTTGAATTTCAATGGCAGGTGCAATCAGGTATTAAACATGATGATACCTTAACGGTTGCCGAACTAGATCAAGTAAGTCAACATGCAGATACTGCCTTAACGCTGCAAGGTGACGCTAAAATCAAATGGAAAATCACTCCTAAATTAATCTTAAAAGGCGGCATCAGCTATGCGTTAACTGATTATCAAAAATATAGTAGTTACGACCTTGCCATGAACAAAGCGACACTTGATCTTAGCTATCGTTTTGACGAAGCAACGCTTGGCAGTAATTATTATTTTGTCAAAGCGAAACTGGCCAAAGAAGATTTTTTACAACTCAAACAATCATCAATTTATTGGTCACGCCTTTATCAGCAAAGTTATTTATTACGATTTTCAGTTGATTCAAAAACTAAGAAATTTGCCAATTTACACGAACGTGATAGTAAAGATTATGCCTTAACTAATCAGCACTTTTTCTTTTTCAATCAGGCTAATAACTTTGTTTCAATTGCTTTAAATACTGAAAAATCAAAGGCCAATACACAACAATTTAGCTATCAACAACTGGGGCTTAGTAGTGTTTTTTCACATCGCTTTACCGGCTGGCAACTATCTCAACAAGTACAGTTAGCGTGGCAATACCATAAGAAAAATTATCAACAACAAGTGACCAGCGACTCATCAGAAAACATGGCGCCGGCAACTGGCCGCAAAGATAACCAAAGAGTCACAGATCTAAAATGGCAAGTTGAATTAAATGATCACTGGTCAATTAACAGCAAAGTATCTTATGGCCAATATCGTTCAACATTAGAATCCCTTACTTATAACGAAACGGTGACTGCGGTATCAATACAAGGAAGTTATTAATTCGAGCCACAAGGACGTGCTCTTTTTTCCTATCCCCTTTCGTGCTACCTCCTATTTACCGCCGCTTTTATCGCCGATTACATAGCCATTTTAAGTACCAAAAATGGCTGGCTGAATACCCAAACTTCGTCCTAATCGAGTCACTTAGATGAATACGTATGCACACATCTGTATTTTAAATTATTTCTCATCAATAATAAAAAACACCATAAATCAATAAATTAAGAATTCAGTATGACGGTTCACGCGAAAGGGAACTTAGGCACAGCTGCACATACCAAGCAAACCAGCAAAGCTAAAAACAATCAATACTTACCCGCGCTTACCGCTTTACGCGGCATTGCTGCGCTTTGGGTTGTACTGTTCCATATGGATGTCATTATTTTCTATCGCGAACTTGGCACTCTGCTCCCTCATCAGTGGACAGGGTTAATCACCCAAGGCTACCTTTGGGTCGACTTCTTTTTTATTTTAAGTGGTTTTATTATTTGTCATATTTATGGCGAACAGCTCAGCAGCAACCTTCACGTAAGTAAAATCAAAGGCTATTTATTCGCGCGCTTTTTTCGCATCTACCCGCTACATTTATTCACTTTAATATTGTTAATTGGCTTGGTATTCGTGATCACGACATTCGCACCAACCGTGATTGATGATAGCTGGTTAGTCTATTTTGACTGGCAAGCATTGCTCAGTAATATTTTCTTAACCAATGCCATGAACCAACACACTTACCTGTCTTGGAATATAGTTTCTTGGTCGATTGGCGCTGAGTGGTGGGCATACCTTTATGCTATTGGCTTACTTTATTTTATTGGCAACCGGCAAGAAAAAGTCGCTATGGCACTCGCGGCAGCAGCCCTAATTGGACTTGTTTTATTAGTTACTTTTTATCCGAAAAAAAACCTCGACATTACCTTTGATTATGGTTTTTTACGCTGTCTGTTCGAATTTACTTTAGGGGTGAGCAGCTATCAGCTTTATAAGCAAAATATTGCTCACAGATTTTTTCAGCAAGACCACTATTTTATTTTAACCTTATTGGCCTTAATCGCTATTTTTCACTGGCGACTGCATGATTTATTTACCATCCCACTATTTGTCATTTTAGTACTGTGCGCCGCCCATAACCAAGGCAAGATTTTAAGTAGCTTAAGCGCCGCTAGTTTACAATTTTTAGGCCGTATTTCGTATTCAATCTACTTGATGCATGGGGTCTGGTTTATGGTTTATTGGTTTCTGTTGCCCGTACTGAAACGCAGCGGGCACATAGAAATATGGTCATTAACTCACACTGCTATGTTTGCGGTTAGCTTTATCGCCTTAACAATTTTATCGGCGATGTGCTCTTATCGTTTTATCGAAGTGCCCTTTCGTTTTTCAGGCAAAAAAATATCGACAAAAAACTCATTTAACAACAACAAACCACTTGAAGTGGTTGATAAATAATTCATTAATATAATAAGGGAAAAAAATGAATAACTACCTTTCTGGGCTTAAGTCTGGAGTTTTGATAACCCTATCAATACTGCTGTGCAGCCCAAGTAACGCGGCAGTATCAGCGCCAAACACACACACTATTGACCCCTTTTGGAATAATGCCGTTATCTATTTTATGATGACGGATCGCTTTGCCAATGGTGATAAAACTAACGACCAAAGCTTTGACCGCAAACAAGACGGCGCGGTATTAAGAAACTTTATGGGGGGTGATATTAAAGGCATCACTAAAAAAATTGAAGAGGGTTATTTTAAAGCCCTTGGTGTTGATGTGTTATGGATGACACCGTTAATTGAACAAATTCATGGTTATTGGGACGAAGACTGGGGCCGAAGCTATTCTTTTCATGGTTATTGGCCAAAAGATTGGACCAAAATTGATCCTAACTATGGCACCGAAGCCGACATGAAAGCAATGATCGCCACCGCCCACGCCCATGACATGCGAGTGCTGGCCGATGTGATCATCAATCATACTGGTCCGCAAACACCCGTTGATGAAATTTGGCCTAATGATTGGGTCCGCACTGAGCCGGTTTGCCAATGGACTAATTACGAACAAACAGTCACCTGCGCAGTCGCCTCAAGTTTACCTGACATACGTACTGATTCAGAAAAACCGGTACAACTGCCAAAAATATTACTAGAAAAATGGCGCCTAGAAGGCAGAGAGGCACAAGAAGTTGCCGAACTTGATGCCTTTTTTCAGCGGACAAAATTACCACGGGCACCAAAATATTATATCGTTAAATGGTTAACTGATTGGGTGCGCGAATATGGCATTGATGGCTTTCGCGTAGATACCGCTAAACATGTTGAAGCCGACATTTGGCGAGTATTAAAAGCCGAAGCGACTACCGCCTTTAAAGAATGGCAACAAAAAAATCCGAATGTTTTATCAACCAAGCAAGAGTTTTTCATGGTTGGCGAAGTGATGCATTTAGGCCTTGATGGCTTTAAAAACACACCAAAGGGTACGCGTAATTATGACTATGGTGATAAACAAGTCGATTTCTTTGATTATGGTTTTGATAGCTTAATTAATATGAGCTTTGCTACGCACGCGCAAAAATCAATGGAAGATCTGTTTAGTCTTTATTCAAAAGAACTCAATCAAGGTGCCTTTAGCGGCGTTGGTATTGTTAATTATGTGGTTTCACATGATGATCCTGAACCTTATGATAAAGAACGAGCAGAGCCGTATAAAACCGCATTAAAGTTGATGTTAGCCCCTGGCGCAGTACAAATTTATTATGGCGACGAGTTAGCTCGTGATCTTACTATTGCCGGTACTATCGGCGATGCCACTTGGCGTTCATTTATGAATTGGGAAGATTTAAAACAGCAAAAAACACAAAACTTGCTACAACATTGGCAAAAGCTCGGTACGTTCAGAAAAGCACATCTTGCCGTTGGCGCGGGTATTCATCAAAAACACAGTGAGCAGCCGTATATTTTTACTCGCACACTACAAACAAAAACCAAGGCAGATAAGGTGCTAGTTGCGATTGATTTAAATAAAGGTAAAAAAGCATTAACTACTGAGCATATTTTTAACAATGGCGATGTGTTACTGGATTATTATTCAAATACTTTAGTCACTGTAAAAAATAACACTGTCGTTTTAGATAATAACTACAGCATAGTATTATTAGGTAAACCAAAACAGTAACACTAGTTAAACTTAGCTAAACTTAGCTAAACTTAGCTAAATTTAGCTAAGCTCAACAAGCCTGCTTTGGGAATAAAAGCAGGCTTGCATTTCTTCATTTCCTCTGCGCTATAGAATAATTTTTTTGCTCTTACTTTGCTTGTTTGTTTAACTTGTTTTTTGAACATCATGACTGATGGATATAGCTAATAACTAGAGCTTACAACTGAGTTAGCAAAAGTGAATACGTATGCAGCACCTTGTCAGTGCTAGGGCTAAATCATTAGGATAGAGTTTACTTATTTAACATTAGCTGCCTTTTTGCCACTAGCATTCAATCTGCTCAAATGGCTGAAAACAGAAAAGCTGGCAATGATATAAAACAGGTTAATTTAACCATGAAAATGTCTCGAACCTTGGCGCTTACTACCGCCAGCACCCTTTTATCTTTGTCATTATTTGCCTGTACCTCTTGGGTTCAAAAGCCTCAAGACTTAAAGCTTAAAGCTAAGGTACTAAAAACAAAGCCACAAAATACCGCCTTTTATGGCACCTTAAACCCTTTTGCCGCCGAGTCAGTTTATTTTCTGTTAACCGACCGGTTTGTTGATGGTGATAAAAGCAATAACCATGAAAACCAAGGCGGACAATTTCCGACCTTTAACGTTGAAATTAATAGTATCGATGGCCAAGAAGCCAATGTTGGTTATTTAGGTGGTGACTTTAAAGGCGTGTTAAATAACGCGGAATATATCAGTAATATGGGTTTTACTTCGGTTTGGTTAACGCCGATTTATGACAACCCAGATCAAGCTTTTAATGGCGGTGAAAAAGTCGCTTTTGGTGAATATTACAAAGATGGCGGCAAAACCGGTTACCACGGTTATTGGGCTAGTAATTTTTACGAAGTTGATGAACACTTACCATCAAGCGATTTAACTTTTGCTGATTTAACCAAGCAACTTAAAGAACAACATCAGCTTAATTTTGTCTTAGATATTGTCGCTAATCATGGTTCGCCTGCTTATAGCATGGTTGAAGACCAGCCTAAGTTTGGTGAAATTTATGACCAAAATGGCAAACTCATTGCTGATCATCAAAACATTCATCCAGAGCAGCTCGACCCTAATAACCCGATGCATGCTTTTTACAATACCCATACTGGGCTTGCTCAGTTATCAGACATTAATGAAAACAATCCTGCGGTACTCGATTATTTTGAAGGCGCCTACCTTAAATGGATTGAGCAAGGTGCACATGCACTTAGGGTTGATACCATTAAAGAAATGCCACATGCGTTTTGGAAAAAGCTATTTGATCGAATTCGTGTTCACCACCCTGATATTTTTATTTTTGGTGAAAGCTACTCTTACGATGCCAACTTTATCGCTGAACATACCCGGCCAGAAAATGGTGGCGCCAGTGTTTTAGACTTCCCTGGTCGAAAAGCAATAACGACAGTATTTGAAAATTCAGCCAGTGATTTCAGCCAGTTACTATCTTATTTGCATTTAGACGACGGTGTTTATCAAAACCCTTATGAGCTAATGACCTTTTACGATAACCACGATATGGAAAGAATGAACGCCACTGATGAAGGTTTTATTGATGCCAATAACTGGTTATTTACCTCACGCGGCATACCGGTGATTTATTACGGCTCTGAAATCAACTTTATGACCGGCAAAGCTGAGCACAAAGGTAACCGTAATTATTTAGGTCAAGCGCGTATCGAACAAGCGAAAACGCATATTATTCATCATGAATTAACCAAGATTGCCCAGGTCAGAAAAAACTCAATTGCACTGCAGCGTGGTTTACAAATCAATTTGGATTTTAATGGTGAGTTAGCGAGTTTTTATCGTGTGTATCAACATAAAGCTGATAGCCAAACTGCATTAGTGTTATTAAATAAAGGCGATAAAGAAGCCGAGTTTAATATTGAAAAAATGCTCAGTAGCGGTTTATGGACTGATGCCATGTCTGGGCAAGAATACTCTGTAGATAACACCCTTTCAACCTTAACGACAAGAGTAAAAGGACATGGCGTAAAAGTGCTGTTATTAAATAACACGAACAATCACCCTGAGTTGTTGGCACAACTCGCAGGACAACAAGAAAAACTTCATACCGCAAATAAGCATTAATATTTATCGTATGAAAGCATTATCGCGCTAAGTCTAATAAAGAGAGGAGTAAAACTCACACAGCTCGACACTTCTCTTCTTATTCCTTTTCTTATGATAGTACCTACTACTGGCATTAACACTCAACAGCTGACTTTAGATTTATCGTGTTAATAAAAAGCCTAGGATCGGTGATTTTAGCCAACATGGCCTCATCGGGTAGACAATCATCATCAACATAGTCAACATAATCCGCCGCTGAATCAAAAACTAAAATATCAAAGGCTAATCTATCTAAACCATAAAGGCCGCGATGGATCATATCGGCAGAAAAAAGTAATAAATCACCCGCCGCTAACGAAATAGCTTTACCCGTAGACAAGCTTTCACTGCTCAGCCGCCCCTTTTCTTCTTGTCTGACATTAAATTCTTCTTCATTATCCCAGCGTTTATGCGAACCTGGCACCAGTTCCATGCCGGGTTCATCAAATAGTGGCACTCTTAGATGCAATACTTGCGATTTTTCAATAACTTGTTTTTGCTCAGCAACTTCATAATCATATTGGCAATCACGATGCCAAAAGTTTTCTTGTTGTCGATTAAAAGGGTCGAAGAATAATTGGGTATTCATAAACGCAGGGCAGCTCGGGATCAAAGCCTCGACCACTGTCATTATTTTACTAGTGCTGATAAAGTTAAACAGCGTCACTCTATCATCAGCAGCTAAATACTGACTGCCCGTAATTAACGAAGAATTAAACGCTTCGGTTTGATAGAAAGTTTTATTGTCTTGTTGCCACAGCTGATGAAATTTTAATATCACGGTTCGCAGCGCCGCGATTTCAGCGTCGCTAAAATAATTTCGGATAACAACATAACCTTGCTCGTGATAATCATGCGGTAATTGACTTAGATTGCTGACCATTTACTACTTTTTCCCCACTTAAAAACTCGCTTAGTCAAAATGTGCTGTTACCAAGCCTATTGGCTAAAACGATAACAAGCTAAACAGGCGAATTTTACCTGATAATTTAAAAATAGCTGAGTGTTATTTACATCCGTATCATTCAAAAACTAAATCGCACTTAAATGCGCTTAACGATGAAATGACGAAAATTGGGAGAATAACAATGGCCGCGAGTGCCAGATTGAATTGTCGAGCTAAGCACCAAGATAAGTTTAAAAACTTAGGTAATCGCACTAAATACGGCAATAAGCCTTAGAGTAACTAAAACAATAGCTACTGAGTTCATTACTTAGCTCATTACTTAATTAAAATTAAGTTAATAGTGGTTGATATTATAGCCCTAAACGCCCTTCGCCAAATAAAGGATCGCGCCCAGTATTACCCAAATCCTGTACTTGTTGCATTAACAGGTTTTGATAATCAAGCGCCTGTTTTTTTGCGCAGGCGGCAAAAGCAGTCACAATTGGCGCAGCCATTGAAGTACCGGTTTCATAGCTAAACTCACCGCCAGCACGTGCCGTTTTTACCGAAACCCCTAAGGCAGAAAAATCAACATAATCACCGCGATTAGCCCAGCGATATAAGTTATTTTTATTATCGACAGCAGTTACGCCAATCACCTCTGGGTACGCTGCTGGGTATAACGGCGGCGAATGTGGGCCTTCGTTCCCCACCGCAGCAACAACTAACACACCTTTGGCTGCTAGCTGCTCAATAACTTTCGCTAAAATAGCATTATCTGGGCCCGCTAAACTCATATTAATAACCGCTACCTGTTCGCTTAATAACCAATTCAGTCCTGCGACTAAACTATATAAATTAGCGCCTTGGGAAAAATCATTCTGGCTATAAAAAACTTCTGCCATAAAGAGTTGGGCATTCGGGGTTAGCCCTGGTAATTCCGGTGAGTTACTCACTAATAATGCCGCTACTGCTGTGCCATGGGCTTGTGGCGCGACTAACTGCTCAGCAATAAAACGTCGGCGTACCAGTTGCTGGCCAGTAAAAACTGGGTGTTGGTTATCAACTGCGGTATCAACTACGCCAATTTTCAACTCATCTAAGCAAATAGCGCTTGGCTGTTTAGGTTTGTCCGGACTTAATGTTGTAGCACTATTCACTGCTTGCTCTTGCTGAGTTTGATAAACATAATCTCGGCTTAATTTTTTTTCCATGGTCGCCGGTAATAGCGCTAGCAGCTCGGCGCGATTATCGAGAAAGTCCTCCACCTTAAATTGCACTAAGGTTAAACTTAAATCAGCAAAATGTGAGCTTTGTTGTATTTGAATTAATTTCCGCTGCGCTAACGCCTCTAACACTAATAATTCTGCTTTAGTTACCATTAACAGCCATTGTTTCGATATCGCTCGCCAGCCGTTTTCAACCGCCACTTCGGTAAATAACACTTGGTTATTGGTATCTAATAGTGTGATATCACCACTTAGCTCAGTCACCGGCTGTAATAAACTGGCGGCACGATTAAACTGCTCCGAGGTGGGTGACGGTAATATTTGAGCTGTCGATGACTTTAAGCGCTTTTTTATATCTCGCGCTGACATTTCATGTTTTAATAAAAGGTCATCTAGATTAGAATTTTCTAACACTGTGATTTTTCTTTCTAATAAACCGACTGCATCAACTTGCGTAGAATAAACCAAATTTGTCAGCATAATCAGCACTAACAATGGAAAATTTTTCATTATTTATCCTTTAAATTTACCTGCTTTATTAAAATAACGTATTAAAACAAAAAAAATTCCAATTATTTGGGAATAAAGTTTATTCCCATTCGTCTACTCACTATAGAGGAGATTAAATATGCAAAAACAAATACTCGCATTAGTACCAATGATTCGCCGATTCGCTTATTCATTAACCGGAAATCAGCACGATGCTGATGATTTATTACAAAATACCATCGAACGCTTATTAACAAAAGGCGTGCCTGAACATGTTGAACTAAATAAATGGATGTTTCGTGTTTGTCGTAATATCTGGATTGACGAGTTTCGAGCTCGTAAAGTTAGACAAATCGCGGCACAATTGCCCGAATTAAGCGCTGACCAAATCGTTAATAACGAACAGGCCAGTGATCAAATTAGCTTAAATGAAGTAAATACTGCGATGGAAGTGTTACCAAGCGAACAGCGCTCTATTTTATCGTTAGTGGCAATTCAGGGGATGTCCTATAAAGAAGTATCAGAAACCCTAGAAATTCCCATTGGTACGGTAATGAGCCGACTTTCTCGAGCAAGAGCCAGCTTGAGCCAATGTTTAAATCTCAACGTATCAGGAGCATTATCATGAGTACCACAGACATTTCCGATGAAACATTATCAGCATTTTTAGATGCCGAATTACCTGAGCTTGAGATGGAGCAGATCAGAGCTGCCATGATGACCGATGATGCTTTAGCAAATCGTTTAGCCGAATTAGCCATGGTTGATGAAATTGTTGCTGGTCACTACGAAACGATTAACCAACAGCCATTACCTGACGCAATTGAGCAATTATTAACTGAGCTGCCAGATCAGCAAACGTTAAATAACCGTTATCAAGCACAGCAGAACACTGACAACAATAACAACAAGGTGGTCAGCTTATGGCAATATTGTCGGGATACAACTAAAAACCATATGGCTTTAGCGGCAGGTTTTGCCGCGGCACTGGGGTTTTCATCAGCCTTAATGTTTTCAAATAATGACCTGATACCCGAAGATAATTGGCAAGCGGTCGCGCAAGTATTAGAGCAACAGCCAAGTGGCCAAGAAAGTATATTAGCCAATGGCGAAAAAATCGCGACCAAACTAACCTTTATCAATAAACAAGGGCAAGTTTGCCGACAGTTTGAAGTAAATCAAGGGCAAACAAACAGTCAAAGCATTGCTTGTCGGGTCAATCAAGCATGGCAACTGACCTTAACCGTGCATGAGCCGAAACAAGCTCAGCAAGGCTACCAAACAGCCACTAGCAACAGCTTAATGCGTCACCAAATTGATCAGATGATAGACGGCGATTTTTTTGACCAACAACAAGAACAAAGTGCTATTAACAGTAACTGGCAAAATAAATAACATTCACGCTTAATTTTATATTTAACTTATTTAACAATGATTAAAAGGAATATCACAATGAAAATATTTATTATCATAATTGCGATGGCAAGCCTATTATCAGGTTGTTCATCAAGTCCTGAATATCGCGCCGCCAAAAATAATGGTTATGGCTACCAAGAAAGTATTCTTAACCAAGACGTTATTCGTGTGCATTATAAAAGCCGCAGTAATAATAAGCTCAAAGCGATTGATTACACTTTTTTACGCGCTGCAGAACTCACTCAGCTACAAGGTTATGATTGGTTTATTGTTACCCGCAGAGAAATATTAGCTGATGGTAAAAATTCACCGACAACTAGCCTACATACTGGCTACGGCGTCAACCGAGACTGTGGTTTATTCGGCTGTCGCAATCAACCTAGTAGCCATATTGGTATTGGTGTTAACTTAGGTGAGCAAGCACAAGAGCTTGAAAGTATTTTAGAAATTAAACTGGGTAAAGGCGTACGCCCTGAAAAAGAAGAAAGTTTTGGTGCCCGGGAGCTGATTGATAATATGCGTAAAAAATATCAGCTCAATGAAGGACAAGATTAACATTTAGCGCGAGTAATAGCATTAAGGTAAGTGAAAGTGAAAGATAACGCCTTTCACTTACTAATTTTCTACAATTTTAACTCTGCGGCTAATATTACATAATAATTCATAAGCGATGGTTTCGGCGCATTCAGCAACCGCTTCAATCGCTAATCCTTGCCCCCACAAAGTAGCAATATCACCCACTTTATCAATAGCTTTGTTACCTAAATCGACCGTGATCATGTCCATCGACACTCGCCCAACAAGCGGCACAATACGGCCATTAATTAATACCGGCGTACCACTTTTTGCGTGTCTGGGATAACCATCGCCATAACCCACCGCAACCACACCAATGGTGGTATCTTGCTCAGTCTGCCAGCTGGCACCATACCCAACAGATTGACCCGCCTTAAGCTGACGAACAGTGATAAGGCTTGATTGCAAAGTCATCACCGGCTGTAAAGTTAAATCGGCAGCCGACTTATTCATCAACGGAGATACACCATACAGCATAATACCTGGTCTAACCCAATCACCATGGCTGTTAGGCCAAGCACAAATGCCGGCAGAATTGGCAATGCTGCGCGGCGCATTTACCGCCTGGGCACAGACATTAAACTGCGTTAATTGTTGCTCGGTAATCTCGCTGGTTTGATCATCGGCACAGCTTAAATGGGTCATCAAGGTTATTTCATCAACCACGTTTTTACTTGCTGTTAATGCCTGATAAAATTCGCTAAATTCTCTCGGCTCAATCCCTAACCTATGCATACCGGTATCAATTTTCAACCACACTTTAATCGGCTGCGATAATTTTGCCGCCATTAACGCGCTAAGTTGCTCGCGATTATGAATAATGGTTTCTAACTGGTTTTCAGCCAGGGTATTTAATTCGTCTGAAGAAAAAAAGCCTTCCAACAACACAATAGCGTTATCAATACCAGCAGCCCGCAAAGCAATGGCTTCATCTAAACGAGCAACGCCAAAAGCGTCAATACACTGTGCTTTTGACGCTAACATTGTCGCTAACCGTTCTAAACCATGACCATATGCATTCGCTTTTAAGACCGCGACTATTTTACAGTTCGGGGCTTTTTGGCGAATAACGTCAACATTATTAAATAGCGCTTGGCGATCAATAAACGCCGTCGCCGTATGCAAGGTCATAACTTAATCTTCACCTAATACATGCGGGCCTGCGTAATTATCAAAGCGTGAAAACTGACCTTGGAAAGTCAACGGCACACGACCGATCGGGCCATTACGTTGTTTACCAATAATTATTTCTGCCATACCTTTAAATTCTGAGTTATCGTGATAAACCTCATCACGATAAATAAACATAATTAAATCGGCATCTTGCTCGATTGAACCAGACTCACGCAAATCAGAGTTCACAGGCCGTTTGTCGGCACGTTGCTCCAAACTACGGTTTAGCTGTGATAAAGCAACCACAGGAACTTCTAGCTCTTTCGCTAGCGCTTTTAGGGAGCGAGAAATTTCAGCTATTTCTAAGGTACGGTTATCGGCATAACCCGGCGCACGCATTAATTGTAGGTAATCGATCATGATCAAACTAATACCGCCATGGTCACGGGCAATACGACGTGCACGAGAACGTACTTCAGTTGGCGTTAGACCTGAGGCATCATCGATAAACATTTTGCCTTTTTCCATCAACAATCCCATGGTTGAAGACAAACGCGCCCAATCTTCATCGCCAAGTTGACCCGTACGAATTTTGGTTTGGTCAATACGGCCAAGTGACGCCAGCATCCTCATCATGATTTGTTCTGACGGCATCTCTAAGCTGAATATCAATGCCGGCTTATCTTCTGTCATTGCCGCATGCTCAGCCAAGTTCATCGCAAAGGTAGTTTTACCCATTGATGGACGAGCAGCAACAATGATCAAATCAGATTTTTGCAAACCGGCCGTCATTTTATCAAGGTCGGAATAACCGGTAGAAACACCAGTAACACCATCGTGGGGCTGTTGGTATAATTTTTCGATTCGATCAACGGTTTTCTCTAACACCGAATTGATACTTTCAGGCCCTTCCGATTTATTAGCGCGAGCTTCAGCAATTTGGAAAACTTTGGTTTCGGCAAAATCTAATAAGTCAGCACTCGTGCGTCCTTGTGTGTCATAACCGGCATCAGCAATTTCATTGGCAACACTGATCATTTCACGAGTTACTGCGCGCTCTCGAACGATTTTGGCATAAGCGATAATATTAGCAGCACTTGGCGTGTTGCGCATCATTTCGGCTAAATAAACAAAACCACCGGCTGCGTCTAAGTTCTGCTCATTCTCTAAATTTTCAGATAAGGTAATTAAATCAACCGGATCGCCTAATTCAATTAAATTACCTATGGTTTCAAAAATTAAGCGATGTGAACGGCTATAAAAATCTTGGGCAACAACCGCTTCCGAAACGTTGTCCCACATTTCATTATCAAGCAACAAGCCACCAAGCACTGATTGTTCAGCTTCTAAAGAATGCGGAGGAACTCTCAGCTGCTCAACTTCTTTATCTTTATATGAATTTGCTTTTTTTTGGAATTTTGAAGCAGTTTTTTCTGCCATGCGAACGACCTTTATGACTGATTGTGGTTGCGATATTGATGTGTTCAAAAGAGCTGATTAACCTGAACTCGGTTTAATGGATTTTATAACAGTTTGATTTATAATAAATAATTCAAATAATTCACGTGTTTATTTTGTATCACCTAGTTTATCTTAGACTCGATGATGAAATTTAAGTGGATATCAAGGCGTTTTTTCGCACTAATAGCTGGCTATTAGTAGGAAAAACAACGCAGATAGGCGCTAAAGTAGCATTATTGAGTAAAATAGCTTAAACCGAATTCAGGTTGATTAATGTAACAAAGATTTCAATTAATAACTAGAAACTGTTGCACTTTCACGTGCCTTATTTGCTACTGATAACCGGAATGAGATTCTGAAATTTACGCATAAAAAAAGCGCCTATTGGCGCTTTCTTATCAATAAGCAAAAGCTTATTTTTTACCAAGCATACCAAAACGCTTGTTAAATTTGTCAACACGACCACCAGTCTCAGCAGCTTTTTGCTTGCCGGTGTAGAATGGGTGACATTCTGAACATACGTCTAAGTGTAAATCTTTTGCTACAGTTGAACGTGTGTTGATAACATTGCCGCAAGAACAAGTTGCCTTGATTTCTGCGTAACTAGGATGAATTCCGTCTTTCATGGGAAACCTCTGTAAAGGTTGTATCGCCACTTAGTCTAAAACAGCTTTAGCTAAGCACCATACGAGTTAAAATTAATGGTGGCGAATGGTAATGGATCGCACCAATAACCGCAATAGAAAACGCTAAAAAAACAATCAATTTGATAAAATAATTACAATTACAACCGAATCGGTCGCTAATTCAGGATAATTTAAGCATTTATGCCGGTTTTACTTGGCAGCGCAGTCGCTAAAGTTCAAAATAAACTCGAGTAGTCATAACAAAAATAAGTATTCAGTGTCAGTAGCTAACCTCGTTCAATATATTGAAATTGCCATTCCCGTGCCACTAAGGCAGCAGTTTACCTATGCGTTACCTGCAAGCATGCAAAATACGCCAATTGAAATCGGTGAACGAGTCATTGTGCCTTTCGGGCCGCGAAAAGTAGTTGGTATTGTTTTAAATTGCATAACTGATGATTCTGCCTTTGATGAAAAATTCAAACGAGCAATCAAACCAATTATCTCTCGTGTTACTGATAAATATCGCTTTAATAAACCTTTATTAGATTTACTGAAACTCACGGCGCAATATTATCATCACCCGATCGGTGATGTTTGCAAACAAGCTTTACCGGTCGCGCTTAGAAATATTGAGCAGCCCGACATTGAACCAGAAATTGAATACTGCGCCAATAAAGACATCCCATCAGCAACAATTGACAAGCTAACCGTAAAAGCAAAAAAACAAGCGCAACTACTGACCTTATTAAGTGCTCATCAAGGAGTCACTTGGGCAGAGTTACGCACGTTAAACTTTACCAAAGCCCAGTTATCCAGCCTTGAGAAAAAAGAATTTATTAGCCAGCGCCCACGTAAAACCAATAAGTTTGTCGCTAATAGCAAAACCATTAATGAAGCTAATAAACTGGTACTTTCTGCTGAGCAGGCCAGTATTGTTGCGGCAGTTAATCAAAACTTAACTAGCTTTTCGTGTCATTTAGTTGATGGTATTACTGGCAGTGGTAAAACTGAAGTATATTTGCAAGCGATTGAAAATGTTTTATTAAACAATCAACAAATCTTGATTTTAGTACCTGAAATCGGCTTAACACCACAAACACTATCGCGCTTTGAACAGCGTTTTAATGTGCCTATTCATTTACATCATTCTGGACTTAATGACAAAGAACGTCTGGCCACTTGGTTAGCGGCCCAGCAAGGTAGCGCAGCAATTGTTATAGGTACACGTTCCGCCATTTTTACGCCACTGAAAAACTTAGGTTTAATTATTGTTGATGAAGAACATGACGCCTCTTTCAAACAGCAAGATAGTTTTCGTTATCATGGCCGTGATGTCGCTATATTAAGAGCTAAACAACTTAATATTCCAATTATTTTAGGCAGTGCCACTCCTTGTTTTGAAACCTTGCAAAATGGTTTATCCGGTAAATATCACTATCACTTATTAACCGCCAGACCCGGCAACAGCAAACAAGCGAAAATTGAATTGATCAATGTCGCTGAACAACAAATGGAAAAGGGTCTTTCCGGCCAACTGATTCATCAAGTAAGGCAAACCTTAGCGCGGGATGAACAAGTACTGGTGTTTTTAAATCGCCGTGGTTTTGCTCCTGCGATTGCCTGTAAAGAATGTCACTGGGTTGCCGAATGTCAGCGCTGCAATCACCCGTATACCCTACATAAAAAACAGCTACTCTTGGCCTGTCACCACTGCGGCCATCAAAAACGTGTGGTTAAACAATGCCAACAATGCGGCAGTATTCGTATGGACAGCATTGGCCAAGGAACAGAACAGCTTGAAGAACATTTCAGTCACTTATTCCCTGACTATCAAGCCGCCCGTATTGACCGTGATAGCACGAGAAAAAAAGGTGAATTAGAAAAACTGTTACTTGAGATCCATGACAATAAACATCGCTTATTAGTTGGCACCCAAATGTTAGCCAAAGGACACCACTTTCCTAATGTGACTTTAGTGGTCGTTTTAGATTGTGATGGTGCACTGTTTAGTTACGATTTTCGCGCCGCTGAAAATTTAGCGCAACTTATTGTACAAGTTGCGGGCAGAGCAGGCAGAGCGAGTAAACCAGGTAAGGTCTTATTGCAAACCCAATATCCAGATCATCCGTTATTACAAGATCTGATCCAAAATGGCTATGGTCATTTTGCCAAACAAGCTTTAATCGAACGCCAGCAAGCCTTGTTACCGCCTTTTAGTCATCAAATGCTGATCCGTGCCGACGCTAACTATCCGTCTTACCCTGAGCAATTTTTACGGTCGCTAACCGAGCAAACATTCAATCACTGTATGTTTGCCGGACCAATGCCGGCGCCATTAGAAAAAAAAGCGGGCAAATATCGCTATCATTTATTAGTGCAAAGTAAGAGCCGACAAGAGCTACACCGCTGTATTAAACAGTTATTACAGCAAATGGACAGCAATCCGCTAGAGAAAAAAGTCCGCTGGTCATTTGATATTGATCCGCAAGAGTTGACTTGGTAATAATTAGTTACACTAAATGCTGATTTTTGCGCTGCCCTTCGTTAGAATATATTGGCATTTTTAGCTATCGTAAATTTTCCCATGGCACATCAAGATTACGTTTCCCGACAAAAGAATAAAAAGCATAACCCTTATAAAAAAGGCAAAGAAGCTCAACCTGCTAAATTTTCTTTAAAATTTAAGCTTATCGCCTTAACCACGCTAACAGCACTGGCTGTTTTTAGTTATCTGTTATGGTCTATTAAAGATAACGAACCCTCAGCTCAAGCTCCCGTAATCATTAGCGCTGAGCCCAAACAAGCGATAAAAAAACGAAACACAACCGATATTCCAGAATTTGATGAAGACAAAGACTATCAATTTATGGAAGGTCTTAAACACAAAAATGTTAAAGGCGGTACCTATGAAGCGGCTGAGTTAAAACAATATGGTTTGTACTGTGCCTCATTTAGAGAATATCAACGTGCTGATAGATTAAAAGCCCAAATAGCTTTTGCCGGTGTCGCCTCGCAAATAAAAACCAAACAAGGCACTAGCGGTACTTGGCATCAAGTATTTATTGGCCCCTACCCGAATAAGCGCGCAGCCGAAGCCGATAAACACAAATTAAACCGAAATAAAGTCCCGCCTTGTTCATTGCAGACATGGAAATAAATAGCACTGGCTCTTGAAATTACACTAAAGATCCCAATTATTTCCTCATATAGTAAACGCTGACTTGTAACAAGTCAGCGACAAATTTGAGGTTTTCTGTGACTACAATAGTTTCTGTAAGACGTAATGGTAAAGTCGCCATTGGTGGCGATGGCCAAGTTTCTCTTGGTAATACTGTAATGAAGGGCAATGCCCGAAAAGTTCGTCGTTTATATCATGACAAAGTCCTCGCCGGCTTTGCTGGTGGCACCGCCGATGCTTTTACCCTATTTGAGCGTTTCGAAAGCAAATTAGAAATGCATCAAGGCCATTTAACTAAAGCTGCAGTTGAACTTGCCAAAGATTGGCGTAGCGATCGCGCTTTACGAAAATTAGAAGCATTATTAGCGGTTGCTGATGAAACAGCGTCCTTGATCATCACAGGTAATGGCGACGTTGTACAACCTGAGCACGATTTAATTGCTATCGGTAGCGGTGGTAACTTTGCGCAATCGGCAGCCACTGCCTTATTAGAAAACACCGAACTCTCTGCAAAAGAAATTGTAGAAAAATCATTAAAAATCGCAGGCGATATCTGTGTATTTACGAATCATCATCACACTATTGATGAGCTGTAAGGAATTTTTATGTCAAATATGACCCCACGTGAAATCGTTAGCGAATTAGATAGCCATATTATTGGCCAAGACTCCGCGAAACGCGCCGTTGCGATTGCCTTAAGAAACAGATGGCGCCGGATGCAATTAAATGATGAATTGCGTACCGAAGTGACACCAAAAAACATTCTGATGATTGGTCCAACCGGTGTTGGTAAAACTGAAATAGCACGACGTTTAGCAAAACTTGCTAATGCACCATTTATTAAAGTTGAAGCGACTAAATTTACCGAAGTCGGTTATGTTGGTAAAGAAGTTGAAACCATCATTCGCGATCTTGCTGATATGGCGATTAAGCTGACAAAAGAGCAAGAAATAAAACGCGTTAAACACTTAGCTGAAGACGCTGCCGAAGAGCGGATATTAGACGTGCTAATACCAAACCCTCGCGACAGCTTTGGCAACGAGCAAGAAAGTGACAACAGTTCAACTCGCCAAGTATTTCGTAAAAAATTGCGCGAAGGTCAGTTAGACGATAAAGAAATTGAATTAGACTTAGTGGCTTCACAAGTCGGTTTAGAGATCATGGCACCTCCTGGTATGGAAGACATGACCTCACAGCTGCAAAACATGTTTCAAAGCATGTCGAATGACAAAACCAAAAAGCGTAAGTTAAAAATTAAAGAAGCGCTTAAGCTGCTACAAGAAGAAGAAGCAGCAAAACTGGTAAATCAAGACGATATAAAAGCTAAAGCCATTGACGCTGTTGAGCAAAATGGCATTGTTTTTATTGATGAAATTGACAAAATCTGTAAACGCGGTGAAAGTTCAGGCCCTGATGTTTCAAGAGAAGGCGTGCAGCGTGATCTCTTGCCATTAGTTGAAGGTTCAACTGTTAGCACTAAACATGGCATGGTTAAAACGGATCATATTTTATTTATTGCCTCAGGTGCTTTTCAGATGGCAAAACCATCAGATTTAATTCCTGAATTACAAGGCCGATTGCCTATTCGTGTTGAGCTTGAAGCGCTTTCAGCGGATGATTTTGTCCGTATATTAACCGAGCCTAACGCCTCACTAACTGAACAATATATTGCTCTGATGGCAACTGAAGGTTTAACCTTAGAGTTTACTGAATGTGGCATTAAAGCGATTGCTTATGCCGCATGGCAAGTTAATGAAAACACCGAAAACATTGGTGCGCGTCGTTTACATACTATGATGGAACGTTTAGTCGAAGAGTTCTCTTTTTCTGCTAATGATAAGTCAGGTGAAACACAAATAATTGACCAAGCTTACGTTAATAAAGTTTTAGACGATGTCATCAAAGACGAAGACTTGAGCCGTTTTATTTTATAATGTTAATCCTTAAGAAAGATAAGTAGATAATTAATGAGCAAAATTACGCGTTTTACCCTACAAACTAGCAGCAACAGTTTACTTTTTAATTTTGAAAACGGTGAGCAGGGGCAGTTAAGTTATGAGTATTTACGCGTAATACCCGCGTTATTAACAGCACCAAATAAACCAACAGCCAATAAAAAATCGGTTCAGGTATATGGTATTGAGAATGTTGGTAAACACGGTTATCGTTTCATTTTTAACGACAGCCACAGTTATTTATTAACCAATGATGACCTCAACGACTTAATCAGCAATGAGCAAAAGTATTGGCAGCAATATAATGAAAGTTTAACGGCGGCTAAAATGACAAGAGAAGCGAAAATAGATATTTTAAATCTATCTTAACTTCTCTTGATGTACCTGTTTATGGTTGGGCTGAGCGTTTATTAAATAGTAAAACGACTAACCTCATCATTTAATACCGTTGCTTGTTGAGAAAGCTCTTCACTCATATGCTCATTTTGCTTAGCAGCCTCACCCGCTTGCTCAGCGACATCGCGAATTATCACCACATGTTTGTTTACTTCAGCAGCAACAGTTGTTTGCTCATGAATGGCCGTTGCGATCATCGTATTCATTTCCATAATCGCGGTAACATCTTGATTAATTTCTTCCAGCATCGCGCCAGCAGAACTTGCTTGATCCGCACTTTCTTGGCCTTGGGTACGACAACTAGCCATATGCTCAACAATCTCTTTAGTGCGCGCTTGTAGCGAACCAATAATCGCTTCAATCTCTTGTGTAGAGTCTTGTGTCCGGCTCGCTAACGTTCTGACTTCATCAGCAACTACGGCAAAACCTCGACCTTGTTCGCCCGCACGAGCAGCTTCAATGGCAGCATTAAGCGCTAATAAATTCGTTTGCTCAGCAATGCCTCTAATAACATCTAAAACTGAGCCTATGGTATGGCTGTCTTTCGCTAACTCTTGCACGACATTTTCAGATTCTAATAAGTTTTGCGAAAGCTCTTCAATTTTTTCAATGGTGTGGGTTACCCCTTCTTTACCTTTTTCGGCATTTTGATTGGTTAACTCAGCTTTTTTAGCCGCTTCATTGGTATTGTTAGCTATTTCATCAACTGTTGCTACCATTTCAGTCACCGCTGTCGCTACCAAATCAGTTTGCTGTACTTGTTGGTCAATACCTTGATTTGTTAGGTGAATATTTTCTGATAAATTATGTGTTGCTTCTTTCACCGTTTTAACGGAATGGTTTACTTCAACAATTAAGTTACGAAAGTTATCAACCATACTATTAAAAACGACCGTCATGTCGGTTAATTCATCTTTACCGGTAACCGTTATCTTTTTGGCTAAATTGTTGGTATTTGATATTTCTGTCATACCATCTTTCAAGGTTGTTATTTTACTTGAAATATTTCGGCTAATAAATACTGCAGGAATGACCGTAGCTGCGGTGATAAGAGCAAATAATGTTAAAGCCATCGTTTTAACAAGCGATTCATTATCGGTAACAATGTGATGACTTTCGTTGACCACTGCAGTTAAACTTTGTTCAACTTGATGGACCGTTTCCCGCATTTTCCCGAGCACACCTTCGGCAGAGTTTAAACCTAATTCTTTTTGAGTATTAGCCAGGCTATTAAAGGCGGTATTGTAATCACCTAATAAATTAACGACTTCTGCTTTATCACTTGTCGATAGTTCACTAGCATTTACATTCTCAATTAAAGCTTCAGTATTATCATTTAAACGGTCAATATATTTAGGATCTGAGCGCAACATAAAGTCTTTTTCATTACGGCGTAATTGCAACATTCCACTTAATAAAAAATAATCTTGTTGGCCTATTTTTTCTTCAACAGCATGCACTTTATCTCTTAACTTACCATAAAGACCATCTTTGGCATGTAAACCAATTTGTTGTTGTAACTCGACTAATTGTGAGAAATATTGGTTATAGTCGCGAATGATTTTTTTGATTTGAATAAGTGACTTAGTATCAGCATCAAGTCCGGTAAATAACTCTTGTAAATCCTCTATTTCACGATTAAGTAACAATACTGTTTTATTAAAATTTACTGAATACTTTAAATCTTTACGTGCTAAAAAATCTTTCTCATCTCTTCTAAGTTCGAGTACTTCTGATTTCAGCATGCCAATACCGTTTGAGATTAACAAGTCTTTATGGGCGGCACCAAGGGAGTAAAATAAGAGGGTGAGCATTAGAATTATGGAGGACACCACGACGGCAGTATTTGCCATAAGCTTTTGTTTAATTAACATATAAATAACTCTAAAAAGTGAAAGTAAAATTGAAAATAAATTATTATTATTTTTAGTATAGTTAAATTAACTAAAAAAACGAATGTTTATAATAAGTTTCTACTTACGTTTTAGATACTTAACAAGATCATATTCTGCTAGTGGTTTAGCGATATAAAAACCTTGCACGGCGTCACAATTAAGATTCCTCAGTAACTCCAATTGATGTGCATCTTCTACCCCTTCAGCTAATACTCTTTTTCCTAAGCCATGGGATAATTTTATCATTGCTTTTACTATCATAACGTCTGAATCATTTTTACTGACATATTGAATGAAACTACGATCAATTTTAATTTTATCGATAGGTAAATCACGTAAATAGGCTAATGACGAATAGCCAGTGCCAAAATCATCAATTGAAACTTTAATACCCATATTTTGCAATTGCACGATAGTATTCATCGCTGAGTTAATATCTGTCATCACCACGCTTTCGGTAATTTCTAGCTCGAGACATTTGGCAGGAATATCGTATTTAAATAATAGTGATTGAATACGCGCCACCAGTTGCGGATTTTGAAACTCAACCACCGTAATATTGACCGCGACATTAATTTTACGCTGATAAGTTTTTATCCATTGTGCTATTTTTTGGCAGGCCTTTTCTAAGACGTATTCATCCAATTGGCTATTTAAATTTAGCGCTTCAATATCGGGTAAAAAGTCACCTGGCATGATTATCCCTCGATCAGGATGCTGCCACCTAACCAAAGCTTCAACACCTTCAAGCCGATTAGTGTTCAAGTTAAGTTGCGGCTGAAAATAAAGTACAAATTCATTATTGCCTAGCGCTTTACGTAATTCAGTTTCAACCGTTAATAAATGCCTGCCAAGTTCTTGCATGCCATCACAATACATCACGGTATCAATTTTTTCTTCTGCCGCTTGGGTCAACGCTAATTGCGCTTGTTGTAATAAATGTTCGGCTTGATTACCTTGATCAGGGTAAACGCAATAACCGATTCGGCATTGTAAAACGATTTCATTATTATCAAAAATATAACTTCGGCCGATCAATTCATGTAGATGTGCTGAGGCTTTTTTCTCGTCTTCTTGGTCATACAATTCAACGGTAAAAACAAATAAGTCACCACTTAAGCGACCGACAATATTTGGCAATAAAACACTTTGACTTAATCTATCGGCAATTTCACCCAAGATATAATCACCTGTTGTTAAGCCATAGCTATCATTGATAAACTTAAAGCGTTTAATATCAATTAAAAATATACCTATGCTGGCACCACTTTTATCGGCATGAAACATAGCTTCAGGCAATGTTTCTAGTACTTGATCACGATTCATCACACCTGTTAATGGATCATGTTTACCCAGATATTGCGCGCGATTAATCGCCATAATTGCACTTTTACGTTCAGCGCCTTGCATCCAAATTAATATCGAAAAACCTAATATGGTATGGCTCGCCAAATCAAAATAAGGTAAGAGTTTAATAAACTCTCTAAAGACATCATGAGTTAGAAAAATAATAGAAGAAAAGGAAAACAACAAATACCGTAAACCAATAATCGCCGTTAATATCATAAGAATTCGGCCGGCAAAAAAGAAAGGAGCATGCACTAAAAGCAATAAACTACTGCTAAAAAACGCACAACCGAAAATAAAGGCTGGCAAGCTTTCTCTTAAATAAAAACGGTTAAAAACAGCAAGCGGATCAAAAGCACAAAAAGAAACCGACAAAATAGCTGTTAAAGCAACAATACAGGCCGTTGAAAATAAAAATCGATTGGAAAAATGCCGTTTCAGTTTGACTGAAAATAATCCATGTAGGAATAACAACACAAACCAATACAAAAATAATTTATGAAGCAGGGTCGCAATAAAATTATACCAATCAGTATTGGCGTTTTGCTGCGCGGTTAACAATAACGCCAAGCAAGTATAACTAATACTTAATGACAGTAAGCTTAACATCCATAATTTAACGTATTGTCTGCCAAAGCCCTGATAAAAAAACCACAGCAAAAAGGTCAGCACAGCAAAAACTAGACTTAAGCTAAAGTATAAAAATGGTTGTGCAAAAAAGTATGCCGACATCAAATCGAATCTTTATAATAAAAATGTTCGTCTTCAAATCATTAAATAGATTTTTCAACGCAAATACAAGCCCGTTTATTTGGTAAAAGTTCAATAAGTATATTGTGGATAAAAACCAAGCCGCTATACTGGCACTATCTTGTTATGCAAATTAATTGGTAGAACTTCATGGAATATAACACCTCTGAATTATGTAATATTTATGCAGACCTTATAGATGTTGTCGAACCCGTATTTAGTAATTACGGTGGCAGAAGTTCATTTGGCGGCATGGTTGTCACTATAAAGTGTTTTGAGAATAATGGTTTAATTTGCCAAGCGGTCGAAAAAGACGGCACCGGAAAAATTTTAGTGATTGATGGTGGGGGTTCATCACGTCGTGCACTGGTTGATATTTATATTGCCGAAGCTGCAGCTAAAAACGGCTGGGAAGGTATTATCTGTTATGGCAGTGTGCGAGATGTTGATGCCTTAGAAGACGTTAACATTGGCATTCAAGCATTATTATCCATTCCTGTTGGAGCAACTGATAACAATGATGGTGAAATCGATGTCGCGGTAAACTTTGCCGGCGTATCAATATTACCTGATGATCATATTTATGCTGACAATACCGGCATTATTCTTTCTCCTGACGCGTTAGATATAGAATAATCACACGCGTTTTTTCAGCATTGTTAATGCTTAGACTTAATTACCGATTATTTAATTAATGACAATTTCTACTCGAAAATACGCTTTAGTAAGCCTGATCCTCTTTTTACATATTTCTGTTTTAGATCTGTTTTTTGTCACTCTCAGTGGTCCCGTTTTTCTGGTTGATGAAAACTTACGCAGCGTAACTATTTTTACCCACCTGACAATCGCTTTGACCAGCGTCCTAGTTTGTTTTCTCGTACAGCGCTTGCGGACTGTTTATAAATCAGGAAAGTTAAAAATGCGTAATAATGTCTTAATGTTATGCTCAATGATGTTAGCGTTAAGTATTTATCTTATTTTGTTTACTTAAATTAACCCGCAAAACCACTAGCTTCTAGCCTCTAACTTCCAGCTTCCAACTTCCAGCTTCCAACTTCCAGCTTCCAACTTCCAGCTTCCAACTTCTAGCTTCCAACTTCTAGCCTCTAACTTCCAGCTTCCAGCTTCCAGCTTCCAACTTCCAACTTCCAACTTCTAGCTTCCAACTTCCAACTTCCAGCTTCCAGCTTCTAGCTTCCAACTTCCAGCTTCCAACTTCTAGCTTCTAGCTTCCAGCTTCCAGCTTCCAGCTTCCAACTTCCAGCTTCTAGCTTCCAGCCTAGTAATATTTTTCTCATAACAAGCTCCCTTTGTCGCCAAATAACCAAAATGCGATTAGCTAATTAATATAAACGACACCTCTCGACATAATATGTCAAAAAGTCAACTTCTGTACAATCATCAGCCAATTGATTACCCTTAGTTAGTTACCTATGTATTATCAGGAAGATTATGGCTATTTTACGCTTAAGTCGCTTAAGAACAACGACTACTTTAAGTACTTTATTTTTATTGTTTTTATCAACAATATCTTTGCCGGCAAATGCACAAAGCGCTTTTACTTTTATTGAATACAATGCAGCCTTTGCTTTAGGTTTATCACTGCCGTTAATTATTATCGCTTTTATTATTCGCGAACGTATCGTTAATTCTTGGTGGTATTTAATAATGCTAAGTACGGCCTTGTTAACTGTGCTTTATGCGCTTACAACTGCCTCACCTGCACTTAACCCAAAGATTTATAGTGCTGTAGCCGTTTTTTTATTCCTCGCTTCAAATTTACCAAAATCTAGCTCAGTAAAAAAAGACGCTAAAATAGGATATGTTCGTTGGTGTAATTACAGTTCTTTATTTTTAATCTTAGCTTTTCTTATTAACACATGGTTTTTACACTTTATTTCTGACCATACACTGTGGGCTATTTTTTCAACTTGCCTTATTCTTATTAGCTTTCTTCGCTTTAGCAGCGTTTATAATAACGAACGTCAGAATAATTTCCGTTATACCTTTTTATGGTTGATGCTTATTGCTTTTTGTATCTCAGTATTTCTTCAACAGCATTGGTTACTACCTCAATATAGCATGGTAATTTTAGCGGTCAGTTGTTATGTTATTTGCCTAACCAACTTTGCATGGCGCTTAAGCTTTAGGATCAAAAAAAGTGTTAAACAGGAAGTCGAAGACGAATTTAGTCCGCAAATTGAAGAATTAAAAAGCTTATCTCGTGATGCTATCACTAACCTGCCAACACAAGCCCATGCCCTAAAACGCCTGCACCAGCAAATTGATAAAAAGTCATCATTTCAATATGCGGTAGTCGTTTTTAAACCGATTAATTTTCACAAAGTAAATCACTTACTCGGGCACAAAAATTCCGATTTATTATTATTGCAATTAGCTTATTGCCTACAGCAAAATATTGAGAGCAATTCAGCCTTAGTAAACTTTAACTCCGCCAGCCATCCCGTCAGAATAGCACGGTTACCCAGCTTACAATTTATGGTTGTGTTAGATATTAGCCAATATAAAGATGCTTCACAAAGCTATATTGAAGCGCTTTGCCGCGAGTTAACTCAAGCAGTACCAGACGCTGTTAGCTTTAAGAGTTTTTCATTAAATTTTGAGCTGATATATGGCATTGATATTATTAATCCGCAGTCACATGATATTGCCGCCGCTGTTGCTTGGGCCGGCGATGCGTTATTAACAGCAGAGAAAAACCAACAATCGCTATGTTTTTATAATCATCAAAGTAATCAATATACTGATCATAATTTACTAAAAATGGAACAGCTTAAACAAGCGATTGAACAGCAAGATCTGATATGGCAATACCAACCACAAATAAACTTAATCACTAAAGAGATCATCGGCTTTGAATCAAGGGTTGTTTGGCCACACAATGGCGGCATAATTACTGATGATGAGTTTATTACCATCGCTGAAAACAGTGGTGAAGTTTTTCATTTAGTCAGATTAATGATCGACAATGCCTGCCAAGTAGCCGTGGATAACCTAGCAATCGGTATCAGTAAACCTATCACCATTAATTTTTTCAGTATTGCTTCATTTGAAGAGACTTTAATTGACTATATCGAATTACAATTAACTAAACATCAATTACCTAAAAGCACTTTAATCATCGAAATACCTGAAGCCACGTTAGGTAATCAAAATCGAAATAATAGCATGGTAATCGACCACATCAAAAATGCCGGTTTAAAAATCGCCATCGATAAATTTTCTGGCAGTTATCAATCATTACGCTATTTACGAAAAATATCGATTCAGCAATTAAAAGTAGACTGTGCGGCTTTATCATTACATGAAGACCGACAAACAGAAAAAGCGATTATTAATGCTTTAGTTAATTTAGCGACCGTAATGCATATACCCATTGTCGGTTTTAATATTAATAGCATATCAGCATTAGAGATATTTCAAGAAATTGACGGGGTTAATGCCCAAGGCAGTGTAATTTCTCCGACCATTGATGCCTCACAACTTCCTCATTGGATAAGCGCTTGGCAAGCACAAAATCCTCACAAGAATTAACATCAGACTTGTTAATTCTTGTCTAAACAAAAAAACGTGCCTTGATTTAATAATCAGGCACCGTAATTTCACCAATTAAATACCGTATCGCTTGCCCTGAAACTAACACCCGTTCGCCGGCTAATTGACATTTTAACAAACCGCCTCGACGAGAAGCTTGAAAGGCTGACAGTGACGTTTTACCTAGTTTTTCAGCCCAAAAAGGCGTTAAACCCGCATGAGCTGAGCCCGTGACCGGATCTTCGTCGCCGCCATTCGCAGGCCAAAAGTACCGAGAAACAAAATCATAATCTGCTAAGTTAGCAGCTGCTGCTGTAACAATGACATCATAAGGTGCAAGCTCTTTAATCAATGCGCTGTTTGCCACAACATTAACCACATCGCTTTCATTTGAATAGACAGCAAAATACGCTTGCTGGTTAAGATAAACCGCTTGCGGCTTTATCGATAAACCAAGTAATAATTGCTGCGGAATAGCCTCAACTTCAACCGGTTTTCTCGCCGGAAAATTCATTTGAATATAATCATCTGCTTGCTGTGTTACTGTGATTTCTCCAACCGCAGGGGCAGAAAAAATTAACGTTTGCTTAGCGCCAGCTGGTTGACGAGAAAATAAGACATAAGCAGAAGCTAACGTGGCATGGCCGCAAAAATCAATTTCAGTTAAGGGTGAAAACCAGCGAATATCGTACAGCCCTTGAGAATTTCCCACGACAAAAGCAGTTTCAGATAAATTATTTTCACTGGCGATCTGCTGCATTAAGTTATCAGGTAACCACACCTCGGTGATCACGACCGCGGCAGAATTACCATGAAATACATCTTTACTAAAAGCATTGATAAACTCTACTGATATTTTCATCATCCCTTCTTTACCTCAGCTAACCACTGCAAGAGGTCGTCGTATTGATATTGATAAGCTAATAGTTGCCGTGTTTTATCGCCATTAACTTGATGGCTTTTTATGGTTTCGGTGTTAGCAGCTGTGCTTCGTTCAACTTGCTCTGCTGGTGTTAACTTGGCAACGATTGATGAGCTAAATGTCGGCGGCGTTAATCCCATAGCGACAGCGGCTTGTTGATAAAATCTTGCTTTCGACGCAGAGGTTTTACTCACACCAATAAAGACTCCTGCGGTTACCTGTTTATTTATTAATGCGCAAAGTAAACCAATCACATCTTTTTGATGAATTAAGTTAACGGGGGCATCACCTGCGGGTAACTCGGTTTTTCCGGCTAAAAACTTACCCGGTAATCGATCTTCACCAACCAAGCCAGCTAATCTTAAAACTGCACTATTGGCTGAATAGTTAAGTACCGCTTGTTCCGCTTCATATAACAAACGTGTTTTAGCTGAATTTGGAGTGATTATAGAATGTTCATCAACACGCTCATTCACCCCTAAATAAATACCGGTTGAGCTGATCAGAATAATTTTTTTCACTTTATTGTGCTGCGCCGCCGCAAGCAAGGTTTTGATATTATCGGCATAATCCGTCTTGCCTTGTTTAAACCCTGGCGTGATCGCGATCACGAGCACATCTTGCTGAAATACAGGATTATCTGGCTGACAATTATTGGGCAACTCGAGTAACTGAGCAACAATATTTTGCGCCGCTAAGACCTGTAGTTTGGTGTCTTTTCTTACCGTTACGGTCACAGGTACTTGGTATTGTATAAGCTGCTTGGCTAGAGCTAAGCCTAACCAGCCGCCACCTATGATGCCAATGCTTTGATTAATTTTCATTTTTGTTATTAACTTATTTTTTATACATGGAAAAGTCGCCGTTAGGTTAACTTGCTGTCACATTCACGCTTATCAAGTATTTATTGATAGCACTAAGTGATATCAATCTGATACAAAACGATACCGAGAGATAAATAACCTAAGCTTAACTTAAATCGTTAATTGAAAAGTGACTGGTCCGTCATTTAGCAGCCGTACTTTCATATCCGCTCGAAAAACCCCTGTTGGTGTTTTAAAGCCTTGGGCTCTGAGCTGGCGGGTAAAATATTGATAGAGTTCATCACTAAACTCTGGCCCCGCGGCATTAGTAAAACTGGGCCTCATACCGCGACTAGTGTCTGCCGCCAAGGTAAACTGTGAAACCACTAAAATATCACCGCCAACTTGTTTAACATTCAAGTTCATTTTACCGTTTTGATCTTCAAAAATACGGTAGCCCGCAATACGTTCTGATAGTCGCTTGGCTTTTGCCTCAGTATCGTTTGGCTCAATCGCCAATAACACTAAAATCCCTTTGCTTATTTCACCTACAATTTCGTTATTAACTTCAACACTTGCTTCACTCACCCGCTGTATTAATGCGATCATTCTTCAACTTCTTTAATAAAATTTGCCATAGTATCAGTCGCTTTACAAAAAGCATCAATCGTTTGCAGTTCAAAACCGCTATGGCCCGCACAAGGCAATATCTGTAACTGGGCATTTGACCAAGCTTGCGCTAGCTTATCAGCTTGCTGAAGCTGGCAAACCATATCGTACCGGCCATGAATAAGAATGGCTGGCAGGTGCTTTATTTTATCAATATTGCTTAAAATTGGCGTAGACAAAAAGCAATAGTTAACAAAATAATGATTAGAGATTTGTGCCATACATAACGCCTGATGTGGGTCATCAATCCGCGATAACGCCTTGCTTGAATGTTCGATTGAAGAAATACGCGACTCCCAAAGATACCAAGCTTTACTCGCAGCAACTTTTAGCAATTCATTTTCTGATGTTAATAATTGCTGATAACCTAACAGCGGCTGATCAAGCTGCTGCCCCTTTAATAAAGCGGTAAAATCGCGATAATATTTTGGAAAAAAATAAGCCGCACGATCCGGTTTGTAAAGCCATTCATATTCTTCTTGCGTACCTAAAAATATGCCTCTTAAGATAAAACCACTAACATGTTCAGCATGCTCAATACCATAAGCTAACGCCAGCGTAGTGCCCCAAGAACCACCACAAACTAACCATTTATTTATCGTTAAGTAATAGCGAATTTTTTCCATATCGGCAATCAAATCAACTAAAGTATTGTGTTCAATCGAAGGTGACGGCGTAGATCGACCACAGCCGCGCTGATCAAATAAGATGATGTGATATTTTTCAGGATCGAAATATCGTCTTAAGCCTTCTGAACAGCCCGCGCCGGGGCCGCCGTGACAATAAATAACAGGGAGCCCATCAGGATTGCCTGAGCACTCAACATAAATTTCATGGCCATCACCCACAGCCAAATGAAAAGCAGAGTTCGCCGATATTTTAGGATATAACGCTCTTGTCATAACTTAGCACACCTAAATGATAATGTTTGAATGGGCACGTTTATAAATGTCGCGCTAATCACGACACATAAACAATATCTCTAAAGCTTAGTCTTGTTCGAGATTTTTTGCTGCTTGATTCTCTAATGATACCGCCAGTACCGCACCTGACAACACAATAACCCACGACAGATAAACCCATAAAAATAAAATAGGAATAATCGCTAAAGTGCCATAAATTGCCTGATAAGACGGTAATTGTAATAGATAAAAAGCAAAGGCTTTTTTCGCAATCTCAAATAATATCGCCGCCGTACAAGCGCCAATTAAAGCAAACTTTATCGGCACTCGTTTATTTGGCACCGCTAAATATAAAAAATAAAAGCCAATCGTAGAAACAAGAAAGGGTAATAAAAATAAAAACGTTTTTCCCGCCTGTACTTCCTCAACACTTTCAACCGCCACTAAAGCCAGAATGTAAGATGATAATGAAATACTCAGGCTAACAATAATAGGACCTAGCGTAAGCACTAACCAATATAGCGAAAATGAGGTCATCATTCGGCGTTTTTCTTTTACCCGCCAAATGCGATTTAAGCTTTTATCGATTGCAGACATTAATAACAGCGCAAAAAGAAATAAGAAAGATAAAGCCACCACTGACATTTTCGAAGCATTATTAACAAAGCCCGTTAAATGTCCGCGAATAAGTTCGCCAGAGGTAGGTAAAAAATTACTAAAGACAAAACCCTCAATCGCTTCCCTAACATCAGAAAATAATGGAAACGCTGTCATTACAGAAAACATCACCACTAATAATGGCACTAATGACATCAAGCTAACATAAGCTAAATAACCGGCGGTGATATGAACTTTTTCTTGTTGCATACGGGAAATGAAATCTCCGATAAGCTGCTGAAAATACGGTGGAATAATATCGAGAATTTTTTGCAAAATGACAACCTATCGAACAGTTTAATTTACGCTACAAAGCAGATGTATGCTGACATTCCAGTTGATATATTGATATCAAGTAGCAATAAATAAGTGATATTAAGTAAACCTAATAACGTTTAGTTTTAGTTAAAAAGTTATAAATCCAAAGGTAGATTAATTACCTTTGCTAATCATAGTCTTATTGGCTTTTTTTTACGAGACAATTCCATCAGATTATGAGAAGCTCTAGGCACAGCTAAATACAGCTAGCTTATTTGTTTATCCGTTTTCGAATTTTTCATTTCACGGTAAATAAGCTTTAAGAACCATGTATACCTTTATGGGAGACAAAAATGGCATCACACCACACAATCTTTAAGCGTTCTGCATTATATCTAGCATTAACTTCTTCTTTCGCGTTTACCCAGCAAGCCATAGCTGTGGAGCAAGATGAACAAGTGAAAGGCATTGAGCGCATTCAGGTTACGGGCTCGCGTCGCGCTTCGAGCGTTCAAGAAGCGCCACTTAATATCACTGCACTTGACGCTGATATTATGAAAGACCAAAACATTACCGAACTTTCGGATGTTGCTCGCTGGGTACCTGGTCTAACAATACCTGACCAAGGTGGCTATTATGGCTCACCTATTATTGTTCGCGGACTCAATACCAATGCTTCAAACCCTGGTAGCGACGGTAATACAGTCGCTACTTATGTTGGCGATGTGCCATTAGCACAAGAAATGAAAATTCTTGATGTTGAACGGGTAGAAGTATTAATTGGCCCACAAGGCACTTTATATGGTGCGGGTACTTTGGGCGGCGCTATTCGTTATATTCCCAAAAAACCCGTTTTAGATGAAACCTCAGGTTCTATTTATGGTGATTTATTTTCTGTCGCCGCCAGTGATGATCAAGGTGGCGAAGTAGGTTTTGTTTTCAACCAACCGCTAATCAACGATAAACTCGGATTACGTGTTGCTTTTAACTACCTCGATGATCCTGGCTTTATTGATTACAACTATTTAGTTAAAAAAAGCGGCGTATCATTACCTGATCCTGATTGGTCAGACAGCGCAGCAGTGAGTGAAAATTTAAGCCGTAAAAAAGACATCAACTTTGACCAAACAACCACAGCACGTGCCAGCTTACGCTGGCAAGCCGCCGATAATGTTGATATTAACCTTGCTTACCATTACCAAAAGCAAGAACTCGGCGGGCGCTCAATTAGTCACTTCAATAGTTTAAGTGTTGATAATCCCTTAGCGACTCAAATGGGGAAATATGATGGCGCATACCGTTTTGTTGAACCAAGAGAGAATGAAACCTCGCTTTTGAGTTTAGAGCTAGTAGCTGATTTAGGTTTTGCTGAATTAACTTCGGCGACAGGTAAGTCTGATTATGAAACAGACTATCAACGCGACCAAACAGATTTACTTATTCGATTAGATTATAGCTACGAAGATTTCCCCGCATTTTCTGCTTTTACCAGAGATTTAGAAGCATCAGAAAACTTTACCCAAGAAATTCGTTTAGTCTCGCAAAACAACAGCCCACTTTCATGGATAGTGGGCGGCTATTACAGCAATTTTGAATACACTAGTGATAGCCGAGAGTTTACCCCTGGTTATGGTGAGTTTGCAGCACCTGACGGTGAAGGTATTGATTATCGTGCTGATAGCTTGGAATACATTGCGATTTTGCGTGAAAAAACCATTGAAAAAGCTCTTTTTGGTGAGTTAACTTATCAAGTAAATGAGCAGCTAGCGTTTACTGTCGGTAGCCGATTTTATGAATATCAATCAAGTTATTTAGCTGACTCCTCAGCACCACTTTTTAATGTTGATTTTATGCTTAGTGAACTCCAACTTTCTGGTGAAAATGTTGAAGACGATGGCAGCCTATTTAAATTTAATGTTAATTATCAATTCAGCTCAGACGTTTTGACCTATGCGACTATTAGTGAAGGCTTTAGAATTGGTGGTTCAAATGGGATAGATTTATGTCCTGACCCTATTCCTGAAGGTCAAAAGCCTTGTGCCTTACCACATGAATTTGGTTTTTCTCCCGACAACACAACTAATTATGAATTAGGCTTTAAAAGTACTTGGCAGCAAAACCGTTTACATTTTAATGCTGCGATTTTCTTAGTTGAATGGCAAGATGCGCAAGTTCAAGGCGCTACCGTTAATGGTCAAGAACCTTTTACTTCAAATGCGGCAACTGCGGCATCAACAGGTGTAGAAATAGCAACACGGGCAATTATCAACGATAAATTATCAGCCTATGCCACTTATGCTTACACAAACGTTGAATTAACCAGTGATGCTCCGGCGTTATATGGCACCTATGACGTTATGGGCAGTGAAATACAGAATTTCTATGATGGTAACAAAGGGGATCGCTTACCAGGTTCACCTGAAAACCAATTTTCATTTGGCTTAACTTACAGCACTGAAGTTTTCGATGATAAATTATTGGATATTAATTATGGCTTAACTTATCAAAGTGATGTGATTACAAAAGTGGGATTAAAAGCCGATGGTGAGGTATTACCTGGTTTTGCGTTAAGCAACTTATCTGCAAAATTGTCAGACGATGCTTGGTCATTGACCTTTTATATCGACAACCTATTTGATAAATATGCTGTCACTTCTGTCCGTCGAGATAAAGGTGATATTGGCCAAGCTAAATTCAGCGAGTTAAATATTAACGGCCAAGAAATGCAGCGTAATTATGGTCATTATGTTGTCACGCCAAGAACTATCGGTTTACGGGTAAACTATAATTTCGATATGTAATCATAGCTAACAAGTATCACAATACAAAATGGGCGATTAATCGCCCATTTTCTTTATGGTTAAAACGGCTTCTAATCACCAGAGCAGCTAAAACTTAATAAATCATCATGCTGCTGGGTTTAAGTATTGATAACAGACTCAACCTTTCAAGATCGCAATATGCATTACCTTGCTCAATAACATCCGGCGTTATGCCAAGCTCTTGTAACAACTCAATGTCGATAAAATTTTCAATCGCCTCTTGGCTAAATTGACGATTAGCGATCATCACCCGTTTAGCGATATATAAAAGTTTTGTTTCGGTCGAAGCAATAATCAAATTATCTTCATCTTGATAACGTATCGGTTCAATTAAACTAAATGGTAATTGCCAGATTTTTAAAAGCTCAGAAGAACAATCAGAAAAAGTGAATGACAACACTGACATTTGCTTTTGATAGATAGAGTCAGCACTACTTTCTAGCTGACATAACGGCACTTTATCGGGGATAAATTGCTTAACCACCAGTTCACCTAAATTATGCAGTAAGCCTAAAATAAATAAACGTTCAGCATATTTAAAACCGAGATGGACACCCAGAAATTTAATCAGCAAGGCGCAATCAACACTACGTTCCCAAAACTCTTCGAGAAAATCGACATCAGCACTCATCGACTTAAACGCTTCAGTAGTAAAGTAGGCAATAACTAAGTTATAAACCTCAGTAATACCTAAAACTAAAACGGCCTTGGAGATAGTGTCTATTTTTCCGGGGTAATTAAATAACGTACTGTTCGCCAGCTTTAAAATATTTCCTGATAAAGCGGGGTCTAATAAAATCACATCCGCAATTTCGTCAATAGTTGAAGCTTCATCATCGATAAGTTCCTTTATTCTGATGAAAGAATCAGACATGACAAACAAATCACTGGCTTGTTCGACGTAATCAATGGCTTTCATAAAAAGCATTCCTACCATAATCAAGCCATACAATTTACATTGAAAAATAGTTATAGCTTTGAGTTAACTTAAGTATTTATTTTTTAGCGCTATTATCGCGTAATAGCGCTAAGTATAGGTAACATTTTCAATATTAACTATTAATTAACATCGATACTTAGATGGTAAGAGCCAAATTTACGCATATTGATAACACCCGTATCAAAGATAAGGTATTGCCCTTTTATGCCCAATAACACGCCACCAACGGTTGGGGTTTTATCAAAGTTGAACGAGCTTATTTTGCTTAAATACTCATCAACAGGAAAGGTTAATTCAGTCACATCTTCATTTAATTCTTGTACGCTGTCTTCACCATATTGTAAGCGAATATCAGCAAGTGCTTGTGCTATCAATGGTTTTAACTCACTCGCTTTTTGTACTAAATCTATTGATTCAGGTGCACCTTTTAACATTGCTCGCCAATTGGTTTTATCGGCGATAAATTTTGCCAACGCTATTTCAACAAGGCCAGACTGTAAGCGAGTGCTCACTTTAAAAATAGGTAATGCTTGCGTAGCACCTTGGTCAATCCAGCGCGTAGGCACTTGACTATGACGAGTAATACCAACTTTTAACCCTGAGGTATTAGCAAGATAAACAAAATGGTCAATCATGCAATTGGTTTCGCCCCACTTTGGATCTCGGCAAGTACCTTTGGAAAAATGACAGGTTTCTGGTTTCATAATACACATATCACATTGTGCAAGCTTCATCATGCACGGATAACAAAAGCCTTGAGAATAACTTTTTTTGATATTTTTACCGCAATGACAACAAGATATTTTAGTTAAAAAATTTAGCGTCAGCGGTTTACCAATCAATGGGTTTAACGCTAATAGGTCTTCACCTATCGGTAACTGGTATTCAACCAAGCCATTTTCAGTTAATTGTGATGTTAATTTTCGGATCGGGCCAGTATAGTGTGTCACGATTATCCTAGGTTATTATTTTTCTGTATGGTATGAAATAATGGCTAAGGACACCAGTTGAAATTCGATTTAACATTAAATAACCTAACTTGATTAATAGCGTTTATCGACGTTTATTGGTAAATAACGGCTGGCCGTCAATCCTTTTAAAAAACAGTTTAAACCGAACTGAGGTTAAAGAAATAGTTAATGATAAAAACTTGGTACACCTATTTTGTTCGCTGTAATGATAATAGCCTTTACGCTGGCATTACCACAGAGCTCGCTCGTCGAATTGAAGAACATAATTCCAGTGCCTTGGGGGCAAAGTACACCCGTAACAAACGTCCCGTTACCTTGGTCTATTTTGAGTCGAGTACTTCCCGCTCTCTCGCCTGTCAAAAAGAATATGCCTTTAAACAACTGAGTAAAAAACAAAAAGAAACACTGATCAGTGATTTCCCATCAGCATCACTGGCAAAAGTAAGTAAATAACCAGGTCAACTGATAACTGGTCTGTTTAGTTTGATTTTTTATTGCTTATCTAGCTTTTGTGGTAGAATTCGCCGGTTTTTTGCTAGAGTAAAAATTAAAATTATGTTTATTGAAAACTACTATTTAGAATCTCCTCAAGGTATTCGATTTTCTCGCGCGCAAGCTTGTCAATTCGCCAAGCAAATCGCTGACGACTTCAACCCGATCCACAATGTTGATGCGAAACGATTCTGCGTCCCTGGGGATTTACTTTTTTCAGTAGTTTTGGCAAAAGCCGGTTTATACGAAAAAATGAATTTTACCTTTTCAGGTATGGTCACTGAAGACATCGACTTAGTCTTCCCTACTGATATTGGTGATCACTTTGCGATTAAAGATAATAACGGTAAAGAATACCTCGATGTACAAGCCGCGGGTAATAGAAGCACTAACGATCAGTTGGTTGATTCTTTAACAAAAGCCTACGTTGCATTTTCAGGCCACACTTTCCCTGATATTTTAGTTGATTTAATGGCTAAAAATGGCGTGATGATCAATCCAACGAGACCAATGATCATGTACCAAAGCATGGCCATTGAATTAGACCACTTCAATGCTACTTCGATTGAACTTAAATTATCTAAGTCCACTTTAGAGCATAATGGCAAACGCGGCCAAGCGTGTTTATATTTTGATTTATTATCAAACGGTGAAGTGGTTGGCCGTGGTAAAAAATATATGATGTTAAGTGGTTTACGTGACTACTGTGCCACCACCATGGCAAGTGTGGTTACTGACTACCAAGTAGTAAAATCAAGTTATCAAAAATAATCGCAGGTGCCGTTATTTTTATTGCTTGAAAAGCCAGCTGATGCTTGGCTTTTTTTATGGCCATTTAAGCTTGGTAAACAGCTCAACTTAAGGCTTAAGGTGTGTTCAAACTAGGGCTGGTATTGAGCTTCAAAAAGTACCTGTTGCTGATCTCTATCTTGCAAACACAGCGCAAAAGCTTGAGTCGACTTAGGTTTTCTACATTTTTCCAGTGGCTGATAAAAGTCTAACCACGCCTGCTGTTTTTTACCGCTGTATTTCCCTTTTACTGTCACGCCTTTTTTATTATCAAAAACTGACCCCGGATCTAATGCAATCAATTTTTTCGGTGACTGATAAGCAGGTAAAATAAGGGTTGATGCCGCCTTTTTTTTACTTTTAGATTTTTTTTTCAATTTACCTTTTTTACAGTCCATCCATTTTTGCCAAGCTTTACGCTCACGTTCATGCAATGTAATACTTTGTTTGACTGAATGCCCTTGTTTTTGCAGCCGCTGAATATGCGTAAACTTATCTTTATATGGCTGACAGCGGTTAGCCGCAACGGCTATTTGACTCACAAAAAACAGTAATATAATTATCAATCTGACCTTCATCGTATTTCATTCCTTGAAATCTAAAGTACAAACATTATTAAAAAATAGACTATGATTAGTTTTTTTAAAACAAGGAATGTTTTATGAAAGTTATCTCAACACTAGTGTGCGCACTACTAGTTATTGCGCCCATAGCAAGCGCAGCACCAAACAAAGCTAAAATACCCACGCTGCAATTAGCCAAAAATTATCAGCAGCAAGACATTAAGATTGGCGAATATTGGGTTAGTGAGAAACTAGACGGTATCCGAGGCGTTTGGTCCGGCAGCCATTTATATACTCGCCAAGGGAATTTAATTGATGTCCCTAATTGGTTTACCAAAGATTGGCCAAAGGTAGCGTTAGATGGCGAGCTGTGGCTGGCGAGAAATAGTTTTGAGCAAACACTCTCGTGCGTGAGTAAAAAAAACGATAATAATCAGTGCTGGCAACAACTCGCTTTTATGGTTTTTGATTTACCAAATAACCAAGCTGATTTTTCTACCCGTATCAAAACCATGAGACAACTGCTAACAACTATTGATAATCCTTATCTGAAAGTCATATCACAGCAACAACTGCACTCCATTGATGAATTACATCAGTTATTAGATAACACAGTGAAATTGGGCGGTGAAGGGTTAATGATCCACAAAGCTGACGCTTATTATACCAAAGGACGAACCGCTAATATTTTAAAGGTGAAAAAATATCACGATGCTGAAGCCGTAGTGATTGAACATCTGCCCGGTAAAGCCAAGCTAACCGGCTTACTTGGCGCGATTAAAGTAAAAACCGACAGCGGCATCGAGTTTAAAATCGGATCAGGATTTTCGCTTGCTGAAAGAAAAAACCCGCCGCCGTTAGGAGCCATCATCAGTTATAAATATTTAGGCTTAACAAAAAATGGCGTACCTAAATTTGCAAGTTTTGTCCGTATTCGGCCAAACATATTTTAGCCTACCATTGGCCGATATTGATAATGTAAAACCTTTAAGCCTTTGCCTTGATGCGCTTCTTTAAAGACAACTGGTGCTGGCATTTTGTCGATAAAATGACATTGTGGACAATTCAGCTCAACTTGTTGTTTCAAAAACTCCTCGTCTAAATCAGGTGAATTTAAACATAAAATCAAATCACTATTGGGCTGCATAAAGTCAGGAATTCGGCGGATGATCTTGCCATAATCACGTTGAATATTAACACTGCCTTTTTGAAACGATGGCGGATCACAAATCAATAAATCATAAGGGCCGTACTTTTTTATTCGGCTAAAAGATTTAAATATATCAACCCCTTGAAAAACCACCTTGGTTAAGTCTTGCTCATTTAAGCGGTGATTTTCGCGGCCTTTACTTAATGATGATTTACTTAAATCAAAGTTAACCACTTGTTTCGCATTACCCGCAAGCGCGGCAACGGAAAAAGCGCAAGTATAAGAAAATAGATTAAGCACTTTTTTGTTAGCACTGTGCTCGGCAACCCACTGACGACCATTACGCATATCTAAAAATAAGCCGGTGTTTTGCGCCTTTCCTAATTCAATATGAAATTTTAAGCCATGTTCTTGCACTTGTGTGTGGGTTATCTCAGCACCAATTAAAACCTCTGTTGGCGCCATTTTCCGGCAACGGTATTGCACTTGCACAGATTGACACTCAGCGATGTGATTGTTTAATAAATGTGCTTGCTCAAGTAACCAAGCATCATCAACTTCACGATAAAGCGTGATCAGTACAACCGGCGCCAGCCAATCAATATTAATATGTTCAAAACCTGGATAGGCATGGCCGCGACCATGAAATAGTCGCTGACACTCTGACAGCGACTGTAATTGAAGATGTTCAATCATAAATATAAGACAACCATATTTAGGTACTAGCTCGAAAAGCTAGCTTTAACGGCTTGGCTTAAAAACCAAGCAAGCTATAGGCAAAGAATTTTTGTGCAACGGTATTTAAAAAGATACACAACAAAATAAACGGGATAAAAGTCCCTAAGGAAAAATTAATATACTTTTCAGCGAATGAATTTTTATAATCGTTATTACCGACCGCAAGTTCAGCGGATAAGTTTTGCTTTTTCCAGCGATAGCTGACAAATAAGCAAATCAATAAGCCATTAAGCGGCAAAATGGTATCGTAAAAAATATCATAAATTAAATCAAAAAATGATTTAGGCGCGTCAGCGTAATAGGTAAATTCAGTGAAAAATCCAATCATGCCAAATGAAGCAGTAGCAAATAAAGTTAAAACCCCTGCCGTCATTAATAAAGTCACTAACGCCTTTTTACGACTTTGACACTTTTCCGTCACCAGATAAGAAACCGGTACTTCAAGAATAGAAACCAATGAGGTTAACGCGGCAAAAAATACCAAGGTAAAGAAAAACACTGCAATACCACTGGCAGCAAAATAGCCAAATGATGCTTCTAACGCTAAAAATATTTTCGGCAGAAAAACAAAAATTAATGAGACTGAACTTGATGATAACTCAGCCGGTTTAATGTCAGGATCAAACGAAAATATAGCCGGTAAAATCATTAATCCAGCAGTAAAAGCAACCGCAGTATCAGTTAAGGCAACAAGTTTGGCCGAGCCGACTATGTCAGTTTTTCGATTAATATAAGAGCCATAAGTAATTAAAATCCCCATGCCTAATGAGAGCGAGAAAAATGCTTGTGATAAAGCACTATTAATAACAGAAGGGGTAAGTTTGTCAAAATCAGGAATAATAAAAAATCGCACACCAGCCCAAGCATTGTCTTGAGTTAGGACAAAAATAACTAACAACACCAACATAACAAATAAGGTCGGCATTAAAATTGTCGCAGCCTTTTCAATCCCGTTTTTAACCCCTGAGACTAAAATAAAGCTGACCAGGCCGGTAACTACTATCATGGAAATGAACAAGTAGTAGCTATTAATAAACTGACCAAAACTGTCAGGAGCGGCAAGAAAATCAAGATTACCCGCTAAAATTAAGACAATATAGCCAAAGATCCAAACGGTGATGACCATATAAAAAACGGCAATCATAAAGGGGGTGATCACCCCTAACACCCCAGCAAGATTCCACAATTTACTGCGGCGGCTTAATTCTGCGTAAGCGCCAACCGGTTCCTTTGCTGTTTTGCGGCCAATCGCCATTTCAGCCATCATGACCGGTAAACAGATCAAAAAAACAAATAAGGCGTAGATTAATAAAAAAGCACCACCGCCATTTTTAGCCGCATTGACCGGAAACCCTACTAAGTTACCAATGCCAACAGCGGAACCCGCAGCCGCTAAAATAAAACCTATTTTGGAACTAAAGTTCTCTCTGGTTGCCGTCATTTAACTTTCCACTAGCACTAAGTTTAAAAGAACTTTGCATTCATAACTGCTAAAATATTTTCTGCTTCACTGCTGGCAAATTCTGACGCAGCAATTAAGTCATCTTGAGTGATGGATAAGCTTTGACACAATTTATCATCTAATAATTTTTCGAACGAAAAAACCTCAGGGTGACTATCAATTAACGCTAAACGTGATGCAATATAAAGTACTTTAACGTCTTTATTGATATCGATAGTTTTCGCTTCATGATAATGTCGAATTGGCATCACGATTTTTTCAGGTATTTCCCACAGCGATAACATTTCTGTTGTTATTTCAGTGTAGGTAAAACCAAGATAATGCTTTTGCAATAACCAAGGAAGATGCCTTTCATTATATTTTTCACATGCTTTGGCAATTTTTGGATTACTTTTGGCAACAATCAATTCACCAAAATTTTGTAATAAACCGGCGACAAATAAACGTTCGATATCGCGAATATTGGCCTTAATAGCTAAATTTTTACAAGCTAAACCTGTGTATACACTCATACGCCAGAAACGCTTCAAATCAATAGCTTGATTACCAAAGTGCTTAAAAGCACTGGCGGCAATATCAACAACCATCATATTGTATAACGACTGGGTACCAATAATGGTGATGGCTCGGGAGATAGTACTAACTTGGCCACGAAAGCTGTAGATGGCGCTGTTAGCAATTTGCAATAAACGCGAGGTCATTGAGGGGTCGATGCTGATGACATTGGCAAAATCTTCAATCACGGAAGCTTCATCTTCCATCAGCGCTTTCACTTTAAAACAAGCGTCAGGTAAAGCAAATGAACCATTCGCTTTTACCGCATATTCGTGTGCATTCATATTTTTATTCATTTAGTGATTGTGTTAACAGCATACCCTATAGCGTAAAGACGACAAACTAAAAGGCAAAAAAAAATCACATTAACTATTGAGAGTTATTAAGTTTTTCAGCGATAGAACATCATCACCTGACATAGGTTTAGCAAAATAAAAGCCTTGCCCATATTTACAATCCATTTGATTGAGTAGCTGCGCATCTTCGAGGTTTTCGATGCCTTCACCTACGGTTGTCATATTTAAGTTGGCAGCTAAATCGATAATGGTTTTGATGATCGCTCGATGTTTATTTTGATCGTGAATATTGGTAATAAATGAGCGGTCAATTTTAAGCACATCAATTGGAAAACGGTGCAAATAGCTTAAACTCGAATAGCCGGTACCAAAATCATCCAATAATATTTTTAAGCCTAATTTTTTCAGAGCTTGCATATTATCTAATACGATTTCTTTATTGTCTAATAAAGCCCGTTCGGTTAATTCAATTCTCACCTGAGTCGGCTCAACACCTACCCGATTGATAATTTCGATAATATCTTGCGGTAAACTCGGGCTGAAAAAGTGATCACAAAATAAATTACAACTGACATAAATATCACCTAGTTGCTCGAGCTTTTGAAATTCTTTAAGTGCGATACAAGATTTTTCTAAGATCTGTAAATCAATGCTTTTAACTAAGCCGGTATCTTCCGCAATGGGAATAAAGTCGTTCGGATAAACAAAGCCGCGCTTATAGCTTTCCCAACGGGCTAGCGCTTCAAAACCAACAATTTTATTATCGTCTAAACGAACAATGGGTTGAAAGTATGGAATAAACTCAGCCAAAGTAATGGCTTCGCGAATATCAGCTTCTAACGTTAGCGCGTTTTGCACCTTAAGCTGCATACTGGTGTCAAAAACCTCGTAGCGACCTTTACCTTTCTCTTTTGCCTGATACATAGCAGTATCGGCGTCACGTAACATGACGTCAGCACTTTTATATCGTTCATCACTAAATAACACACCAATACTGGTACCAATAAACACCGGCGTATTTTCGATAATGATGGGATCATTTAATAATCGCGTGATCCTATCGGCCACTTCAAATGCTTCATTAGTATCCGTTAAATCTTCAATTAGAATAACAAACTCATCACCACCGAGACGCGCGACCGTGTCTTTTTCACGGACGATGGTTTTTAACTCTTTCGATATAATTTTTAATAACGCGTCACCGGCATGGTGACCAAGGCTGTCATTGACCACTTTAAAACGATCTAAATCTAAAAATAGTAACGCAAACTGCATTGCCGGCTTGCGTTTTTTACAAGCAATAGCATGATTAAGTAAATCTAAAAAGACACTTCTATTCGGCAATCCAGTCAGGCTGTCGTGAGAAGCAGCGTAGGTTAATTGCTCTTCAGCGTTACGGCGTTGTTTTATTTCTTCTTGTAACGCTTGTGTTCGCATTCTTACTTGCTCTTCAAGTAACTCATGAGACTTTCTTTCAAACTCAATAAGGTCGCGACGTTTCATCGCACTTGAAACATGGCGAGCAACAAAGTTTAGCAGCTCTGCATCTTGCTCACTGTAGACAATGTTTTCTTGATAACTTTGAATAACCATTGCACCGATGATTTCACCATCTGTCATCAAGGGTACGCCTAACCAAGATTTAGGCAATTCATCAAGTTCGCCCAGCTTAAAGGTTAGCGACAGCTTAGCGATATCTTTTTCTGTTAACAACACCGTTTGTTTTTTAGACAACACTAGTTTGGTATATACATCTAAGGTATTTTCTATTGATGATTCTAAGTCATGTTTCTCGATTTGTTGATCTAACATAAAAACATAATTCAAGTGATCAGTTTTTGTAGTATGACGAGCTATATAAAAATTTTCGGCGTTGATTAGCTGACCAACAATGTTATGAACTTGATAATAAAACTTATCGATTTCAATACCCGAGTTGTTGGAAAGTTCTGATATCTTGTATAAAGATTCTTGCAGTAATTCTGAACGTTCACGCTCTCGAATTTGCGCCATTAGTTCGCGGGTACGAGCATCGACAGCACGTTTCAATTGCTCTTGATCATTAAATCGACTAATTGCCGCATTAATTTGTTGCGCGATGAAGTGTAATAAATCTAAGTCTTGTTCGAGATGCCGATTAAGAGGGTTGTACGATAAAACGCGGATCAAGCCAATGACCACACCTTGATCAACTAAAGGCACCCCTAACCAATCGACTAAAGCGGGGTTATATCTTTCGATAACATTCTGATCCGCTAAGATTTCAATAGACTCTTTGCTAAGAAAAATAGGTTCGGATTTTTCAATTAAATAATGAGTAATTGAACCATTAATATCAACTAGTGATTGTAGGTTAGGCGGGTGTTCGTGTAGATCGTCATGATAATATACGTATTCTATTGTTTCAAAAGTACGATCACATAGCGCAATGGCAAAATTATCGGCAGTCATCAAAGATTTTAAAATTTCATGAACTTGATGATAAAACTCTTTAATATCAGCACATTCATGTAGCAATTTATTGAGAGTGAATAAAGCTTCATAGCGCTCTGAGAGCTCGCTATATTGTAGTGCTAAATTCTTAAAGTTTGAGTCGTTGCTATCATTATCTGTTTCAGTGTATTTCATCATTACTACCAATTATACAACTTAAGTTTCTACCTCCTGTAGCTAAATCCCATACCATAAGGCTATTTTTTATTGTTAACTTCCTTGCTTTCTTTATGGTCTGCTATGGCCTTATTGATTTGTTTTTTGTTGTCACAAATAGCCGACTGCTGATCGTCACGATAATAACGAACATCAATACAGTCAGCTTGATAACGCCTTTCTAATTCAGTTCTGACAATAGGTTTATCTTTTGCTTTAACGATTTGACGTTGCAACTGTTGACACTGTTGTATTTGCTCGGCGGCAACAACTGCATCTTCACAGGCCGGCTCTTGGGCGGCACAAGCGGATAATGTGATAATAACGATAAGGGGGAAAACTCTAGAGTTCATAAACTTTCTGCTTTTATATTTTTTCCTATTGTAGCCTGAATACCCCGTATAAATAAACGACTGATTAAGTAGATAATTTATTTAAAGCTATAAAAACAAAAACGGAGCCGAAGCTCCGTTTTTTATTAAGTAAGGTTAAAGCTTAAGCTTCAGTACTTACTTCTTCAACTGTTTCAGCAAGGTCTTCAACTGCTGGACGGTCTACTAATTCTACATAAGCCATAGGTGCTTTATCACCAGTACGGAAACCACATTTTAAAATGCGAGTATAACCACCTGGACGTTCTTGGTAACGAGCACCAAGTTCATTAAATAAAATACCAACAACTTCTTGGTCACGTGTGCGAGCGAATGCTAAACGACGGTTAGCAACGCTATCTGTTTTTGCCAATGTAATCAATGGCTCAACCACGCGACGTAGTTCTTTTGCTTTAGCAACAGTAGTTTTAATAACTCCGTGCTTAACTAAAGAACTTGCCATATTGCGGAACATCGCTTGACGATGACTGCTATTACGGTTTAACTGGCGACCGCTTTTACGATGGCGCATAAGTTAATCCTTCTCTATAAACGATTTAAAACAATGACGACTAGTCGTTATCAGCGATACTTTCTGGTGGCCAATTCTCTAAGCGCATGCCTAAAGATAAACCACGAGACGCTAATACATCTTTGATTTCAGTTAAAGACTTCTTACCTAAGTTAGGTGTTTTAAGAAGTTCAACTTCAGCTCTTTGTACTAAGTCACCAATATATTGAATTGCTTCTGCTTTTAAGCAGTTAGCCGAACGAACAGTAAGTTCTAGGTCATCAACTGGACGAAGTAAAATCGGATCAAACTGAGGTTTCTCTTCTTTTTCTTCAACCACGCTAACATCGCGTAATTCAACAAACGCATCTAGCTGTTCAGCTAAAATTGTTGATGCACGACGGATAGCTTCTTCTGGATCTAACGTACCGTTAGTTTCCATGTCGATAACTAGCTTGTCCAAATCTGTACGTTGTTCAACACGTGCAGAATCGACATCATATGCAATTCTTGCAACAGGACTAAACGAAGCATCTACAAGTAGACGTCCGATGGCACGATCTTCTTCTTCTGCATTTCTGCGGATAGAAGCTGGAACATAGCCACGTCCTAATTCTACTTTGATACGCATGCTAATCGAACCATCACCGGTTAAGTGACAGATAACATGTTCTGGATTTGCAATTTCTACATCACCATCATGTTGAATATCAGCTGCCGTAACAGGGCCTTCACCAGACTTAGTTAAAGTTAAAGTAGCTTCATTTTTGCCTTCTAACTTAACTGCTAGTCCTTTGAGGTTCAACAATATTTCAATGATGTCCTCTTGAACACCCTCTTTACTGCTGTACTCATGTAATACACCATCGATCTCTACTTCAGTTACAGCACAACCTGGCATTGAAGATAAAAGAATGCGACGTAACGCATTACCTAAAGTATGACCAAAACCACGTTCTAACGGTTCCAATGTTACCTTCGCACGCGTTGGGCTTATAGTCTCAACGTCTACTAGGCGTGGTCTTAAGAATTCAGTTACAGAACCCTGCATGTTTGTCCTCTCTTAATGTTTAAACTTTACTTAGAGTAAAGTTCGACAATCAACTGTTCATTAATTTCCGCAGATAAGTCTGAACGATCAGGAATGCGTTTAAAAACACCTTCTAATTTCTTGTTATCTACTTCAACCCAGACTGGCTTCTCACGTTGCTCAGCTAATTCTAAAGCAGCGATAATACGCGCTTGAGTTTTAGACTTTTCACGAATAGAAACTACATCTTCAGCTTTAACAGTGAAAGATGGAATATTAACTACACTACCATTCACTACAATCGCTTTGTGGCTTACAAGTTGACGCGCTTCAGCACGAGTACTTGCAAAACCCATGCGGTAAACAACATTGTCTAAACGTTGTTCTAAAAGCTGTAACAAGATTTCACCTGTGTTGCCTTTAATACGCGCAGCTTGCTTGTAGTAGTTGCGGAATTGCTTTTCTAATACACCGTATATACGACGTACTTTTTGTTTTTCACGAAGTTGTACACCATAGTCAGATAAACGACCGCGACGAGCGCCGTGCTGACCTGGGATAGTTTCGATTTTACATTTAGTGTCAATTGCTCTTACACCACTTTTAAGGAACAAATCTGTTCCTTCGCGGCGGCTAAGCTTTAACTTTGGACCTAAATATCTAGCCATGTTCTTTCTCCAACTTTCCTATTAAACGCGACGTTTCTTAGGAGGACGACAACCATTATGAGGAATAGGAGTAACGTCAGTAATGTTGGTGATTTTAAAACCAGCAGCATTTAAGGCACGGATAGCAGATTCACGACCTGGACCTGGACCTTTAACGAATACTTCAATATTCTTCAAACCGAATTCTTGTGCAACTTTACCTGCACGATCAGCAGCTACTTGAGCAGCGAACGGAGTAGATTTACGTGAACCACGGAAACCTGAACCACCTGCTGTTGCCCAAGATAAAGCATTACCTTGACGGTCTGTTAGGGTGACAATTGTGTTGTTAAAAGATGCATGGATATGAGCCATACCATCGACAACTTGCTTTTTAACGCGCTTACGCGTTTTTACTGGAGTTTTTGCCATAAGTCTCTATCTCCTACTTTTTAATAGGCTTACGAGGCCCTTTACGAGTACGCGCATTAGTTTTAGTGCGCTGTCCACGTAGAGGTAGACTGCGACGATGACGCAAACCACGGTAACAACCAAGATCCATAAGGCGCTTGATGTTCATTGAAACTTCACGACGTAAATCACCTTCAACGGTGTATTTACCCACTTCCGAACGAAGCAAATCAATTTGAGCTTCGTCTAATTCACTGATCTTAGTTGATTCAGCGATACCGGTTGCTGCACAAATAGCTTTTGCGCGCGTTGCACCGATACCGTAAATCGCAGTAATGGCGATTACTGCATGCTTACGATCAGGGATGTTAATGCCAGCGATACGGGCCACTAACACATCTCCTATATTAAATAATTAACAACATCAGGTTGAAAAGCCCGTAAGGATACTCAACCTGCCCATTTTTGCAAATGCGAAGCGGCATTATACAGAATAATCTACACAATACCACTTCTAAAAAATTTGCTTGTAAGGTTAATAATTAACCTTGACGTTGCTTATGCTTAGGGTCGTTTGTGCAAATTACACGAACAACACCAGCACGTTTAACAACTTTACAACTACGGCAAATCTTTTTTACGGATGCACGAACTTTCATCTTACTACTCCGTTAAACTTAAAGGCCTGAACCTTTGAGATTAGCTTTCTTAAGTACACTGTCATATTGATGAGACATCAAATGCGTTTGTACTTGTGCCATAAAATCCATAATTACAACTACGATGATCAATAATGACGTACCGCCAAAATAAAACTGAACATCCCATGCTGCCATCATAAACTCAGGTACTAAACAGATAAAGGTAATATACAACGCACCCGCTAAGGTTAAACGTGTCATCACTTTATCGATGTATTTAGAAGTCTGTTCACCCGGACGAATACCCGGAATAAACGCACCTGACTTCTTCAAGTTATCTGCAGTTTCACGCGGATTGAAAACCAATGCCGTGTAGAAAAAACAGAAGAAAATAATCGCTGCTGCTAAAAGCATCATGTATAACGGTTGGCCAGGAGAGATCTGGATAGATACTCCTTGCAAAAAGTCAGCTAAAGCCCCTTCACCTTGTCCGAACCAGCTAGCTAATGTACCTGGAAACAAAATAATACTTGAAGCAAATATTGCAGGTATAACCCCGGCCATATTAACTTTAAGTGGTAAATGAGTACTTTGTGCTGCAAAGACTTTACGACCTTGTTGGCGTTTAGCATAGTTAACAACGATACGACGTTGTCCACGTTCCATAAACACTACAAAGAAAGTCACCGCAAATACAATAACGCAAATCAACAATAATACTAATAAGTGCAATTCACCTTGACGCGCCATTTCTGCAGTTTGACCTACAGCTGATGGCATACCAGCAACAATACCAGCAAAGATTAGTATCGAAATACCATTACCAATACCGCGTTCAGTAATTTGCTCACCTAACCACATTAAAAACATGGTACCTGTAACCAAACTAACAACCGCAGCAAAGTAGAAACCGAAACCAGCATTAATCACTAGTCCTGGCATCATACCCGGTAAACTCTTCGCAACTGCAATAGATTGTACTGTTGCTAATAACAATGTGCCGTAGCGAGTGTATTGGCTGATCTTACGACGTCCAGCTTCACCTTCCTTTTTTAGCTCTTGCAAACTAGGAACCATATGGGAACCTAACTGCATGATAATGGAAGCTGTGATGTACGGCATAATACCTAGCGCCAATACAGAGGCGCGCTCAAGTGCACCACCAGAGAACATGTTAAACATTTCTACGATGGTGCCCTTTTGTTGTTCAAACAACTGAGCTAATACAGCGGCGTCAATACCAGGGATTGGCACAAATGATCCTAAACGGAACACAATAAGTGCGCCGAACACAAACCATAATCTTTGCTTAAGCTCTGACAAACCGCCTTGAGCTTTGTTATCCATTCCTGGTGTAGCCATAATCTGTATTATTCCTCGATTTTCCCACCTGCAGCTTCAATAGCCGCACGTGCACCTTTAGTAACGCCTAAACCACGTACAGTCACAACTTTTGTGATCTCACCAGACAACATAATTTTTGCTGTCTCAATGTTACGTGAAATTAGGTTAGCGTTTTTAAGCGTATGGATGTCTACAACATCACCTTCAACCAGGTTTAATTCATGTAAGCGAACTTCAGCGTGAACTAAAGCTTTACGTGAAGTAAAACCAAATTTAGGTAAACGTTGTTTCAAAGGCATTTGACCACCTTCAAAACCTGGACGTACACTACCGCCAGAACGAGACTTCTGACCTTTGTGACCACGTCCACCTGTTTTGCCGATACCAGAACCGATACCGCGACCACAGCGCTTTTTATCTTTGTTAGATCCTGGTGCAGGAGATAAAGTATTTAAATGCATTATTAATCCTCCACCTTAATCATGTAAGAAACTTGGTTAATCATACCACGTACAGATGGAGTATCTTCTAACTCTACTGTATGACGAATACGACGTAAGCCTAAGCCTTTTAAAGTTGCACGATGTTTTGGTAAACGACCGATTGCACTTTTTACTTGGGTGATTTTTACTGTTTTAGCCATGGTCAATTACCCCAAAATTTCTTCAACAGTCATGCCGCGTTTTGCAGCAACTGTGCCTGGCGATTTCATATTCGCAAGAGCACCAATTGTTGCACGGACAACGTTGATTGGGTTAGTAGAACCGTATGCTTTTGACAATACGTTCTGAACGCCAGCTACTTCAAGTACTGCACGCATCGCGCCACCGGCGATGATACCTGTACCTTCAGAAGCAGGTTGCATATATACCTTAGAACCTGAATGACGACCCTTAAGCGGGTGCTGAAGAGTAGTACCCTTCAAGTCAACAGTTACTAAGTTGCGACGAGCCTTTTCCATTGCTTTTTGGATTGCAGCAGGAACTTCACGTGCCTTACCGTAACCAAAACCAACGCGACCGTTGCCATCACCAACTACTGTTAGTGCAGTGAAACTAAAAATTCGTCCACCTTTAACCACTTTTGAAACGCGGTTAACGGCAACTAACTTTTCAGCTAGATCACTTTGTTGTTGTGTATTTTCATTAGCCATCATCAACTCCTAGAACTGAAGACCAGCTGCACGAGCTGCATCTGCTAACGCTTTAACGCGTCCATGATAACGGAAACCGCTACGGTCAAATGCTACAGACTCTACGCCCTTCGCTTTTGCACGTTCAGCAATTGCTTTTCCTACAACTTCCGCTGCAGCAATGTTACCGGTTTTTTCTAACTGAGCACTAACTTCTTTGTCTAAAGTAGACGCAGATGCGATTACCTCAGAACCTGTTGGTGCGATCAATTGCGCGTAAATATGGCGAGGAGTACGGTGAACGACTAAACGATTCGCACCCAGCTCGCTGATTTTAGCACGTGCACGCTTTGCACGGCGTAAACGAGATGTTTTCTTATCCATCGTATTACCCTACTTCTTCTTAGCTTCTTTACGACGAACATTCTCATCACTATAACGTATACCTTTACCTTTATAAGGCTCTGGCTTACGGTAAGCGCGAATGTTCGCTGCGACTTGACCAACCAACTGTTTGTCAGCACTTTTCAGAATGACTTCAGTTTGTGTTGGAGTTTCAACAGTAACCCCTTCAGGGATTGCGTGGTCAACCGGGTGAGAAAAACCTAAAGATAAGTTCAAAGACTTACCTGTAGCTTTCGCACGGTAACCAACACCGTTTAAAACTAATTTCTTTTCAAAACCTTTACTAACACCTTCAACCATATTATTGATTAAAGCACGTGCAGTACCGGCTTGAACCCAAGCTTCTTTAACATCTTGTGCAACACCAGTAGTAAGTACGTTTTCTTCTTGAGAAACGCTTACTAAGCTGTGAACAGTATGAGAAAGTTCGCCAATTGGGCCTTTAACTGTGATGTCTTGACCTGATAACGTAACAGTAACGCCAGCAGGAACATTGACGGGTGCTTTTGCAACACGAGACATATTCTAGCTCCTTACGCTACGAAACCAAGGATCTCACCGCCTAATCCAGCTTTTCGAGCTGCGCGGTCAGACATTAAACCTTTAGAAGTAGAAACAATAGCCACACCCATACCAGCTAATACATTAGGGATATCATTCGCCCCTTTGTATACGCGTAGACCTGGACGTGAAACACGTTTAATTGTTTCAATAACTTCTTTACCATCGTGATATTTCAGAGCAACTTCTAACTGCGGCTTAGCGTCAGCAGAAACTGTAAATTCTGAAATATAACCTTCTTCTTTAAGTAAGTTAGCAATAGCTACTTTTAGCTTAGAAGAAGGCATTGTTACTGCAGTTTTAGCTGCAGATTGACCGTTGCGGATGCGTGTAAACATGTCCGCGATAGGATCAGTCATCATAATTGCTTTCTCCTTTAATTACCAACTAGCTTTCTTAAGACCAGGTACTTCACCGCGCATCATTGTTTCACGTAATTTAATACGGCTTAAGCCGAATTTACGTAAGAAACCATGTGGACGACCAGTGATCGCACAACGATTACGTTGACGAGCTGCACTTGAATCACGAGGTAAAGATTGTAGTTTAATTACTGCATCCCAACGCTCTTCTTCAGAAGAATTTACGTTTGAGATGATTTCTTTTAGTGCTAGACGCTTTTCAGCAAACTTTGCAACTAATTTTGCACGTTTATCTTCACGCGCCTTCATAGATGATTTAGCCATAACCTTACACCTTTTTCTTAAACGGAAAGTTAAAGGCAGTCAACAAAGCATGACCTTCCTCATCAGATTTCGCAGTTGTAGTGATAGTAATATCAAGACCACGAATCTTATCGATTTTATCATAATCGATTTCAGGAAATATGATTTGCTCACGAACGCCCATGCTGTAATTACCACGGCCATCAAATGATTTTGGATTCAAGCCACGGAAGTCACGGATACGAGGAACTGAAATAGAGATTAAACGCTCTAAAAATTCCCACATACGCTCGCCGCGTAAAGTTACTTTTGCTCCAATTGGGTAGCCTTCACGGATTTTAAAGCCAGCAACAGATTTGCGTGCTTTAGTTACCATAGGCTTTTGCCCTGCGATTGCAGTAAGATCATTCGTGGCGTGCTCTAATACTTTTTTATCAGTAATCGCTTCACCAACACCCATATTAAGGGTGATCTTTTCAATCCGAGGGACTTGCATGACACTTTTATATTCAAACTTCTTTTGAAGGTCGCTTATAATAGTATCTTTGTAAAACTCATGCAGTTTCGCCATCGTTTACTCCAATATTAAACTAATTCGTTATTAGACTTGAAAAAACGTACTTTTTTGCCGTCTTCAAATCTAAAACCTATACGATCGGCCTTGCCTGTAGCAGGGTTAACGATCGCCACGTTAGAAACGTGGATTGGTGCTTCTTTGTCTACGATGCCACCAGGTTGCTGTAACTGTGGTACAGGTTTCTGATGTTTCTTAACAAGGTTCACACCTTCTACAAATACTTTGCTTTTTTCTACAAGTACACGAGTTACTTTACCCGTTTTACCCTTGTCTTTACCAGCAAGTACGATTACTTCATCATCACGACGAATTTTAGCTGCCATTATCGTGACTCCTTAAAGTACTTCTGGTGCTAATGATACGATCTTCATGAACTTCTCAGTTCTCAATTCACGTGTCACAGGCCCGAAGATACGAGTACCAATTGGCTGTAAGTTAGCATTTAACATTACTGCCGAGTTGCCGTCGAAACGAATGGTAGAACCATCTGAACGACGTACGCCCTTTCTAGTGCGCACCACTACCGCGTTAAGGACATCACCTTTTTTTACTTTACCGCGAGGAATTGCTTCCTTCACTGCAACTTTGATGACATCACCTATGCGTGCGTAGCGACGGTGCGAGCCACCAAGGACCTTTATACACTGTACACGTTTAGCGCCGCTATTATCAGCAACATCTAGCTGTGATTGCATTTGGATCATTTTATGTGCTCCGCTATTTTTATATCTTATAAAAGATTAAATTCAAGGCCAAAAATCAGACCCGTCACTGCCTTTAAAACCCAACCGATAGTCGGTGGGCGCGAGATTATAACACCACTAATAAAAAAGTGATACTTTATTTAGTTAAAAAACAATCAATTCAGAGTGAACACCTGAGTACGCGCTTTCAGTACAAATTAACTAACCGTCGTTTGTAGAGAATATTCATTAGGAATAATCGAAATATCTTTATGATTTGAATTATATTAGGTTAGCCTACATTACTTAAAACATAATAGAGTCTATAAGCTTAGTGCGAATTGATTTTTCAACTGCTTGGCAAAAAAAACGTTCTTTCTTATTCATAAACAGCCTACCCTTAACTCCTCACTAAATATTAGTGGAGATTAATGATAGGCAATTAAAAACATTTTGTTATAAGGTTAAAACAAACCTATTCATTTTTACCGATATTCGACCAGCTAAAATAGTCAGTCTCTTTGAAATCTGCCCCTTTTATTTGCACAACCATATTCATGTAATTTCCATCAATAAACATGTTTTTATACAGTTTGAGTAAATCAGCTTTCGACGTGTTTTTCGTATATTCAATATTATTTTTATGTGTAGTAAAGTCATGTTTGTTCCATTCCCAATCGACTAAAAACTTACCCACTTCAACAAAAATATTATCGGGTTTTCTTTCCATTTCTTGGGTTATAGCTGTTGTTAATTGTACAACTGCCGATTCATCAATTTTATTCAATGCATGATAAAAGCTTGTATGAAAATGCATGATTTTTTCTTTAAGTGTTTGTAAATTCGTATTGTCACTGACAACTTGCATCGACATTGCAGGATACTCATGAATGTTTTCGACAAAACTACTCACTTGATAGCCTAATTGTTTACTGGTTCTAAGGTCGTTAAAAAATGCAGTAGACATTAATCGATTTAGCACTTGCAGCTGAGCCATAAGCTTGTACGATTTTTCTGGATAAACGTAGGTATCTGTTATGCCAACACCATTTTTTTCTACGGCTACTTCTTTCATTTGGGCGGTATCAGCTACTGGTTTGAAATCTGATTCTAGGTAAGTTCGTTTCATTTCACCTTTACCCAACCGCGTTCTTGTTTCTTTGGCAAAAGTAATCAGCTCTTTTGGAGCAAAGTTACCGTGGGCGTATATATCAATAAAGCTATTGGCCACTATGTTTTGATGAAGCTGTTTTAGCGAATCAACAGTAATACGGTTTAACGCCTCTAATTCTAATTTACGACTATACAAAGCAGGAAAACGCTTAGATATTTCCAACGAATAGTAAGATAATTGCTGATCAAGCTTCTGCTCATCAAAACTATCGGCTGCGTCTTTGATAAATTTATACGCCTTATCAAGATCATCTTGATCAAAGGTAAGTTCCGTATACTTGCTAATTAAATCATCAGCTAATGTTAATTGCTTATTACTTCGTCCTATTAATATAAATAATGGATCAGCTGAAGCATTAAGGTTAGGTATGACCGTTACCCTTTTACGTTGTTGTGCTCGCTGGAAAAAACGAGAGTTCTGCTGGGCAAAAATAAAATTCAATACTGCTGCACCTACCGTTGAATCAACATTTTTTGTCGATGCTGCAGCAGCAAAGGCAATATTTAACACGCCTTCTTTACCTTTATGATGAGTACTTTCTGAAAAGTATACCTGTAGCCCTGGCGCTTTATGAATATTCTGCGGTGTTGAAAAGTCACCATTAAGATCTACGACTACGTTTTTATTTTGTTCTATTACTTCCGCTTGAGGTAACTTTAATGCCGTGTTAACACTTTTCCACTTTTGTATTTCTTGTGGGGTAATATTAGCTGTACTATAGCCGCCTTCAGCGTAGGTTAATGATGTGTCAGAATTTTCTGTCGGACTTATATGATATATGCGTACATGTTCTGGCGTGAATTTCGTTAACGCCTGAGTAATTTTTTCAGGTTGAAAGTCGGTAAACAAATAAGAATGATCAATTAAATGCTGAGTAGGATAATTATAAATAACCTGTGATAAGTGAATGGCTAACTGTAATGGTTGTGGTGTAATAAAATCTTCAAACTGTAACGTTAATAAACCTTTTAACTCATCAGCATAAGCTTGATTAATGCCTTGCGTTTTTAATAATTCAATATAAGCAAACGTTTGCGAAAAAATACTTTCTTTATTGGCTTGGCCTTTATCAGTTAACGAAAAATCAATAAAAGCTGAACCACTGTTGCCCCATACGTTAGGTAGAATGGCGACACTCGCTGTTTGAATTAAACCTTGGTCACGTAACGTTGAAATAAGCGCGCCGTCTTCTTCTGAAGACAATAAATGCGCAAGATAAACATTGGTTTTGTTTTGCCAGTCGCCAATATTATTTTCTATGGCAAACTCTATTGCCAAGGCTGGATGTTTAACTTTGCTCTTAACATAAATGTGTTTTTTTAAGTGTTCTTTTTTATAGGGTGCTTGTAGTACCACTGGTCTATTAACATTGTTGTTTTTTATCGTTGAAAAATGTTTTTGGGCAATGGCTTTTAACGCTTTATGAGACTCTTTACCCACTAGAACAAGTTTCATGATATTGGCGGAATAATATTGCTGATGAAATTCTTTCAACGCTGGCAATAATGCCGACTTATCTTTATTTAGCGTCTCTAAATTACCGACCCCTAATTGTACTCGTGGGTGAGTCTCATTGCCTGTTCGTGCAAATACACGCTGTAAAACAAATTGATCTGACTGATACTGAGTTAACCATTCGGAATTAACGGCATTAATTTCTTTTTCAACCATGGTTTTATCAAACAAAGGCGATTTAATTGCTGCACTTAATCGTGCTAATGCCGGTTCGAATTGTGCTGAATCAACCGAAAATAAATACGTCGTTTGTGTTTGCGCAGTAAAAGCATTGGTAGTGCCGCCATTTTTACTCACAAATTCCATGAATTCACCAGGCTGAGGTGATTCATCTGACCCCATAAAAATCATATGCTCTAAAAAATGCGCTAAGCCTTGATGAGATTCAGGATCTTGAAATTGGCCAACACCTACCGATAACGTTGCCGCCGATTGCGCGATATTAGCATCACTTACTGTGACGACTTCCAATCCGTTCTCCAAAGTAAAGCTGTCATAGCTTCTTGGATCGTTGGGGCTTTTATTAATGGTTTCCGCTATTGTGGTATGTGTTACAAGCAGTAACAATAATGCAGAAAATTTTGCTGTTATATTTTTCATTATGGTGATTAATTCCATCTGTGGCTCATTTTATCGAGCCTATTAAAGTATTTAGATTAACTGCTAACTGAAGTTTAAATATATGATTAACTTAAAATTGAATGACTGTAGTATCAAAGGTCCGGTATTCATATCGCGTTCACAAACGAAAATGATTTGGCGATTATTGCTTCGCAGGATAACCCGCTGAATAACGTGCGCCACCGACCATCGAAACGTTTAGTTTTCTTGGTAAAAATATAGCGGCTCTGACAACTTTTATTTCACCCTATTAATTCAGACTATTAAACCTCGTCATCATTAATATCAAAAGCAGCCAGTGATCCTAAGGGTTCTACTAATTTCACTAAACAGTACCCGAAAAAAATGCCCAACAGCCATAGAGGTTGCTCACTTATTATATCTAGTTGAATAAGCAAAAAATCGGCTAAAAAGAAACCACTAAACATCAAAGGTCCGGTAAAAAATAATGCCCACAATATCGTTGTAATGAGTTTTTGGTTGCAGTTTTGACAAATAATAACTTTTTTATATATTAACGTTAGCCTATCTCTTAAGGGTATGATCGTTGAGCAGTTAGGACACTCTCTTGAAAATAACGCTCTAAATATGGTCAAAGTCTAATACTCCTTTTTAAAAATTAGCGACGATACTACAGTCGCTAATTTTTTTATTTAATTTATGCCTAGTTTCCTCTAAGTTCGCCGTACTGATAACCTGCTTCATAGGTCGCAGCAAGGTTTGCAGCATATCTAACATATTTATAAGTTTTATAAGCTCTATAAGCCCCATAAGCAACCCATGCAGCCGACACTAAAAACCCACCATTTACTTTTTCAACTTCATTTAACGTTAATTGACGCATTTTTTTATACTCTCTTTGTATCCGCCATTTTTAATGACGGGTTAGGATTGCGGCAAGTCAGTTATTTCTAATTTTAATGCCCGCGTAGACAAATATAATTTGCCCGACATTTCCATAAGTTGTTTTAAGTTGGTGCCATGGCTAGAAATAGAGAAACGATTTCGCAAGCTCGCCATGTCGGTATCGAAGCCATAAAAACCAGCAACCATGGCCAAACATGTTAAACCGCATTCTGCGACTTCGGTTTGTACTATTATTGGTAAGCGCTGACTTGTACCAAATTGCAATAACGACTCTGGTCTATTTGCACTTATAACCGCTTCGTTGGTATTTTCAACACTGTTAGGGGTCGTCATTAAATTCGCCCCTGTAAACTATAAAGAGGCTCTAACAACCATTGAATTAAACTGCGTTCACTTAATCGTACGTCTGCTGAAAGGGTAATTCCTGACTTTAATGGAAAAGACTTTCCATAGGCTTCAACATCGGCTTGGGCTAAAGTCGCTGTTACCCGATACATGGGCTCTTTAACTGAAACTGGCGCATTCATTAACTCATTAGGTAATAAAATTGTTGTAGAAATATCGGCTAGCTTGCCTGAGTAAATACCAAATTTTTGATAAGGAAAGGCGTCATAACGAATATCTAACGCTTGTCCTGTACCAATAAAACCAACAGAACGAACAGGGATTAACAAATGAGCGATTAATTTACTATCGTTAGGAATTAAGGTTAATAAGGGAATGTCACTGTTTATTGACATTCGTTGCCCTTCTTTTACTTGTAAATTATTTACAATACCTGAACGTGAAGCTTTAACGATATGAGCTCTTTGACCCTGTAGTCTTGCCATTAGTTGAGCAACATTACTTAAATCTGTGCGTAGCTGGTCAATGGTATTTTCATGTTCTTGCGGTAATAAATCTTGTTCTATTTTCATTTGCGCCAGTAAGTTTTGGCGATTGACTTGTTCGCGTAATAGCCCTTGTTTTTGACTACGAAGTGTTAATTCTTCGCTAACCATACGTTCAAAGTCTTGTGAAGACACAAGGCCGTTTGATTGTAAGGTTTTATAACGTTTAACTTGTGATTTAAGTAAGGAATGTTGCTCAGAAAGGGAAGATAATTGTCCCGTTAATAACGTTAAGTCTTGATTCGCCGATAGCATACGTTGAGTTATATTTATTTGTCGGCTTTTAAATATGTGGTCAGCGCGGTTAAGTTGCTTCGTTAATAATTGATGCTGATTTTGATACTCAGCTAATAAACGATTTTCTAAGTGTTCGCCATCTTCAAGAATTCTATCGCCATTAACAATAATTAACGGCTGATCTTTAACAACGTAGTCACCTTCATTAACTAATATTTTTTTTATGATGCCGGTATCTTGTGCGTAAACACGAATAACACCGTTGGGTGGCTCTAACCATCCTACAACTTTCTCTTTTCGCGCATATGAACTAGTAAATAACCAGATTGCGACTACAACAACCCAAGTAACGAGAATAGTAATGAGCAAGGTATGGGAAAATTTTGGTAACAAAAGTACGTCACCATGTAGTCCATTTTTAGTGTGATCTATCGCTTGCTGCCTAAAAAGCATTATTCCCTCTATTGTATTATATCTTCCTTGTCGGCAAGCATAGTAACTCAAAACAACTAAAAGTCAATAAGACTATTACATTTAGTTAACTAACGAATTTCCCTTCGCAGCTCTACATATAAAGCTTATTAAAGTGGTTTTCTTTATAAGCCAAAGATTGATTAATTAAGATAAAAACATCATGTATTAACTGGGTTAACTTCATTTCAAGAGGTGAAGCTCAGGGGTTGTTAGAGAATAGAGGTATTTTACGCAAAGCTATTAATTTGGAGTTATGTCGTTTACTTTACACAGGAAAATTTCATAAATTACGCCTGCTAATACCAATCCGTAATAATAAGTGCCCACTCAGCGAGCGTTTGTATGCGCTTAAACAAGACGCTTGAATGAAGGAAAAGTGTTACTCTTTTGAGTTCGAGCAACACAGAGTAAGCGCATTAAAAACTAGCCTGAAAGGAATGCCCCAGCGGCTTTTGAGTTCGTTTTCGGTATTTGAAAGGGAACAACCATTCCTGCACGCCGACGCCTTGTTCAAAAACCGCGGGATGCAATCTAAGAGATCACTTATTAATATTAATTGGTATAATTACCAAGCATATTATATGTACTGATTTAGAATTTATGTGTTTATTCTTCCGTATAAAAAAAACCCCGTTCGCTCGAAAGCTAACGGGGTTTTTCGATTCAAGAAAAAACTTAATTAAGCTTTTTCTAAAACGTCAACTAATGTCCAAGATTTGCTCTTAGAAATAGGTGCACATTCACGAATCGTTACTAAGTCACCAGCTGCACATTGGTTAGTTTCATCATGCGCTTTCAACTTAGTTGAACGGATCATGAACTTACCATACATAGGATGCTTAACACGGCGCTCAATCAGGACAGTGATAGACTTATCCATTTTGTCACTGACAACACGACCTTGTAGTGTACGAATTTTTGCTTCGCTCATTACTTACCTGCCTTTTCAGTTAAGATAGTCTTCACACGTGCAATATTGCGACGTACTATTCTTAGCAAATGAGTTTGTGCTAATTGACCAGTGCTTGCTTGCATGCGGTAGTTAAACTGCTCACGAAGTAAACCTAGTAATTCAGCATTTAACTCTTCAATGCTTTTTTCTTTAAGTTCGCTAGCTTTCATTACATCACCGTCCGAGTTACGAAAGTTGTTTTGAAAGGAAGTTTAGCTGCTGCTAATTCAAACGCTTCACGAGCGATTGATTCAGGAACACCTTCCATTTCATAAAGAACACGACCAGGAAGAATTTGACATACCCAATATTCTACTGAACCTTTACCTTTACCCATACGAACCTCAAGAGGTTTTTTGGTAATTGGCTTATCAGGGAATACTCGGATCCAGATTTTACCTTGACGCTTAACGTGACGAGTCATTGCTCGACGAGCCGCTTCAATTTGACGCGCAGTCATACGACCACGTTCCATTGATTTTAAGCCGAAAGTACCGAAGCTAACTGAACTACCAGTTTGCGCAAGACCGCGGTTACGCAATTTAAATTGCTTGCGGAATTTAGTACGTTTTGGTTGTAACATAACTTATCTCCCTACTTAGGCTTGCGGTTGTTCTTTCTTTTAGGTTTAGGAGCTGGTGCTTCTGCCTGTAGAGGCATGTTACCAATTACTTCACCTTTAAAGATCCAAACTTTAATACCGATAGTACCGTATGTTGTTTCACCACGCGCAGTTGCGTAGTCAATATCAGCACGTAAAGTATGTAAAGGTACACGACCTTCACGATACCATTCAGAACGAGCGATATCAGCGCCGCCTAAACGACCGCTAACTTCAACTTTGATACCTTTAGCGCCTAAACGCATAGCATTTTGTACAGCACGCTTCATAGCACGACGGAACATTACACGACGTTCTAATTGGCTACCGATGCTATCAGCAACTAATTGCGCATCCATTTCAGGCTTACGTACTTCAGCAATGTTAATTTGCGCAGGTACACCAGCGATCTGTGATACTTTTAAACGTAATTTTTCTACGTCTTCGCCTTTCTTACCGATAACAACACCTGGACGAGCCGTGTGAATTGTTACGCGGATAGATTTAGCTGGACGCTCAATTACGATTTTTGATAATGAAGCACGCTTTAATTGCTCAGACAAATATGCACGAACCAAATGGTCACCGTATATATTGTTAGCAAAATCTTTAGTGCTTGCAAACCATGTAGACGCATAAGGCTTTGTGATACCTAAGCGAATACCGGTAGGATGTACTTTTTGACCCATACTAATATCTCCTAGCTATCAGCAACAATCACAGTGATGTGGCTTGTGCGTTTAATGATTCGATCCGCGCGCCCTTTAGCACGTGGCATAATACGTTTCATTGTTGGACCATCGTCAACCATAATGGTTTTAACGAATAATTCATCAATGTCTGCACCTTCGTTATGCTCGGCATTAGCAATGGCTGAGTTAAGCACTTTCTTTACTAACGCTGCAGCAGATTTATTGCTGTAAGTTAGTACTTCTAAAGCTTTCTCAACGTTTAAGCCACGGATTTGATCCACAACTAAACGTGCTTTTTGAGCAGAACCGCGGGCAAATTTATGTTTAGCAATAGCTTCCATTCAATTTCCCCTTATCTTTTCGCTTTCTTATCAGCGACGTGACCGCGATAAGTACGAGTTGGTGCAAATTCACCTAATTTGTGACCGATCATTTCATCAGTTACAAATACAGGGACGTGTTGACGGCCATTATGGACAGCAATGGTCAATCCGATCATAGTAGGTATGATCATTGAACGACGAGACCAAGTTTTAATTGGTTTTTTATTCCCGCTTTCCAGAGCTTTCTCTACCTTCGTCAACAAGTGCAGGTCTATAAAAGGACCTTTCTTGAGAGAACGTGGCATGGTATTTCCTCTTTAATTAACTAGTACTATTTAGTACGACGACGTACGATAAATTTATCGGTACGCTTGTTCTTACGTGTTTTGTAACCTTTAGTAGGTACGCCCCAAGGAGAAACAGGATGACGACCACCCGATGTTTTACCTTCACCACCACCGTGTGGATGGTCAACTGGGTTCATGGCAACACCACGAACTGTTGGACGAACACCACGCCAGCGTGTAGCACCAGCTTTACCTAGTGAACGAAGCATGTGCTCTGCGTTACCAATTTCACCTAAAGTAGCACGACAATCAGCTTCAACTTTACGCATTTCGCCTGAGCGTAAACGTAAGGTTACATAAGCACCGTCTTTTGCTACTAATTGTGCGTAAGTACCAGCAGCACGTGCAATTTGTGCACCTTTACCTGGCTTAAGCTCAATAGCGTGAATAACACTACCTAAAGGCATGTTACGTAATGGTAATGTATTACCTGCTTTGATAGGTGCATCAACACCTGACTGGATTGAATCGCCAGCACTAACACCTTTAGGTGCTAATATGTAACGACGCTCACCGTCTGCATATAATACTAACGCAATGTTAGCACTACGGTTTGGATCATATTCCAAACGCTCAACTTTAGCAGGGATACCATCTTTATTACGCTTGAAGTCAACAATACGGTAATGTTGCTTATGACCGCCACCAATGTGACGAACAGTAATGCGACCGTTATTGTTACGACCACCACTTTTAGATTTAGTATCTAATAATGGAGCGTAAGGCTTACCTTTATGTAATTCCGTGTTTACCACTTTAACTACGTGGCGACGACCCGGAGAAGTAGGTTTACATTTTACAATAGCCATTTTCTAACTCTCCTATTGCTCTGCGCCAACGAAGTCGATGTCACTACCTTCAGCAAGAGTAACGTATGCTTTTTTCCAATCGCTTCTGCGACCAAAACGAGCACCAGTACGTTTTGTTTTACCCTTAACATTTAGTGTGCGAACACCTTCAACAGAAACTTCAAACAATTTCTCAACAGCAGCTTTAACTTCAGCTTTAGTTGCAGTAGTTGCAACTTTAAAAACAACAGTGTTGTTCGCTTCAGCAGCGTTCGTAGCTTTCTCAGAAATGTTCGGTGCCAAAAGCACTTTTAACAAACGTTCTTCGCTTATCATGCTAACATCTCCTCAATTTGCTTAACTGCTGCAGCAGTTATCAATACTTTCTCAAAACCTACTAAAGATACTGGGTCAATTGCTTGTACATCACGTACATCAACTTTATAAAGGTTACGAGCAGATAAGAACAAGTTCTCGTCAACTTCTGGAGTAACGATTAATACGTCTTTAAGCTCCATACCTTTTAATTTAGCAACTAACTCTTTAGTCTTTGGTGTTTCAACGGCAAAATCATTAACCACAATTAGACGTTCTTGACGTACTAATTCTGAAAGGATGCTAGCAATAGCACCACGATACATTTTACGGTTAACTTTTTGGCTGTGATCTTGAGGTTTAGCAGCGAATGTTACGCCACCAGAACGCCAGATTGGACCACGAGTAGTACCGGCACGTGCACGGCCTGTACCTTTTTGACGCCATGGTTTTGCGCCACCGCCGCTAACTTCTGAACGAGTTTTCTGAGCACGAGTACCTTGACGAGCACCAGCTGCATATGCAACTACTACTTGGTGTACTAAAGCTTCATTGAACTCACGTCCAAAAGTTGCTTCGGAAACTTCAAGAGCGCCTGAAGCGTCTTTTAATGCTAATTCCATCACAAATCTCCTGGGCGTTAGGCTTTAACAGCTGGTTTAATGATTACGTTACCGTTAATAGCACCCGGAACCGCACCTTTAATAAGGAGCAAGTTACGTTCTGCATCAACGCGAACCAATTCAAGGTTTTGTGTAGTAACTCTCACAGCACCCATATGACCAGACATTTTTTTGCCTTTGAAAACTCGACCTGGTGTTTGACACTGGCCGATCGAACCGTTAGAACGGTGAGAAATAGAGTTACCGTGAGTAGCATCTTGCATTGTAAAGTTCCAACGCTTAATACCACCTTGGAAACCTTTACCTTTAGAGGTACCAGTAACATCTACTAATTTAGTGTCATTGAAAAGCTCAACAGTAATTTCACTGCCTGCTTCTAAACCTTCACCTTCACCAGCTGCTAAACGGAATTCCCACAAGCCGCGGCCTGCTTCAACACCAGCTTTAGCGAAATGTCCGGCTGCTGGCTTAGTTACTCGGCTAGCTTTACGCTTACCAGTAGTAACTTGTAGCGCCGTATAACCATCGTTATCTACAGTTTTAACCTGAGAAACACGGTTTGCTTCAACTTCTAGGACTGTAACAGGAGTAGATACGCCATCTTCAGAGAAGATGCGAGTCATACCAACTTTACGTCCAACTAGACCTATAGTCATGTTAAAATCCCCTATTAACCCAAGCTAATTTGAACGTCAACACCAGCTGCCAAGTCTAAACGCATTAATGCGTCAACAGTCTTTTCAGTAGGCTCAACGATATCAATTAAACGCTTGTGCGTACGAATTTCGTACTGGTCACGTGCATCTTTGTTAACGTGTGGAGAAACCAAGATAGTAAAACGTTCTTTGCGTGTAGGAAGTGGAATCGGACCACGAACCTGTGCGCCAGTACGTTTAGCAGTATCAACGATTTCTGCTGTAGATTGATCAATCAAACGATGATCGAACGCTTTCAAACGAATGCGAATTCTTTGATTTGACATGGAATCAAATCCCCAATATATAAAGAACAACAAAGTACAGCCCATCACCTTTCTTTTGAAAAGGGGGGAGTACCGACTAATAACATTCAACCCCCAATCGGGGTTGCTGTAGAAGTAATATTTCTTATAAAAAGCAACATTACTTACACGCAGGTATAACCAAACGTGGAGGCGTATTATACTTATTATGATTAAAACTGCAACTACTTATTTGAATCGAGTAATTTCTAGCCAAACCGGCTTAGTTATATAGCGAATAAAGAGTTCGTTTGCGGTATTAATACTATTGTTATTCTGGCTAACTGCGATTAGAGTTATAGGGTAGTAAAAATAAATATTTTTAAAGGTGATAATATGTCGGGTCAAGGTTCTGGTGGTAATGTAATTGCCGCTATTTGTAATATCTTTATTCCAGGATTGGGGCAATTAGTGCAAGGGCGAATATTCCCTGCTATTTTATTTTTTCTCGCTTTAGCTATTTCTTGGGGTTTGGCGGTTTTCTTGATTGGCTACTTAATTGTTCCTATTGTGTATCTCTGGAGTATTATTGACGCTGCTAAATATAAAGCATCAAGTTAGCTCTGATGAACAAACTATCCCGCTTATTCATCCTATTGCTGCTAACCAGTCTGATATTTGCTTGTGAATCGACTTATTATGCAGCGATGGAAAAAGTTGGTAAACATAAACGGGATATTCTAATTGATCGCGTTGAAGCAGCAAATGATTCTCAACAAGATGCTCAGCAAGAGTTCCAAGATGCATTAACGCATTTAACAAGTCTTATTAAGTTTGATGGTAAAGAATTAACAGAACAATACCAAATCAGTAAAGCACATTTTGAAAGTAGCCAAGCCAGTGCCGATGACGTAAGTGAAAGAATTCAGGCAATAGCCGATGTGGCCGCAGCACTTTTTGAAGAGTGGCGAGATGAAATTGACTTATATAGTAGTGCGAGTTTAAAGTCGCAAAGCAAACAAAAGCTGGCTCAAACCAAAAGAAAGTATCAAGCCTTGATTCAAACTATGCATACCGCGGAAAAAAGAATGGCACCGGTATTGTCAGCGCTACAAGACAATGTCTTATTTTTAAAACATAATCTTAATGCTAAAGCCATTGGCGCTTTACAAGGTGAATTTCATAATATTAAGCGAGATGTGCAACAGTTAGTAGATGATATGAGTAAAGCCATCAAGCAATCAACAATATTCATCGAGCAAATTCAGCAATAACTTTGTTTGCCCATAACAACCTTTCTGCCAGTTGTTATGGGGATAACTCATTAGTTATTATGTAATCATTAATTGCTTACGCCAATATTCACTGACAAAAATTTGTTGAGGATCCATCTTTGCTCTCAAACTTAAAAATTCATCCCATTTAGGATATTGCTTACGCATATACTGCGCCCAGCCTTCTGGATCTCCTTGCAGTATATTCGGTAACATCTTGCCCCAATGTAAACGAAAATCTATGCCTTTATCGCGAAACAAACGCCAAAACTGCGGATAAAAGACTTCTTGTGGGTCTTCAAAAAAGTCAACAAACCATAATGGTTCAAATCTAACTGCGCCGTCTTTCCATTCATCATCACCATTTGAATACCCCATTGCCATCCAGGCCTCGCACGCTTTAGCCATATAAACTTCGATAGTAAATAAACCCGTTCGCTTTAGCCTGGCTTGTTCAACCTCTTCATTAAAATAATCCCTTAGCACTTGCACCACCTCACTGGTTCGTGAAACTGGAAACCAAAGTTCGGTAAACTCAATATCTAATAATTCATCTGATGCTTGGTTATCCATAGGTAAGCCCCATGGCGCATAATCTTGAAACACCTGCGGGTTACCTTTGTCCATCCCCTTTTTTTTAGAATCAAGCGGTTGGAATATATTTAGAATACAAACCATTAATTCCGGTAATTGCTCTTTTATTACAGTTACATTGAGCTGAATTAAAGCAATAACCTCCGACCATTTTTCAGCTAAAATCGCATCAAATATTATTCCTAGTATTGGTTCTAAATCTTCAAATCCAAAGTATTGATTAATTACTTTTTCTAATTGTATATTTGCTGTTTGGATTTTTTCAGGGATAAGTTCTGGTGCATCTAAATTACCAAGCACAACATAAATAATGTTAATGAAAGGCTCGGCGATGTCAGGGAAATTGGTAAACTCTTGATAAGGGGAAGGGGTAAAGCCGACCACAGGCTTTATGCGTTGTGCTTGCCAAGGCAATATTCTTTGAGCCCCTGCTTGCGGCCACCAATTGACTCGACCATAATCTATGTCTTTAAAAAAATCTAACATCGATGGTCGGTTATTATCTTCACCAAAAAAATCAAATGCGCACTCTTCTATTTCTACTGTTGCTTCTTGGCCGAAAATATTAAAGGCGACCTCGCACTGCAAATCCACCGAAACAACAATACCAAATAAGCCCATTGAAACCATAACGGCGAAAAACAACTCCGGCTGCTTATCATCACGCTTTGCTTCAACTAGCTCGCCATGACCATTAATAAAACGAATGCCGATAATATTGTCTTGAAATGAATACTTTAATGAGCCGCCTGCTGAACCGGTCGACATAAATCCACCCAGTGTTTGATGAATAATACCGCCAACTTCCGACAAGGTTAAGTCGTAGTTATGCCATAGTTGATACAACAAACTATTTTTTTGTGTCGACATGCCTGTAACATCGCTCGGATCATATCCTAAATGAACGCCAGCTTGGGCACGGACAATACGCTGTGTTTTATCTAATAACGTGACCGTCATCATTTGGTCAAGAATGACATTGTAATCATCCGTCACTGGCGGGATTTCTCTATTGGTGACATTCGGTTCTTCTGTAACGTCACTAGTATATATAGCCCAACTTTGGCTATGTGCTGCACCACATGTTCTGATATTTTTATTTTCTTTTTTTGCCTTTTTAACCAGTTTTATCAACTCATTTTCATTGCTTGGATGATAAAAACCAAATCTGTCAGGTAATAACGCCATAAATATTCCTTTATATTATTTAAAAAATCATGATAATGATGCCTGCAAAAAATCATTTAAAAAAGCTTTTAGAATCAATAAGAACGGACGCATGAGTTGATATGTCTATTTATTTCCTAAATAGTGGACGCTAACCTTTGCAAACTTAAACATATAATTAATTATAAGAATTAACATGTTAATTAACTGGCGCAGCTTTACCTTTCTCGTAATGATATTGGCAATGCTATTATCAGCAATAAGCACTTACGCACAACAATCAACAAGCAGCGCTGCAACGGTTATTGACCTTGCGAGCGAAACCAGCACCGACCGGTACTACGCCACACTGATCGACTCGGCTGACGATCTAACCATTGACCAACTCATTTCACCCACTTCAAAACATCAATGGCAAGTTCGCCATAAAGACGTTTCTCGAGGGGTAGTTGCGACGCCTATCTGGATGCGTTTCGCCATTACTAATAGCAGCAACAAAATAAATGATTTTCTTTTTGAGCACACAGATCCTGGCCCGTTAAGTATTACGTTATACATTATTACTGTCGATAACCTAGTTGAGTCGACCCTTAATTATCACCGTGAAGCCCCTTACCGATTAAGGCCGTATCCCAATCCTAGCCCGGTGTTTCCGGTAAAACTAAATCAGGGTGAAACGCGTATTGTTTACGCTAAAATCAAAACAACTTTTGGCGGTTTATTTAGTCAATTCGCTATCTGGCAGCCTGATGAATTTATTATTCACGAAACCCAAGAGACTGCATTATATGGCGGCGTTTACACGACTTTTTTAATCTTTTCCTTTGTTTCATTATTAATGTTTTTCGCTGTGAAAGACCGTGCTTTTTTAAGTTACTCAGGATTAACGTTAATCTCGTGCATTACACTGATGAACTTAGACGCACATTGGGCAGCATTGATTCAAACGGATGGCGCACCCGCTAAAAACGCCACGATTGTCGCTGGCATTTACTTTTTTATTGCCATCACTTTTATTAGAGATTATTTAAAATTAGACCTGATCTTGCCTTGGGCTTCAAAAGCCTACCGGTTAGTTACGCCAATTAGCCCTATTATCATAATCTTAGGTTTATTGAATTATGTAGAAATTGCCGGCATCTTTATGATGTTAATATTACCCATCATTCTAACGATCCCATTTCTATCACTATATTTAGCTGTTTTTAAGCAACAAAAAGTAAAGTTATTTACGCTAGCTTGGTTAATCTACGGCAGTGCGATACTGATTCAATTTGCCTTAAGACAGGTTGGCATTGTTCCGCATCAACCTCTTACTATTTATACCGGCGCTATTGGTGCCATGTTTGAAATGTGCTTACTGGCAACGAGTATGGGATTAAGATTACGGGAATTAGTCAAAGACCATAATAAAATCCAAAAAGCTTATGTCGACCATTTAGAATTATTTTCAGAAAAGCTGCAACAACAAGTTACGGTTAAAACCCATGAACTGGAGCAAGCAAAAAAACATGCCGAATTAGAAGCCAGAACCGATACCCTAACGCAATTATTTAATCGTCGAGCCTTTAATGAGATGGCGCCCAAAATGGTGAAAATAGCGGCCCGCAATAAAAAAGTATTAACGACTATAATTATTGATATCGATTACTTTAAATTGATTAACGATAATTATGGCCATGACTGCGGCGACGAAGTTTTATCCGTGATTGCTAACACCCTCAAAACAACATTGAGAGAAAATGATTTGTTAGCCCGAATGGGCGGAGAGGAGTTTGCGATCATGACTATCTCTGAAAATGATAATAATGCTATCGACTTTTGTCAGCGAATTAGACAATCAATCGAACAACAGGAAATAAATGTTGCTGATAAAATAATTACCATCACTGTCAGTCTCGGTGTGTTTTGCACTGAAGGGGAGCACAATATCGACACTCTGCTTCATTATGCAGATAAAGCATTATATTTATCAAAAGCTAACGGTCGTAACAAAGTTACACTGTGGCAAAACGACGACTCATATGAATAATTTTTCTTCGAAAAATCGTTTCTTCTTTTAAGACGGCTTAAAAAAACCAAGTAAAATAAGATTAAAACATAGCCTACTAAAAAATTAAATTTCCCCCTAACTCTGTTCGTTTTCTATTAATACTGGTATACTCGCGCGGTTTTTATTCACTAACCTTATTAGAGTAAAGTAATGGCAGATTTATCTAAGTACAGAAACATTGGTATCTTCGCTCACGTTGATGCTGGTAAAACCACAACAACTGAACGTATCCTTAAACTAACTGGTATGATCCATAAGATTGGTGAAGTACATGACGGTGAGTCAACAACTGATTTCATGGAACAAGAGGCCGAGCGCGGTATTACTATCCAGTCAGCTGCAGTAAGCTGTTTTTGGAAAGATCACCGTTTCAATGTTATCGATACTCCTGGTCACGTTGATTTTACAGTAGAAGTTTACCGTTCACTTAAAGTACTTGATGGTGGTATTGGTGTATTCTGTGGTTCTGGTGGTGTTGAGCCACAATCAGAAACTAACTGGCGTTATGCTAACGACTCTAAAGTAGCTCGTTTAATCTTCGTAAACAAATTAGACCGTTTAGGTGCTAACTTCTACCGTGTTACAAAACAAGTTGAAGAAGTATTAGGCGCACGTCCTCTTATCATGACTTTACCTATTGGTGAAGAAGATGAGTTCGTTGGCGTTGTTGATGTATTATCACAAAAAGCATACATCTGGGATGATTCTGGTCTTCCAGAAAATTACACAATTGAAGATATTCCAGCTGACATGGTTGATGATGCTGCTGCTTACTATGAGCAATTAGTTGAAACCGCTTTAGAGTCAGACGAAGAATTATTAATGGAATACTTAGAAGGTGAAGTTGTTCCAACTGTTGAGCAAATTAAACATTGTATCCGTAAAGGTACTAATGAATTAATGTTCTTCCCTACTTACTGTGGTTCTGCATTCAAAAACAAAGGCATGCAAATTCTTCTTGATGCTGTTGTTGATTACTTACCTTGTCCTACTGATGTTAATCCTCAACCATTAACTGATGAAGAAGGTGAACCTAATGGCGAGTATGCAATTGTTTCTGCAGATGAATCATTCAAAGCGTTAGCATTCAAAATCACTGATGACCGTTTTGGTTCATTAACTTTCGTACGTATTTATTCAGGTACATTGAACAAAGGCGATACCATACTTAATGCTGCAACAGGTAAAACTGAGCGTGTTGGCCGTATGTGTGAAATGCAAGCGGATGACCGTAACGAACTAACGTCAGCACAAGCCGGTGATATCATCGCGATTGTTGGTATGAAAGGTAATGTTCAGACAGGTCACACATTATGTGATCCGAAACACCCAATCATCCTAGAAGCTATGGTATTCCCTAAGCCGGTAATTTCAATCTCTGTAACACCAAAAGATAAAGGTTCAACTGAGAAAATGGGTCTTGCTATCGGTAAAATGGTTGCAGAAGATCCTACATTCTGTGTTGAAACTGATGAAGATTCAGGTGAAACGATTTTATCTGGTATGGGTGAGCTTCACTTAGATATCAAAGTAGATATTCTAAAGCGTACCTACGGTGTTGAATTACAAGTTGGTAAGCCACAAGTTGCCTACCGTGAAACAATCACAACTGAAATTGAAGATTCTTACACGCATAAGAAACAATCTGGTGGTTCTGGTCAGTTCGGTAAAATCGATTACCGTATCAAGCCCGGCGAACCTGGTTCTGGTTTCGTATTCAACTCTGTTGTTGTTGGTGGTAATGTTCCTAAAGAATTCTTCCCTGCAATCGAGAAAGGCTTCAAAGGCATGATGGAAACTGGTGTTCTTGCTGGCTTCCCTGTACTTGACGTTGAAATTGAATTATACGATGGTGGCTTCCATGCTGTCGATTCATCTGCTGTTGCATTTGAACTTGCTGCTCGTGGTGCTTTCCGTCAATCAATTCCTAAAGCTGGTGCTCAGTTAATTGAACCTATCATGAAAGTTGATGTGTTCACGCCTGAAGATCACGTTGGTGATGTTATTGGTGATTTAAACCGTCGTCGTGGCATGATCGCAGGACAAGAAGCAGGTGTTTCTGGCGTTCGTATTAAAGCTGACATCCCTCTTTCAGAAATGTTCGGTTACATCGGATCATTACGTACTATGACATCTGGCCGTGGTCAATTCTCTATGGAATTCTCTCACTACATGCCTTGTCCTAATAACGTAACTGAAGTTGTTATTGCTGAAGTTAAAGCTGCAAAAGCTGCTAAAGACGCTGCACGAAAATAATTAGTATTTAAACTATACTTACCAAAAGGTCGCATTAGCGGCCTTTTTTTTATACTAAAATCAGTCAAAATCAAACATAGTATTTACTCCAGATTCCACGGTATAATTTCAATAATTATTCGACTATTTTAATCTTTATGACTGATACCAAACGCCTTAACAAATTTATTAGTGACTCTGGTTTCTGTTCGCGCCGCGAAGCAGACAAATTAATCGAAGCTAATCGAGTTACGATTAACGATGAGATACCGGCTTTAGGCACTAAAGTGATAAGTGGCGATACTGTCAAAGTAGACGGTAAGCAAATTGGTGCTATTGCCAATGACAAATCAGATAGGGTTTATATTGCTTACAACAAGCCAGTAGGTATTACTTGTACTACCGAGCGCCATGTTAAAGGTAATATTATTGATGCAATTAATCATAAAGAACGAATTTTCCCGATTGGCCGCTTAGATAAACCGTCAGAAGGGCTAATCTTTTTAACCAGTGATGGCGATATCGTTAATAAAATATTACGCGCTGAAAATGCCCATCAGAAAGAATATATAGTGACAGTTGATAAGCCAATCAGCGAAAGGTTTGTCACCCGCATGTCGAAAGGTGTGCCAATACTCGACACTATCACTAACCCTTGCCAAGTAACTCCGCAAAGTAAATTTGTTTTTCGCATCATTTTAACGCAAGGCCTAAATAGACAAATACGCCGGATGTGTGAACATTTAGGGTATGAAGTGATAAAATTAAAGCGTAGCAGAATAATGAACGTGACTTTGGCAGGTATCAGACCGGGTCAATGGCGCGAATTAACCGCACAAGAAATGGATGAGATTAATTCGGCTGTTTCAGGCTCTTCTAAAACCGCAAACTCTTAGTAAGTAGTTACTCCCCATGACAGTAGTATTTTACGCTACTGTCGCCCTTCTTATAACTGTTGATTAAAACTGCTAACATTTATAGCCTATCGCTAAGTTTTCAAGCATTTTGGCTAACGTACGAATAGTACTGAGATTATCCCGACCTGCGTGAAATAATTCACTTAATGTTTTCAACTGGGCTAATTGCTCAGGCGTTATTATTAATTCCTTTTAACTTTTAAAAGCCTCAGTAGCTCGCTTACTGATTGATAGCAGCAGCACTCAGCTTATGCTGTTGATTCGCTAGCTTTAGCTTGTTATCTGCTCTACCTTCCTCAAAAAATTGTCCGTACAGTGTCGTTAATTCATTTTTTTCGGACACCGAGACGGAATTAGTTAGCATTTTTTCAAAAAGTTGATTTAATCGACCAAGATGTTTTTGATTCATTAGAAAACCATTACTCAACTGTAATTGGCTTAAATATAGCAATTTATCTAGCCTTTACTAGTAGCAAATCAATAGCAAAACAGTCAGATCAGCTAACGCTGCACAACCAAACATTAAACACATATTTTTCAACAGCTTAATTAATCACAGCGATCTTAACGCTCACCACATTCCAATGTTTTAAGACATGTCTTACAAATACAACGTAAAATAATGAATTAGCCCTGCTTTTATTAACACTTTGTTGACACTAAGCTCACTTTTTATTAAAACTCGAGCATTACGCTATTTTTATTTCGAGAATACTCGATCTAATGTCACAAACTCTAGCTAAGTAAATTCAAATCAAATAAAATTAAGCGCACTTATTCAATTTATTAGTTATGCACCAATTTGAGCATCAACCTAACATTTAAATTGGTATAATAATTGCTTAAATATACACAGTAACGAACAAATTTCATATTTAAGTAAAGTATTTGCTATAATGCCAGCCTATATTTTACATGCTTAGGAGCCTAACATGAGTGGAAACCAAACACGCCTACAAGCGATTGATCAAATTACTAATCGTGCACCATTATCGTTCGAAAAGACCGAACCGTTGAACCAAATTTGGGCAACAGACGTTTTTAACTTACAAAAAATGGAAGAAGCATTATCTAAAAATGCTTTTAAAGCGATTAAAAAAACTGTTCAAACAGGTAAGGCGTTAGACGCAGCAACAGCCGATATTGTTGCAGCAGCAATGAAAGATTGGGCTTTATCTAAAGGCGCTAAATTTTTCTCTCACGTTTTCTACCCAATGACTAACATTACCGCAGAAAAGCATGATGCCTTCATCCTGACTAATTCTGAAGGTAATGCCATCAATGAATTTACAGGTAGCCTGTTAATTAAAGGTGAACCAGATGGTTCTTCTTTCCCTAACGGTAGTTTACGTATGACTAACGCGGCGCGTGGTTATACTGCATGGGATCCAACAAGCCCTGCATACATTCAGCATACGGCGAATGGTGCGACATTAATGATCCCTAGTGTTTTCATGTCATGGACAGGTGAAGCATTAGATAAAAAGATTCCTCTTTTACGTTCAAACGCGGCAATGAATATTGCAGCGCAGAAAGTATTGAAATTAATGGGCGAAACTGAAATCACTGATTTAAATTCAAGCTGTGGTCCAGAGCAAGAATATTTCTTAGTGGATGAAAACTTTGCTAATTCTCGCCCAGATTTATTATTAGCCGGTCGTACATTATTTGGTGCCGCTCCAGCTAAAGGTCAACAATTTGATGACCATTATTTTGGTGCTATTCCTGCGCGTGTTCAAGTTTTCATGCAAGACTTCGAAGACAAATTATACCGTTTAGGTATTCCAGCAAAGACTCATCATAACGAAGTTGCTCCAGGTCAATTTGAAATTGCTCCTTATTATGGTGCTGCTAACGTTGGTGCTGATCAGCAACAACTTCTTATGACAATGATGAAGCAAACAGCTAAAGAACATGGCTTCTTATGTTTGTTACATGAAAAACCATTTGCTGGTGTTAACGGCTCAGGTAAACATGTTAACTGGTCTGTTGGTAACAGCACGCAAGGTAACTTATTAGATCCAGGTAAAACGCCTCACGATAACTTAGAATTCTTATTATTCTGTGGCGCTGTGATCCGTGGTGTTCATAAATATGGTCCATTATTACGTTCTGTTATTGCAACAGCGTCAAACGACCATCGTTTAGGTGCTAACGAAGCGCCACCAGCGATTATGTCTGTATACTTGGGCGACCAATTAGAAAAAGTTTATGCTGACATTAAAGAAGGCAAATTAACTGGCTCTACTGACGGCGGCGCAATGGATCTAGGTTTATCTCAAATCTTATCATTTGACCGTGATCCAGGTGACCGTAACCGTACTTCACCGTTTGCCTTCACTGGTAACCGTTTTGAATTCCGTGCGGTTGGTTCTTCACAGTCAGTTTCTGGTCCATTGGTAGCAATGAACACTATGCTTGCTGATTCATTAAACTGGATTGCTGAGAAGTTAGAAGCTGCATTAAAAACTCAAGATCAAACTGCTGCTGTTATCACTGTATTAAAAGAGTTAATGGAATTACACGGTAACGCAGTATTTGGTGGTGACGGTTATTCTTCAGAATGGCACAAAGCTGCTGTTGAAGAGCGTGGTTTATTAAACCTTCCTACAACTGCTGACGCTTTACCACATCTTATGTCAAAAGAAGTGGTTGAGTTATTCCAAAGCACAGGTGTTTTATCACCAGTTGAATTGGAAAGCCGCTACGAAGTTTATGCTGAGCAATATAACTTAGCAATTGAAGTTGAAGCGAAATTAGTTTCTGACATCGCTAAAACTAAGATCTTCCCAGCTGCAATCGCTTATTTGTCTGAGTTAACTCATGCATCTTCTTCTGTATTAGATTTAGGTATCGAATTAGATTCTACAATCACAAAAGAAGTCGCTGAACATGCTAACGGCTTAATGGCAGCGGTTACTAAGCTTGAAGCTGAAGTTGTTAAACATGACTTTGCTGACGCTGAAGCGCATATGCGTCATAGTGCTGATGTGCTTTGTCCATTAATGGCTGAAGCTCGTGTCCATGGTGATGCGCTTGAATTGTTAGTAGCTGACGAATTATGGCCACTACCTAAATATGCAGAAATGTTATTTATCAAATAATTTGATTGAAAAACAGTTATAAAAAAAGAGCCGAACGGCTCTTTTTTTTAACTAAAATTTACCGACTTGATTAATCAACCTCAGCACTAAAATTAATGGGTTTTACTATTTGTACAATACAGCTAAGCCGTCGAACAATACGGTTGCACAAACTCGGTAAAACTAGGTTCAGTTTTATTTATCTCTGCTAAATTTTAGTGATAAAAAAACCACCTTGCTTGCGCTTGGTGGTTTTTAATAAATAACGTTATTCGTTACTTAGGACCGCGAGCTTCACGCTTACGATCATTCTCTTTCAAGAACTTTTTACGTATACGAATGCTTTCCGGCGTTACTTCTACTAGCTCATCATTATCGATAAACTCTAAAGCTTGCTCTAACGACATAATGATAGGTGGCGTTAATGTTTGTGCTTCATCAGTACCAGAAGAACGAACGTTAGTTAACTGCTTACCTTTAAGGGCGTTTACCGTTAAATCGTTATCACGGCTATGAATACCGATGATTTGGCCTTCATAAACATCAATACCATGACCGATAAATAAACGACCACGTGATTGTAAGTTAAATAAAGCATTCGTTAAGGCTTTACCTGTAGCGTTAGCAATAATTACACCATTCAAACGTTGACCAATTTCCCCGCCTTTATGAGGACCATACTCAAGGAACGTATGATAAATCAAACCAGAACCAGACGTTAATGTCATAAATTCAGTTTGAAAGCCAATTAAGCCACGGCTTGGCATAATAAAGTCCATGCGAATACGGCCTTTACCATCTGGTGCCATATCTGTTAATTCAGCTTTACGAACACCCATTTTCTCCATGATCGGACCTTGATGTTGTTCTTCAACATCAATCGTTACTGACTCATATGGTTCTTCAAGTTGACCATCTACTTCACGGATAATAACTTCAGGACGTGAAACCGCTAACTCAAAACCTTCACGACGCATGTTTTCAATTAAAATACCTAAATGAAGTTCACCACGACCTGAAACTTTAAATTTATCTGCATCTTCTAATTGCTCAACACGTAATGCAACGTTATGAACAAGTTCTTTGTCTAATCTGTCTTTAATATTACGTGAAGTAACGAACTTACCTTCTTGACCACAAAATGGTGAAGTGTTTACTTGGAAAGTCATGTTGATCGTTGGTTCATCAACCGATAACGGTGGTAATGCAGCAACTTCGTTAGGACAACAAATAGTATCTGAAATTTTCATTTCACCTAAACCAGTAATCGCAATGATATCTCCAGCATGAGCGATTTCCGCTTCATGACGCTCAAGGCCTAAGTATCCAAATACTTTACCTACTTTACCGTTATGTAATTTTCCGTTTGCACCTTCAACAGTTACTTGTTGGTTAGGCTTAACAGAGCCACGAGTAATACGACCAATACCGATAACACCTAAATATGAGCTGTAATCAAGTTGAGAAATTTGCATTTGGAATGGACCATCTGCATCGGCATTTGGCGGTGGCACTTGATCAACAATTGTTTGAAATAACGGAGTCATATCTGTACCAACAACGCCTTCTTCCATTGAAGCCCAACCGTTGATAGCTGATGCATATACTACTTGGAAGTCTAGCTGGTCATCTGTTGCACCTAAGTTGTCGAATAAATCGAAAACTTGATCCATAACCCATTCTGGGCGAGCACCTGGCTTATCAATTTTATTGATAACAACAATTGGCTTTAACCCTTGAGCGAATGCTTTTTTAGTTACAAAACGCGTTTGTGGCATAGGGCCTTCTTGCGCATCAACGATTAAAAGCACTGAGTCAACCATTGACATAACACGCTCAACTTCACCACCAAAATCAGCATGGCCTGGAGTATCTACGATATTTACACGATAATCCCCCCAGTTTATTGCTGTGTTTTTAGCAAGAATAGTAATACCGCGTTCTTTTTCGATATCGTTTGAATCCATGGTACGTTCTTCAAGACCACTACGGGCATCTAAAGTACCTGATTGGCCTAACAATTTATCAACCAAGGTCGTTTTACCATGATCAACGTGAGCGATTATGGCAATATTACGTAAATTTTGAACATCATTAACTTGTGTCATATTTGTATCTACTGGTTAAAAGACTCGCTTGGTTTTCAAGCCAACAAGACGGTTATTCCGCGTTGCTTAGTCTACTTTAAAAAATTGGCAGTATTATAGAGGAAAAGCCTGACAAAAGCTCGATAAAGCACACTTTATCGACAGATTTATAAATTCCCCGTAAAGCATTCAAATTTAGTTACATTAAAGAGCAGAAAAACAGCTGATTTTACCGTCGCAGCAAGCCTTTAAATACTAAGATATTAAGATGATTTATCGATTTATTTAATGAATTCAGGTGAAAATATCCCGCCATAAACATTTGTTGTAAAACGACACTAGTAACTCTATTAATTGTCGGCTAAACTTCCAGCGCAATTTAATATTATGAATGTGCTGAAACAGGTTAGTTTTATTGTCATTTTGGGTTTTATCCAATAAAAGAACTAACTACAGAAGCACAAGAATAACCATAAAAAATCTTAAAATAGAATGTAGGCCATTTTATTTCACACTAACTATACTGGAGACGTTAAATGTCACAATCAGTTTTAGACTTAATCAAAGAAAACGACGTTAAGTTCGTTGATTTGCGCTTTACTGACTCGAAAGGTAAAGAACAACATGTATCTCTTCCTCATCACCAAGTAGACGAAGACTTTTTCGAAGACGGTAAAATGTTCGATGGTTCTTCAATTGCTGGTTGGAAAGGTATTAATGAATCTGACATGGTATTAATGCCAGATCCTTCAACCGCAGTTTTAGACCCATTTACTGAAGAAGTAACATTAAATATTCGTTGTGATATTCTTGAGCCAACTACTGGTTTAGGTTACAGCCGTGACCCACGTTCAGTAGCACACCGTGCTGAAGAATATATGCGTTCTACAGGTCTTGCTGATACTGTATTATTTGGCCCAGAGCCAGAGTTTTTCGTCTTTGATGATGTTAAATTCCATGCCGATATGAGCGGCGCAAGCTACTCTATTGATGATAAAGAAGCAGCTTGGAATTCAAATACCTCTTATGAAGATGGCAACACCGGACATCGTCCTGGCGTTAAAGGCGGTTACTTCCCAGTAGCACCTGTTGATTCATCACAAGATTTACGTTCTGCCATGTGTTTAGTTATGGAAGAAATGGGCTTAGTAGTAGAAGCGCATCACCATGAAGTAGCAACAGCTGGTCAAAACGAAATTGCTTGTCGCTTTAACACTATGGTTAAAAAAGCAGATGAAGTGCAAATCTACAAGTATGTTGTTCATAACGTAGCCCATGCTTACGGTAAAACCGCAACATTTATGCCTAAGCCGTTAGTTGGCGATAATGGGACTGGTATGCATGTTCACCAATCTTTAGCTAAAGACGGTGTTAACTTGTTCTCTGGTGATCAATACGGTGGCTTGTCAGAAATGGCTATCTATTATATTGGTGGCATTATTAAACATGCTAAAGCATTGAATGCTTTCACTAATGCTTCAACAAACTCATACAAACGCTTAGTACCTGGTTTTGAAGCACCTGTTATGTTAGCTTATTCTGCGCGTAACCGCAGCGCGTCAATCCGTATTCCAATTGTACCGTCACCAAAAGCAGTACGTATTGAAGTGCGTTTCCCTGATCCAACAGCAAACCCTTACTTAGCATTCTCTGCAATGTTAATGGCTGGCCTTGATGGCATCAAAAACAAAATTCACCCTGGCGATGCGTTAGATAAAGATTTATACGACTTACCAGCTGAAGAAGCAGCAGCAATTCCACAAGTTGCATCTTCTTTAGAAGAAGCATTAGACGCCTTAGAAGCAGATCGTGATTTCTTAACTGTCGGTGGCGTTATGGATGACGATATGATCAATGCATACATTGGTCTTAAGCGTGAAGAAGTAGAAAAATTAAACATGACAACTCACCCAGTTGAGTTCCAAATGTACTACAGCTGTTAATATAAAATAACACTCAAATTAAAAAGCTCACTAATGTGAGCTTTTTTTGTGGCTAAAATAAGCTAAATTAAGTAAATTAACTAAACATCGAAATAAAAGGACTGTATATTCCGTGCTGATACGCGTTTTTACCTTATTGTTGTTAATGATATCACTAACAACACCCGCTAAAAATGCCGCTAAAATCTATGTTTGGCGCAATGAAGCTGGCGTCTTAGTATTTTCTGATAGCCCCAAAGCCGGTGCCGAAGAAATGGATGTAAAACAAGATAATAATGTTATGTCTTCGGTCGATACTTCTATCCTCGATATTAAACCCAAAATAGTTCAAGAAAATTACCAAGTAGCTATCACCCAGCCTGAAAGTCATGCAACAGTACGTGATAATACTGGTTCTATCTATATTGCTGGCCGTATAAAACCTGTTTTTAAACAAGGTCATACTATACAGCTATATTTAGATGGTAAGCCTTATGAAACGGCACAACCACAAGCCATGTTTATTCTCAGAGATGTCGACCGCGGCGAACATCAAGTAAAAATGGAGTTACTTAACGATAAAGGCAAGGTTATTGCATCATCACAAGTCATTACGTTTTATATGCACCGCGCATCAAAGTAGATCTGCCGTAAAGCCTATTAAAGTGCATATAAACCTTATTTAAACTAAACTAACTTTTTTATATAGCACCAAAATGGTGCGTTAGAGGTTTTATGCTGCACGATTATCGAGATCTTCAGAATAAAAAAATGTTATATCAGCAGCAATTGCCCAATCAAATGGCAACAGCAGTTATTGTTTTAGATCAAGCCTTAGTTATCCAATACGTAAACCCCTCAGCTGAAGCATTATTAGTAAAAAGTTTTGATAAATTATACGGCAACAGAATAAATGAAGCATTTTTCTATTGCTCAATAACAAACGATCGCTTCCAACAGTTATTAACTACTGGCCAAGAGTTTACTGATAGCGATGTGGTACTTGATTTCTTTTCTCATAAAAGTATCTCTGTTGAGTTAAGTGCTTCATCAGTTGAATTTAATCACAAACCGCACTTGTTATTAGAATTAAGACAAATCGACAAACAGAAAATGATAAGTATTGAAGCTTTTCAACAACAGCAATGGGAATCAGGACGTGATTTAATTAAAGGACTCGCCCATGAGATTAAAAACCCGCTTGGCGGTTTGCGCGGCGCGGCACAGTTACTCAATCGCGAATTAACAGAAGCTCAACAAGAATACACAGGGATGATTATCGAACAAGCGGATCGCTTAACAAATTTAGTCGACCGCTTATTAGGACCAAATCAGTTACCGGTGATCAAACTACAAAATATTCATCAGGTGCTAGAGAAAGTTCATCAGCTAGTAAAATTCGATAACCCTAAAAACATCAATTTACATCGAGATTATGATCCATCAATTCCAGAAATTGAATTCGACGAAGAAAAATTACAACAAGCTGTTTTAAATATTGTTCGTAATGCCATCCAAGCGATCCCTGCCGGAGGCAATATCACATTAAAAACGCGAATAGCGAGTAATCAGACTATCAATGGGAGAAAAGCGCGTTTATGCGTTAATATTAACATTATTGACGATGGACCGGGCATTCCGCCAGAAATACAAGATACGTTGTTTTATCCTATGGTAACTGGTCGCTCTAACGGTACCGGTATCGGGCTTTCCATTTCTCAAACGCTAATACATCAGCATCATGGAAAACTATCTTGTAAAAGCCGCCCAGGAAATACCAATTTCACTATTTTATTACCCATTTCAGAAGAGATTAACAAATGATAAGCGAACAAGTTTGGATTGTAGATGACGATAGCTCTATACGCTGGGTTTTAGAAAAAGCGCTCTCGGGCGCAAATATCAGTGTCGCTTCTTTCGATAACGCTAATAACTTATTAATAGCGTTAGATCATAGCCAGCCTGAAGTGATAATTTCAGATATTCGCATGCCTGAAATGGATGGCATGACTTTACTCGGGAAAATTAACCAGCAATTCCCTGAAATTCCCGTGATCATCATGACCGCGCATTCAGATTTAGACAGCGCGGTTAATGCCTACCATAATGGTGCCTTTGAATATTTACCTAAACCCTTTGATGTTGATGAAGCTCTTTCATTAACAAAAAGAGCGATCACCCATGCGCGCGAACAAAATGCACAAAAAGGGAAATTAGACACCAGTTCACCAGCCGCAGGCATTATTGGTGAAGCTCCTGCCATGCAAGAAGTGTTTCGTGCTATCGGCCGTTTATCACGTTCTAGTATCAGTGTATTAATTAATGGCGAATCAGGGACAGGTAAAGAATTGGTGGCGCATGCACTACATTCTCACAGCCCAAGAACAAAGGCGCCTTTCATTCCACTAAATATGGCTGCGATTCCAAAAGATTTAATTGAGTCTGAGTTATTTGGTCACGAAAAAGGCGCATTTACTGGCGCGAATAGCATTAGACAAGGTCGCTTTGAACAAGCGCATAATGGTACGCTCTTTTTAGATGAAATTGGCGATATGCCACTCGACATTCAAACTCGATTATTACGAGTTTTAGCCGATGGACAATTTTATCGAGTAGGTGGTCACTCGCCAATTCAGGTTGACGTTCGTATTATTGCCGCAACGCATCAAAATCTTGAAGTACTAGTGCAAAAAGGTGAATTCCGTGAAGATTTATTTCATCGCTTAAATGTAATAAAAATCCATTTACCAAGTTTACGTGAACGTAAAGAAGACATCCATCAACTTGCCAAGCATTTCCTAAAGCTCGCAGCAGCTGAATTAAGTGTTGATACAAAAAGTTTACATAAAAAGGCCGTCGAGTTTTTAAAACAGTGTCAATGGCCTGGTAATGTTCGACAATTAGAAAACATCTGTCGATTTTTAACCGTTATGGCAAGTGGTCAAGAAATACTAGTAGAAGATCTGCCTGTCGAGCTTAAAGATACGCCAAGAGCTATCAATGCCGATGTTAGTTGGCAAAGTGCTTTAGAATCTTGGGTGGACGAACAGTTACATTCTGGTAAAACCGATATCTTAGATCATTCTTTACCTGAGTTTGAGCGAATTATGCTAAAACGCGCGCTAAGTTTTACCCAAGGTCATAAACAAGAAGCAGCGAAAAAATTAGGATGGGGAAGGAATACTTTGACACGTAAATTAAAAGAATTGGATATCTAGTTTAATCTTAAGGGTAGCTAAGTAAATTAATACATCTGCTTAGCTACGCTTAATGAAACACTTCAAAAATTTGAGTTAGTAACAAGCCTAACTACAACAGCTTTCTTTTTGTGCTTCAGCTTCTTCTTCTACAGTACAAGTTTTACAACTATTGCATAACTTAATATTTAAGAAATGAGCAGCAACAATTAAGCCCCCACCGATAACGATAAAATAAATTTCATACTGTTCAGCAAAATCATGTTTAATCCAATAAATACTTACACCTAAATAAAGTAAATAGAATGGGTATAAGCGTTTATGGTAGCGTCTAAAACCAGAGAATAACGCAATAGTACCAAGCACGGCGGTCGCAATTAAAAAGAAATGTTCCCAAGTATGATCAGCTAAAAAGCTTAGGCCTAAAAGTGGAAGCGCTGGTAATAATATAGGTAATAGAATGCAGTGCAATGCACATAATGACGTTGCCGCAATACCAATTTTATCTAACATTTCCGATCAGCCTTAACATAAATTATTTTTTACTTTTGATACTATATCACAAACGAGATAATATCACACTTTATTCACTATTAAATATTTAGGCGCGTTCAACTGGAAATGTTAAGACCTGATCTATGCTATTGGTTTTCAGTTTCAGCATTAATAACCTATCGATACCAAGGGCAACACCTGAGCATGCCGGTAGGCCATTATTTAGTGCGGCAATAAAGCGGTTATCGATTGGCTTCTCTTGATAATTCAAAGCAAGCCTCTGCTGGTTGTCACTATTAAAACGCGATAGCTGCGTATTAGCATCAGTTAATTCTTCAAAACCGTTCAATAACTCAATCCCTTGATAGTAACATTCAAAGCGATTGGCGATTCTTTGGTCATGTTCATTTATTCTCGCTAATGATGCTTGTGATGCCGGAAAGCCATAAACAAAACAAGGACTGGCTTGACCAATTTTTTTTTCAATTAACTGGCAAAATATATATTGTAATAAAGTATCAATATCGATATCACTTAACCAAGCATCATAAATATTTTCTTGTTTAATAAGTGCTAAACATTCTGCTTTTGTCGCAAGTAAAGGGTCGACTCCAAGTGTATCAATAAAGACTTGTTGATAGCTTATCCTAGTTGCGTTGTTACAAGCTAAGATAGCGATTAAGAATGTTTCTATTTCATCCATTAATTGATGGTGGTCAAAACCAACTCTATACCATTCTAAAATAGTAAACTCAGGATTATGATGTCTGCCATGTTCTTCATGACGAAATGCTTTACAAAGCTGATAGATACAGCCATATCCCGATGCAAGTAAACGCTTCATTGCAAACTCAGGTGATGTTTGTAAATACAGCTGTTTTTCACCTTCAGCTAAAAAACTATACTTAGTAATAAAAGCATCTAAATGGGGATCAGTTACTGTTCCTTGCGACAGCAGTGGGGTTTCAACTTCGATAACAGAACGGGCACTAAAAAAATCTCTGATCGAAAAAAGTAGCTCTGCTCGCTGTTTTGCAACTTTCCAAGTCATACTTGCTTGCCAATTCATCATTATTCCTCTGATATTTCAGCGTAACTGTAAACGAAAAAAGCCCAAGTCGAAAGACTTGGGCTTTTTTGATGAAAAGAAACTGGCGATGACCTACTCTCACATGGGAACTCCCACACTACCATCGGCGCAATTATGTTTCACTTCTGAGTTCGGCATGGGATCAGGTGGTGCCACAATGCTATGGTCGCCAGTTAAAAACTGTTATTAATTAAATCACTATCTATGACTAATTATTTAATGAATAACATTTTAAGTAAAAAGCCCTTCACTTTGTGAAGGGCTTCTCTTAATTAGAAGCCTAGCGATGACCTACTCTCACATGGGAACTCCCACACTACCATCGGCGCAATTGCG